>JAFAME010000135.1 GCA_019233695.1 Methylobacteriaceae bacterium
CGACGAGGTCGACAAGATGGGCACCGACTTCCGCGGCGACCCGTCGTCGGCGCTGCTCGAGGTGCTCGATCCGGAGCAGAACCACACGTTCAACGACCACTACCTCGAGGTCGACTACGATCTCTCCAGCGTGATGTTCATCACCACGGCGAACACGCTCAACATCCCGCCGGCCCTGATGGACCGCATGGAGATCATCCGCATCGCCGGCTACACCGAGGACGAGAAAGTCGAGATCGCGCGCAAGCATCTCATCCCGCACGCGATCGCCAAGCACGGCCTCAACGCCAAGGAATGGTCGATCGACGACGACGCGCTGCTGATGATGATCCGTCGCTACACGCGCGAGGCGGGCGTGCGCAACCTCGAGCGTGAGATCTCCAATCTCAACCGCAAGGCGGTGAAGGAGATCCTGATCTCGAAGAAACCGACGATCGCGGTCACCGCCGGAAACCTTGGCGACTATCTGGGCGTACCGAAGTTCCGTTTCGGCGAGGTGGAAAGCGAAGATCAGGTCGGCGTGGTGACCGGCCTTGCCTGGACCGAGGTTGGCGGCGAGCTCTTGACCATCGAAGGCGTGATGATGCCAGGGAAGGGCAAGATGACGGTCACCGGCAACCTGCGCGACGTGATGAAGGAATCGATCTCTGCCGCCGCTTCCTACGTGCGCTCGCGTGCCGTTGACTTCGGGGTCAAGCCGCCGTTGTTCGACAAGCGCGACATTCACGTCCACGTGCCGGAAGGGGCGACCCCGAAGGACGGTCCGTCGGCGGGCGTTGCGATGGCGACCGCGATCGTTTCGGTGATGTCGGGCATTCCGGTGCGCCGGGACCTTGCCATGACCGGCGAGATCACCCTGCGCGGACGCGTGCTGCCGATCGGCGGTCTCAAGGAGAAGCTCTTGGCGGCGCTGCGAGGCGGCCTCAAGAAGGTTCTCATCCCGGAGGAAAATGCCAAGGACCTTGCCGAGATTCCAGCGTCAGTGAAGAACCGGCTCGAGATCATCCCTGTGTCGCGCATGGAGGAAGTCCTGCCGCATGCTCTGGTGCGCCACCCGACGCCCATTGCCTGGGATCAGGATTCCGTCGAAGTGGCAACGCCCGCCGCGCAGCTCGGCGGTGACGAAGACGGCGGCTCCAGCGTGATCGCGCACTGAACTGAACCTGGCTCCCGGAAGCAGCCCGGCGACTGTCCGGGATCCGGCGCCGGGACCGGCTCCCTACGAGCCCGCGACGTCGCAGGTCGCGGTCGGCGGGACGATGGCCCAGCCCAGGCGAACCGAGGGTTGCGAGTTCCACGTCCGGTAGGACAGTTGAATGTCACGCTGTTGTTGCGCCTCGGGAAAGCGCGACAGCAGCGCGTCCCGTTCGCCGGCACCCTGCCAGACCAGCACGAGGCCGTGACAGGCGAGATCGGATTCGTTGACCCAAGGACTCTTGGACCTGTCGCCGTCGATCAGGACCGAGGGTCGTTCGGGCCAGAGCGCAAAGGCGATATTGCCGGCATACCACACGTCGCCGGCAACGTAGCGAAGCGGCCTCCCGCCCTGTGACCGGTGCCAGCCGGCCTCGACCGCCGCAGCCAACTCTGCCCCCGGGAACTGGCCGCGCAGTGGCTTTGCGTCAAGCAAAGCCTGTCCTGGGAATTGGGCGGCATACGCGATCGGACCAAGCAGAAAGATGGCGGCCCAGAGCCCGAGGAACCTCTCGGAAGGGCGCGGCGCCTCGCGGCCGAGACATACGACAGCAAAGAGGCCGACGTAGTCCCAGAAGGGCGCGCCCCACATATCCTTGAACCTCAACCCCAGGAAAGCGGAGGCCGCAACGCTGATCAAGAATGGCCCGAAGCACAGGAGGGCGGCCAGATGCCGGTCGAAGGCGGAAATGCGCGGGACCTCCTTGGCATCCGGCTGCCCGCTCGTCAGCAGCACCCCCAAGAGCAGGAGCGCCGGCAGCAGATTGAGGACCTGCGCGCCCGCAAATTGCAGCGGAAAGACAATGTGATCCGGCCAATGCGCGGCCCACGTCCCCCGCTCGAAAGGAAAATCGAGCGGGCCATAGTGGACCGTACCCAGGACGACGATATGGGGCGCGAGCAGCAGGAGCATCGCGGCAAGGGCGAGCCAGGGGCCCGGCGTTTTGAGGCAGCGCCTTGCTCCCGGCTCGGCAAGGACGAAGAGCGCGAGCGCCAAGAGCAGCAGGCCCGTGGAATATTTGCCGAGCATTCCGAGACCGGCCGCGAGTCCGAGAATGATCCAGTCCCGGATCCGCCCGAAAATGAGCGATCGGCGAGCCGTCCACCCGATCAGCGCCCAGAGCGGGACCTGGATGACGTTGTGGTTGAATTCGGGAGTGAAGAACGTGAAATAGAGGACCCCCTCCTGGACAAGCACAGCCACCAATGCGAGGCGTTGACCGACTATGTCGGTCGCGAGCCGCCAGATGAGATAAAGTGCGAGGGCGCTCGCCAGAGGTCCGACGAAGAACAAGGCGCGGTCCCAGCCGTGTGTGAGCAGGGCCACAATTTCCACGGTCCACGCCGGCAGGGGTGGATGCTTGAAATAGGCCCATTGCCATTCTCGTCCCCAGGCCAGTTGCTCGACGACGTCGAGGGGAAGGTTGGGTTGGAGCAAGGCAGGAATCAGGGCCCAGAGCGCCACGTGAAGTGCAAGAAAAGTGGCGAGCGCCTGGCTCGGCGCATTCTCGATCCAAGCTGCGAGCCTGCCGAGCCTGCTCGCGGCTTGAATACCCTCGACGGCCACAGTCAATCAGCTCCAAAGAAGCGGGGCGGCTCGGGGCGCGCCGCGGCACTTCGCCGGACACCGGTCAGATGGGCTCGCTGCTTCGCGCTGCGCCGCATGGAAGGCCTGGGCGGTCGCTCAAGTTCCACCGGGCCGCTCCGACAATATGAGTTTCTCAAGCCCCGGGCGGCCAAATTATCGGCTCATGCAACAAGGTCAATCGGACCGGGGCCGGCCCCTGCCGTAAAGGAAGAGATCGCTTGCGCGGCTCCCCGCTCATCCTTAGAAGTTTTGGCTTAGGCGCGGCGCAGCGGGGGCATCGAGGGGCGGTTAGCTCAGTTGGTAGAGCATCTCGTTTACACCGAGAGGGTCGGCGGTTCGAGTCCGTCACCGCCCACCAACCTGTCAGGGAGAAAGCATGACGACGAAGCCGGTCATTGGCCTTTTTTTGTTGATTGCCCTTTGCCTGGGAACGCCGCAGGCGGCTGCGGCCGCCGAGATGGCGTTCCGGCTGGTGCCGCTCGGAACCACCAACTTCTGCGGCCGGTCCTGCGTCGAGATCATCGCTGCCGAGGGCGAAATCACCGACCGGACGCCTGAACAATTTTTGGCCTTTGCGAGCTCGAACGTCGGTGCCTCGCAGGCCCGCAACGTGCTTTTCCTGGATTCGCCTGGCGGCAACGTCGTCGGCGCGCTGCGGTTCGGCAGGATGCTGCGCAAGCTCGGCACCGCAGTGGTCGTGGCCCGCGTCATTCCAGGAGACGGCGTCCAGGCAGGCGGCATCGCGGCGGCCCGGTGCATGTCGGCCTGCGTCTATGCGCTGATGGGTGGCAAGAAGCGCGTGGTTCCGCCGGAGAGCCAGGTGGGCATTCATCGGATGTTCCGCAACGAGCTCGAACGCGATCCGGCGGCCCGCATTTCCTCGATGCGCACGATCTTTGCGCCCGACAGCATGGTCGATGCTCTGAGCCGCTATTCCGGCTCGATGGGGATCAGCCCGCAGCTGGTGGCGGAAGCCGAGCGCATTTCGCCGACGACGGTCCACATCGTGACGCCATCCGAGATGGTACGCTGGCGGCTTGGCTCGCCGCGGTTCTGAGCGCGCGGCACTGGCACCGCACGCACCCTCAATCGGCCCCGACGTCGGCGGTCGAACCTGTCTGATAGAGATGTCCGGCGAGCCCCTGTCCGGAGGAGTGTCCCGAGCGGCAAAGGGGGCGGACTGTAAATCCGCCGGCTATGGCCTTCGTAGGTTCGAGTCCCACCACCTTCGAACACGAGAAGTTTTGGAGTTGACACGGAACTCTGCGCTCCGCATAAGCGCCCGTCGCGCTGAGCGTGGGTCGCAGAACGGCCGGGTGCGGCCTGCCTGCGCATCTCCG
>JAFAME010000141.1 GCA_019233695.1 Methylobacteriaceae bacterium
TTGCGTTCACTCGGCCGTCCAGCCGCCGTCGATCGAAATGTTGGCGCCAGTGATTTGCGCCGCAGCGTCGCTTGCCAGGAACACGCAGAGCGCTGCCACCTGATCGACCGTGACGAACTGCTTCGTGGGCTGCGCCGCAAGGAGAACATTGCTGATGACTTCTTCCTTGGTCATGTGGCGTGCGGCCATCGTGTCGGGAATCTGATGTTCGACGAGCGGGGTCCAGACATACCCCGGTGAAACGCAATTGACGGTGATGCCGAAAGTCGCACCTTCGAGGGCGGCCGTCTTGGTGAGCCCGTCGAGCCCGTGCTTTGCCGACACGTAGGCCGCCTTGTAGGGCGAGGCGACCTTTGAATGTGCCGAGGCGGTGTTGATGATCCGGCCCCATTTGCGCTTCTTCATCCCTGGAAACGCGGCGCGGATGGTGTGGAATGCTGCGGTCAGATTGATGCTGATGATCGCGTCCCATTTGTCGATCGGAAAGTCCTCGATCGGCGACACGAACTGGATGCCTGCATTGTTGATGAGGAGGTCCACGGAACCGAGCTTTGCCTCGGCCTCATGAACCATGTTTTCGATCTCGCCGGGCTTCATCATGTTGGCCGGCGAGTAGAGCGAGGTGACGCCGAAATCCTTGGCGATGCTCGCCCTCTCCTTCTCGATGGCATCGGCGTCGCCGAGCCCGTTGATGACGACATTGGCGCCCTTGGCAGCAAAGGCGCGCGCGATCGCAAGGCCGATACCGCTGGTCGAGCCGGTGACGATGGCATTGCGGGATTTCAGCGTCATGTTTGTCTCCAGATTTTCGCAAGCCAGCGGCACGGATCCGGCCGGTGAGGGCACTCGATAGCCTATCGTGCAATGCAGAAAAATGACGAAACCAGGCGGCCAAGCGTCGATTCGTCGGCTGGAGCCCTCTATATTGAGGCCATAATTGATCCGCCTGCGAAGAGCGAAGCCAGCCCGTGGTCGGGGCGAAAGTAGTCGATCCGCTCATCCCGGCCCCGGCAGGGAGCGAGAGGGCGCGGGATTGAGGCTGCTTCCGGCTCCGCCTGCGTGGGAACGAGGCGGACGGGGAACGGCAGAATGGAGATGGGCTTATGAACGTGGTGACCCCTAGTCCGGTCGCGAGCCTTGCCGGGCCTTCGTCGCGCCGGCCCACCGTAGCGGTGAAGGTCGGCGAGGGGCCCGGCAGCGTGTTCGTCGGCGGCAATCACCCGGTTGTCGTGCAATCGATGACGAATACCGACACGGCCGACGTAGCGGCGACCGTGGTGCAGGTGGCGGCGCTGGCGCGCGCCGGCTCGGAAATGGTGCGCATCACGGTCGATCGCGACGAGGCGGCCGCCGCCGTCCCGCATATCCGCGACCGCTTGCGACGCAGCGGCGTGACAGTCCCTCTCATCGGCGACTTCCACTACATCGGGCACAAGCTCCTGGCCGAACACCCGGCCTGCGCGCTTGCCCTCGACAAGTATCGCATCAACCCCGGCAATGTCGGGTTCAAGAACAAGAAGGACGTCCAGTTTGCCGCCATCGTCGAGACGGCGGTCCGCAACGGCAAATGCGTGCGCATCGGGGCCAATTGGGGCTCGTTGGACCAGGAGCTCTTGACCGCGCTGATGGACGAGAATGCCCGCGCCGCCGTGCCCCTCGAGGCGCGCGCCGTCACGCGCGAGGCGATGGTGCGCTCGGCCTTGATGTCGGCGGCACGGGCCGAAGAGCTTGGTCTTTCACGCGACCGCATCATACTGTCGGCGAAGGTCTCGGCGGTCCAGGATCTCATCGCCGTCTATCGCATGCTCGCCGCACGGTCCGACTACGCCCTCCATCTCGGCCTGACCGAGGCCGGCATGGGATCGAAGGGGATCGTCGCCTCCTCGGCCGCCATGGGCATCCTGCTGCAGGACGGCATCGGCGACACGATCCGCATTTCGCTCACTCCCGAGCCTGGCGGCGACCGAACGCTCGAAGTGAAGGTCGCCCAGGAACTGCTTCAGACGATGGGCTTTCGCTCGTTCGTGCCGCTGGTTGCCGCCTGCCCGGGATGCGGGCGCACCACGTCGACCGTGTTTCAGGAACTCGCACGCGACATTCAGGCGCATATCCGGGATTCGATGCCGGTGTGGAAGGCGAAATATCTCGGCGTCGAGGCTTTGAACGTTGCGGTGATGGGCTGCATCGTCAATGGTCCAGGCGAATCGAAGCACGCGGACATCGGCATTTCGCTGCCCGGCACCGGCGAGATGCCGGCAGCTCCCGTCTTCATCGATGGCAAGAAGGCCATGACGCTCCGGGGGCCGACCATCGCGGCGGAGTTCAAGGCGATCGTCGAGGATTACGTCGAGAAGCGGTTCGGGGGCGGTTAAGGCAGTCGGCAGTGCCAATGTCTGGAGGGCTGCCATGGCCTACTGCCGACCGCCGATAGCCAACTGCCGAGGATGAATCATGACCTCTTGCATCGTCGGCTGGGCCCATCTGCCCTTCGGCAGGCATGATGCCGAGACGCTCGAAAGCCTGATCGTGCGCGTTGCCAACGACGCGCTCGCGCATGCCGAGGTCGAAGCTGCCGATATCGACGAGATCGTCCTCGGGCATTTCAATGCCGGGTTCAGCCCGCAGGATTTTACTGCGGCGCTGGTGCTGCAGGCCGACCAGGCGTTCCGTTTCAAGCCGGCGACGCGCGTCGAGAACGCCTGCGCGACGGGCAGCGCCGCCGTCCATGCTGGCCTGATGTCGATCGAGGCCGGACGCGCCAAGCGCGTGCTTGTCGTCGGGGCCGAGCAGATGACGAAGACGCCCGCCGCCGAAATCGCCAGGAACCTCTTGAAGGCCTCCTATCTGCCGGAGGACGGCGAGACGCCGGCGGGCTTTGCGGGCGTCTTCGGCCGGATCGCCGCGAAATATTTCCAGATCTACGGCGACCAGTCCGATGCCCTCGCGCTGATTGCCGCCAAGAACCACAGAAACGGCGTCGGCAATCCTTACGCCCAGATCCGCAAGGATCTCGGCTTCGAGTTCTGCCGCCGCGAGAGCGACAAGAACCCTTACGTCGCAGGTCCCCTGAAGCGCACCGACTGCTCGCCGGTGTCCGATGGCGCGGCGGCCATCGTGCTCGCCGATGCTGATACCGCCCGATCGACGGCCCGTGCGATCGCCTTTCGCGCCCGCCAGCACGCGCAGGATTTTTTGCCCATGTCCAAGCGTGACATTCTCGATTTCGACGGCTGCGCGGTCGCTTGGGCCCGAGCTCTGGAAGACGCGGGCGTGAATCTCGGCGATCTTTCGTTCGTCGAGACGCATGATTGCTTCACGATTGCCGAGCTCATCGAATACGAAGCGATGGGGATGGCCCCGAAAGGCCAAGGCGCGCGCGTCGCGAAGGAGGGCCTTGCCGAGAAGACTGGCAAGCTGCCGGTCAATCCCTCCGGCGGGCTCAAGTC
>JAFAME010000182.1 GCA_019233695.1 Methylobacteriaceae bacterium
CGGCCGGCCCGCTCCTCGCTGCCAATTGTCGGTCCGGGATCAAAGCGCGCGTAGACGAGCTCGACGAGCTTTGCCGCGACCGCCGCGTTCTTGACGAGCGTCGCCCACATGTAGTCCTGCGAGTAGCGGATACGCGTCTGCTGCAGGAAGCGCGACAGCGCGCGCAGCATGGCGACGTCGCGCCAGGCGAGTCCGGCCTCGAGCACAAGGGCATTGTAGCCGTCGCTCTCGGCTTCGCCGCGGAACATCGCCGCAAGGGCTTCCTCGATTGCCCGGCCGCGGCCTGCCGTGTCGATGTCGCCTCCCGAGGCGCGTTCGAGGGCCATGTCGTGCAACCAGACCTCGCCGCCCATGTCGACCGGCCTGATGTCGTAGGTGCTCTCGTTGATGACGCGAAAGCCCATGTGCTCCAGCAGCGGCACGCGCTCGGAAAGCGGCATCGGGCGGCCATGCGAATAGACCTTCAGTCCGGCCCGCGTTTCCGGTTCGCCGAGGCCGCGGTAGACGACGACGGCTTGCGGTTTGTCGGATGAGAGGCGCTCGACAACCGCGATATCGGCGAGCGCGTCGCCGGTGCCGAACGCATCCACGTAGCCCGGGGAAAAGGCCGTCGCGTAGCGGATCGCGAGCTGCGCCGAGCCCGCGCTTTTCAGGTCGAGCAGGGCGTCCTTGAGACGGTCGGACCAGGTCCGCACGATGTCGCCGACGCCCGTCTCGAGCTCGGCGCGCGAGACCTGCGGCGTTGTGCCCTCGTCCCGGCCGATGATGAAATGGGTCCGCACCAGCGGACCCTCCGGATAGAACGGATAGAATGCCGAGACCCTGCCGTTGTAGATCCTGGCGAGATAATCGGCGACGCGCAGCCGCACCGAGGTGTCGTAGCGGTCGCGCGGGATGTAGGTCAGGACCGAGACGAACCGGTCGAAGCGGTCGACGCGCGGCAGCACGCGCAGGCGCGGGCGTTCATCGAGGGCGGCGACTTCGCCGGCGAATTTGGCAAGCGTTTCGATATCGACCTGGAACAGCTCGTCGCGTGGATAGGTTTCCAGGACGTTAGTAAGGACCTTCCCCGAATGGCTTCGCGGATCGAGCCCGGAGGCTGCGAGAACGCGCGCGATCTTGTGTCGGATATAGGGGATCGTCTGGGTAGAACGGGTGTAGGTGCTCGACGTGAACAGGCCAACGAGGCGCAATTCCCCCTCGAGTTTGCCGGCGGCTGAAAACAGCTTCACGCCGATATAGTCCATGTGCACGCGCCGGTGGACGCGCGACTTGACGTTGGCCTTGGCGATGATCAGGGCGTGCGGCTCGTTCAGGAATTCAAGCACCTCCGGGGTGACGGTGACGAGCTCCTTGCCTCGCCGAAGCACCTTGACGCTCGGGTCGCGCAGGATGCCGAGGCCGGAGCCGCCGACCGCGTCGAGGTCGGTCGAACCGGCGTCCGCGAAGCGGTACTCGCGGATGCCGAGAAAGGTGAAATTGTCGGCGGCGAGCCAATGCAGGAACTCGACGGCTTCGGCAATCTCGTCGGCTGGCAGCGGCGGGGGCGAGGCCTCGTAGGCGGCCGTCGCTTCGACAATGCGGGCGCGCATCGCCGCCCAATCCTCGACCGCCACGCGGACTTCGCCATAGACCCGGTCGAGTGCCTCAATGAGCCGGTCGCGAGCGGCCGCGTCCGCGAGCCGCTCGACATGAATATGGATGAGGCTTTCACGCGAACCGCTTGCCGGAGTGAGGTCAAGCCGGGCGAGCCGGCGGTCGACGTCGCGTTCGACGCCGAAGATCGGATGGGCGACGAGCTTGATCTCGAAATCGAGGGCGCCGAGCTCTCCGAGCGTCGAATCGAGGAGGAACGGCATGTCGTCGTTGACCACCTCGACGACGCTGATCACCGCCAGGCGCTCGTCGGCGGATGCATCCGGGTCGAACACTCGGATGTGATGGCGTCGCTGCGGCCTTGGGGCGGAGAGATGGGCGAATGCGTCCTGCGCCAGCCTCGCCAAGCCTGCCGATGTGTACTGCGCGAGGTCTTCGGGCGCCGATCGCCCGAAGAGGGCGCTCGCAAATCCGGCCGGGACATCGGTTGCCGCCGACGCGGGTCCGGCGCTCGTCGTTTCGTTCATTGTGGCCTCCTCCCGTGCCACGAAGTTTTGACATTTATACGCCGCCCGAACACGAGATGATACGTTACCGGCCCAAGCGCCGATAAATGGAAGAGCATGCCCAGGCGATCAGCATCCCGACCTGCCGAGAGACGCAGAAATTCCCGGCCGCGATCCGCCCCCAAGGACATGCAAGGCGTCATGGCGCTGGGGCTGGCGCGGGCTCAGCTCTCCCCCTCGATGGCCGCCTATTTCGACAAATGCGTCGAGAAGATCGGCTTCGTGCCAAATGTGCTGTCGGCCTACGCCCACGACATGGCAAAGCTCGAAGCCTTCGTCGCCTTCTATAACGATCTCATGCTGGCGCCTTGCGGTCTCTCGAAACTGGAGCGGGAGATGATCGCGGTCGCCGTGTCGAGCGAAAATCGCTGCTTCTATTGCCTGACGGCGCATGGGGCCGCCGTGCGGGTGCTGTCAGGCGATCCCGTCCTCGGCGAGATGATGGTCATGAACTATCGCGTGGCCGAGCTCGCCCCGCGCCAGCGCGCGATGCTCGATTTCGCCGTGAAGGTGACGCGCTCCTCGCATACCATTGAGGAAGCTGATCGGCAGGGCCTGCGGGATGCAGGCTTCAGCGACCGCGACATCTGGGACATTGCCGCGGTCGCTTCCTTCTTCAACATGTCGAATCGCATGGCCTCGGCCATCGATATGCGGCCAAATGCCGAATATCACCGCCAGGCAAGGTGAAGGCCGCCGCCGCCGGCTGGTCAGCCTGCGGCCTTGGTCAGCACGCGCGTGAGCCGCGCGGCGAAAGCGGCGGCATCGGCAGGCGCATCGCCATCCATCAGCCGTGCCTCATCATAGAGGAGCCAGGCCGCGTCCTCGACGAGACCTTTGTCGGCATCCGACTTGAAGCGCGCGGCAAGTGTCGTGACGAGGGCATGGGAGGGATTCACCTCCAGGATGGGTTTGGATGCCGATTTGAGGTGACCATGGGCGGCAAGGATGCGCTCCAGCCGCCGGTCGGGACCGAACGACGGGGCGATGAGGCAAGCCGGGCTTTGCGCCAGGCGATCCGACGACTTCAC
>JAFAME010000406.1 GCA_019233695.1 Methylobacteriaceae bacterium
TTGCAGCCGCCGGTCGCCAAAGTATCCAATGCTCAACTCCGCCATCGCCGATTCTCCCCGAATCAACCACAGCAGAAACAGAATCACATGCGATTCCAATCATGCAACCGCAATTCCTCCTTCAAAGATGTGTGCGCACGCTAGCCCACAATAGGAGAAGGGTGCCGGTCACCCGACCGCCACGCTCTCCTTCGCCCGTTCGGCGCGCTTGCGGTCGTTGGGGTCGAGCAGCGCCTTGCGCAGTCGGATCGACTTCGGCGTCACTTCGACCAGCTCGTCGTCTTCGATATAGGCGAGCGCTTTTTCGAGCGTCATGCGGATCGGCGGCGTCAGGCGCACCGCTTCGTCCTTGCTGTGGGTCCTGATGTTGGTCAGCTTCTTGCCCTTCAGGACGTTGACTTCGAGATCGTTGTCGCGCGTATGCTCGCCGACGATCATGCCCTGGTACACCTTCCAGCCGGGCTCAATCATCATCGGACCACGATCTTCGAGGTTCCACATCGCATAGGCGACCGCCTCGCCGGCATCGTTGGCGACGAGCACGCCGTTGCGGCGGCCGACGATGTCCCCCTTATACTCGGCATAGGCGTGGAACAGGCGGTTCATGATCGCCGTCCCGCGCGTATCCGTCATCAATTCGCCCTGGTAGCCGATGAGCCCGCGGGTCGGCGCGTGAAAAACGAGCCGCAGCCGGCCGCCGCCCGAGGGGCGCATCTCGATCATGTCGGCCTTGCGCTCCGACAGCTTTTGCACGACCACGCCGGCGTGCTCCTCATCGACGTCGATGACCACCTCTTCGATCGGCTCCAAGAGCCGGCCCGTTTCAGCATCTTTCCTCAGGACGACTTTCGGGCGCGACACGGCCAGCTCGAAGCCTTCGCGCCGCATCGTCTCGATGAGGATCGCAAGCTGCAGTTCGCCGCGGCCGGAAACGACATGGGCGTCGGAATTCGGCGCCGCCTCGACCTGCAGCGCCACGTTGCCCTGCGCTTCCTTGAACAGGCGATCGCGGATCATGCGCCCGGTGACCTTGTCGCCCTCGGTGCCGGCAAGGGGCGAATCGTTGACGAGAAACGTCATCGACAGCGTCGGCGGATCGATCGGCTGAGCCTGCAGCGGCTCGGCCACTTCCGGCGCGCACAGAGTGTCGGCAACGTTGAATTTCTCGAGCCCCGCAATCGCGACGATGTCGCCGGCTTCCGCCAGCTCGATCGGCACGCGTTCGATCCCGCGAAAGGCGAGGATCCGGGAAACGCGCCCCTGCTCGACGAGATTTCCTTGGCGGTCGAGCACTTTCATGGTCTGGTTGGGTTTGACGGAACCCGAAAACACCCTCCCCGTGATGATACGCCCGAGATAGGGATTGGCTTCGAGGAGCGTGCCCAGCATGCGAAAGCCGCCAGCCTCGACCTTCGGCTCGGGAACATGTCTCAACACGAGGTCGAAGAGGGGTCCCATGCCCTCCCTGGCGCGGTCGAGCCCCTCGGCCATCCAGCCCTGCTTGGCCGAGCCGTAGAGGATCGGGAAATCGAGCTGCTCGTCGCTCGCATCGAGCGCGGCAAAGAGATCGAACACCTCGTTCACGACTTCGGTCGGGCGTGCATCATGCTTGTCGACCTTGTTGATGGCCACGATCGGCTTCAGGCCGATTTTCAATGCCTTGCCCACGACGAACTTCGTCTGCGGCATCGGGCCTTCGGCGGCATCGACTAGCACGATGGCGCCGTCGACCATCGACAGGATGCGCTCGACCTCGCCGCCGAAATCGGCGTGACCGGGCGTATCGACGATGTTGATGCGCGCGCCGCGCCAGACGATCGAGGTCACCTTGGCAAGGATGGTGATGCCGCGCTCGCGCTCGAGGTCGTTCGAATCCATGACGCGCTCGGCGACACGCTGATTCTCGCGGAAGGCGCCGGACTGCTGCAGCAGGCGATCGACCAGCGTGGTCTTGCCGTGGTCGACATGTGCGATGATGGCGATGTTGCGAAGGTTCATGGATGTTGCGTCTCGGTGTTCCTCAGTGTTGGCGACGGGCGATCGTCGTCCCGCAACTGACAATCGCGGGTCTGGCCGATTCTTACGACGAGATCATTACTGAGGAAGGGCAAGCGCCGGCACGGTTGCTGCACTGCATATAGGATCGACCGCCGACTGCAAACAGGTCCCTAAAGGCCGGAACCTCGCTTGCGCCGAGGAGTTTCTCACAGGGGCGCCAAAACGAGGCAGGGCCATGAAACTGGCACTCGCATTGGTCGCCGGGGCTCTCTACGCGATCACCCCATCAGCGCTCGCACTGGCTGACGAGCCGCAGGACATTCCGAACACCGACATCACCGGCAAGGGTAACCTGAGCAGGAAGCTCGATGAATCGGGGGGCGTCATTCACCCGAAGACGGATGTCGACCCGAAGATCGCCAAACCCGCGCCCGTCCCGGATCCGGGCTCAACGCCGGTCATTCCGCCGCCTGGCACGCCTGGCGGCCCGCCGGGCCCCGAGTCGAAGTAGAAGCCCCTTGAGGGTATTCCCTCCTTGCGCTCCTTGCGCCCCCTTGTGGGAGGGCCAGGGAACGGGCTCAGCTCCCAGCCGCGATAGTCTTGATGGCGTGCCGAGGAGGGTTGACATATTGGCTCCGCACGCCTCGCGGGCACCCGCTCCCCGACCCTCCCCCGCAAGGGCCGGAACTGCGGCTATTCCGATTGGCGTGGCGGCTCTCTGCCCTCATCCCGCGGAACTTGTTCAGGCAGCATTTGCGTCTCTGATCCTAACGTCGCCTCAACCTTCTCTGCGGACAGTGCGGGATGGCCCAGGCGCGGCAGGCGAATCGGGGTCGGAAAGCGGGAATGTTCAGCAAGTCCGATCCGGGCGCAAACCTCAAGCGCATGCGCGTCGCGATGAAGATGCGCTCCGGCGAGAGCGAGACTGGTTCGCTTCTCGTGCCGGCGCATCGGACGTTGCGCGAGGCGCTGAACGACGAAGCGCCGTTCCTGGAACTCGAGACCGAGGCCGGCGCCCAAGCCTTTGTGCTCAAGACCGAGATCGCGCGCATCGATCCCCTCGACGGTCCGGAAGCCCGCGCCGAGGGCCGTCCTGCCAGCAACTGGAGCAGGTTCGACGCGCAGGACGCCTATCTGGTGCTGGGCCTTTCGCCCGAGGCGAAGCCTGATGCCGTGCATGCTGCGTGGCGCGACCTCGCCAAGGCCTATCACCCCGACAGGCTTGCCGCGCTGGGTCTTCCTGAAGAAATGCTGCGGCACGCCGATCGGGTGCTGGCCCGCATCAATGCCGCGTTTCAGCGACTGAAGGCGGACGGGAAGGCACGCGGCGCCTAGAGCGCGGCGAACACTGATGTGCGAACATCGACCCGCCCTGTCGCGGAAACGCCGCGCATCCGCGCAAGACCCTCGCCAAACTCCGTCGATTCGCACGGGCGTGAAACCGGGGCCGCGTTCGACCGTTTCACCATCGCTCTGAACGAACGCCTGAAAGGAGCGGCAATGAAGCTCGTCGGATTGTGTCCTTCCACGGCATCGGCCCTGGTGTTTCTGAGCGCGATCTTCTCGTTGTCAGCCACCGGCACGTCTGCACAAACCATCATCGATGAATGGGCGGGCATTCAGGTGCCTGCACCCCCGCAGCTGAAGACGATCTCCATCAAACCCAAAGCGAGCGCATTGCTCTTGCTCGATTTCAACAAGCAGGCCTGCAACGCAGAGCATCGCCCGCGATGCATCCAATCCATCCCACGCGTTCAACACCTCTTGGAGCGGGCGCGCGCGGCGGGCATGCCTGTTCTCTACAGCACCAGCATGGGCGCGGGCTCGGCAGACATCCCGAAGGAACTTGCGCCGCAGACCGGCGATCAGATCGTCGCCTCGGGACCCGACAAGTTCCTGGGGACCGATCTGGAGCAGGCGCTGAAGAACATCGGCGCGGAAACGGTGATCGTGACCGGCACCGCGGGCAACGGCGCCGTCCTCTACACGGCAAGCGAGGCCGCCCTCAGAGGACTGAACGTCATCGTCCCTGTCGATGGCATGTCGGCGGAGACGGCCTATGCCGAGCAGTTTACCGCATGGCAGCTCGTCAACGCGCCGCGCCTTTCAGCAAGGGTGACGTTGACCAGGATCGATCTCGTGCAATTCTGACGAGACGATGCAGCCGAGCGAGGCAACGGCTTGGCTATTCGATCGGAGCCCCGCGCCGATCGCGCTTTGCCAGCGTCCGCAGCCGCAACGCATTGAGCTTGATGAACCCGGCCGCATCGCGTTGGTCGTAGGCCACCGTTCCTTCCTCGAACGTCACAAGATCCTGGTCGTAGAGCGAATGCGGGCTCTCGCGCCCGACGACGAAAGCCGAGCCCTTGTAGAGTTTCAGGCGCACGCGGCCGGTGACGAATTCCTGCGACTTGTCGATCAGCGCCTGCAGCATCTGGCGTTCGGGCGAGAACCAGAAGCCGTTGTAGATGAGCTCGGCATATTTCGGCATGAGCTCGTCCTTGAGATGGGCGGCGCCCCGGTCGAGCGTGATCTGCTCGATGCCCCGGTGCGCGGCATGCAGGATCGTGCCGCCCGGCGTTTCGTACATGCCGCGCGACTTCATTCCGACGAAGCGGTTCTCGACGAGATCGAGGCGTCCGATGCCGTTGGCGCGCCCGAGCTCGTTCAGCCGGGCAAGAAGGGAAGCCGGCGACAAATCCTTGCCGTCGATGGCGACCGCATCGCCTGCGCGAAAGTCGATCGTGACATACGTCGGTTCGTCGGGCGCCTGCTGCGGATCGAGGGTTCGTGAAAAGACGTAGTCCGGCACTTCCTGCGCAGGGTCCTCCAGCACCTTGCCCTCTGACGACACGTGCAGAAGGTTGGCATCGATCGAAAAAGGCGCCTCGCCGCGCTTGTCCTTGGCGATCGGGATCTGGTTTTTCTCGGCGAATTCGATGAGCGCCGTGCGCGAGGCGAAATCCCATTCGCGCCACGGTGCGATGACCTTGATGTCGGGTTCGAGCGCGTAGTAGGCGAGTTCGAAGCGCACCTGATCGTTGCCCTTGCCGGTCGCGCCGTGAGCCACGGCATCGCCGCCCACCTGCCGGGCGATCTCGATCTGCTTTTTTGCGATCAGGGGCCGCGCGATCGAAGTCCCGAGGAGATAGAGGCCCTCGTATTGGGTATTGGCCCGGAACATCGGGAATACATACTCGCGAACGAATTCCTCGCGCAGATCTTCGATGAAGATGTGCTCCGGCCGGATGCCCAGCATCAATGCCTTGTTGCGCGCCGGCTCGAGCTCCTCGCCCTGTCCGAGGTCGGCGGTGAAGGTGACGACCTCGCAGCCATAAGTGAGCTGAAGCCACTTCAGGATGATGGAGGTATCGAGCCCGCCGGAATAGGCAAGCACCACGCGTTTGACGTCTTTGACCGGACCGGGCATGCAGGCTCGCGTGACGGGATCGTGTTGGAGGCGTGGCGTCCATCTCAAAATCGCGCGACTATAGAGACGGATGGTCCCGGTGCAAGCCTGCCGAGCGGAGTCAACGAAGGTCGCGCGGCGCCTTGTCGAGGCGCAACCCCCGATAGGTGGCCACGATGACCAGCAGGGTGAGCAGGACCGCGAACACGACATCCGACAGGAAATGATGGCCGAAGGCCATTCGAAGCACGCCGACCGCGACGCCGAAGGCGAGCGCCGCTCCGACCGCCGGCGCGCGCCACGGTGGTGGCGCGAGCATCGCGGGTGCAACGATCCAGACGGCTGCCGAGGTTTCGCCGGAGGCGAACGAGCAATTCCTTCCACAGGCCCCATCGAAGCGATAGAACGGACGAAATTCCATCGCGCCTCCGAATTCGCGCAGATGCACGGGGCGGGGCCGATGCGAATGATCCTTCAGGGCGAGGTTGATCAGGAGTCCCGGCCCGAGGGCGAGGGACAACACGACAAACGCCAGTCCCCGGCCGCTCGGCGCTGGCAGCCTTGTCAGACCGAGCCGTCGTGCCGCAAAGGCAAGAGCCATCGCCCCGGCTATGACGAATGGAAGGGCACGGCCGATTGTCCGCGCCAGGTGCCCCAGCGCTCCATTGGCGGGAAATCCGCCGGATACGCCATAGAACAGTCGTGCGACCTCCATATCGAGGTTGGCCCAGAGGGCAAACGCAAGCCCCGTCGCCGCGATCGCGGCCAACAGAGGCGCAAAGCCCAACCGGAACCGCTCGCCTCGGGTGGGCAGGCGATGCCGATCGTTAGCTTGCCCTCCCTGCCGCCGAACGGCGCGGGCTGGTTCCACCACGAGACGGAAAAGATGTCGAGGACCCATGACCCGTGTGGATTTCTGGTATGAATTCTCCAGCACCTATTCCTATCCTGCGGCCATGCGCGCCGCTGAAATCGCCCGCGAGCGGAGCGTCGTGCTCAGATGGCGCCCATTCCTCCTCGGACCCATATTCGTGGCTCAGGGCTGGCGCAATTCCCCGTTCAATCTTTATCCCGCGAAGGGGCGATACATGTGGCGCGACGTCGAGCGGGTCTGCGCCAAGCTGTCGCTGCCGTTTAGACGACCCGAGCCGTTTCCGCAAAACAGCCTTTTTGCAAGCCGCGCTGCCCTTGTGCTCGAGGACGAGGATCGCGCGGCCTTCAGCCGGGCGATCTATGCGGCCGAATATGGCGAGGGGAGGCCGATCGCCGAGCGTGCCACCATCGCCGAGACGCTCGCCGGCCTCGGTCACAATCCGTCTGCCATCATCGAGCGGGCCTCTTCCGAGCCGATCAAGGCGAAGCTGCGCTCCGAAACGGACGAGGCGCAGCGCCTCGGCATTTTCGGCGCCCCGACTTTCATCGTGGAGGGGGGCGAGTTGTTCTGGGGGAACGACCGCCTGGAGGACGCCCTCGACTGGGCGGCACGCTACTAGGCCAATTTCTGCTCGTTCCCCGGTCTGCTCATGACGTTGTCCGCTGGCGAGCTCGAACGATACGCACGCCACATCGTTCTGCACGGAGTGGGCGGCCCCGGACAGCAGAAACTGAAGGTCGCCCGAGTTCTGGTGGTCGGCGCCGGCGGTCTCGGCAGCCCCGTCCTCCAGTATCTTGCTGCAGCCGGGGCCGGCACCATCGGGGTCGTCGACGACGATGTCGTCTCGCTGTCCAACCTCCAGCGCCAGGTGGTGCACGGGACGCCGGACATCGGTCGCCCCAAAATCGCGAGCGCAGCCGATGCAATCGCGCGCCTCAATCCGCATGTCCAGCTGGAGACGCATTCGTTCCGCGTGGACGCTGACAATGCACGGGCGCTCCTCGCATCCTACGACGTCGTGGCTGACGGCTCGGACAATTTCGCCACGCGGTATGCCGTCTCTGACGCATGCTTCTTCGAACGCAAGCCCCTGGTCATGGGTGCGGTCGGCACGTTCGACGGCTCGCTGACGACGCTGCGGCCTTTCGAGAGCGGCGCCGACGGCATCCCCAATCCGACCTACCGCTGCCTGTTTCCCGAGCCGCCAGCGGCCGGCAGCATCCCCACTTGCGCGGAGGCGGGGGTCCTCGGCGCGCTGACCGGCATGATCGGGGCGATGATGGCGCTTGAAGTGCTGCGCGAGATCGTCGGCTTCGGCGAGGGGCTCGTCGGCCGGCTGCTGCTCGTCGACGCGCGCGCCATGCGCTTCGAGACCGTGCGCTACGGCTGGGACGACACCAACCCGCTCAATGGCCGCACCGCCGCGAGTTCGGCATGACGCCGGCTGCCGGTGCGACGGCTCGATGTGCGAGCAAGGCCGTGCTCGGTCTTGCTCCAGGCAAACGGCCGCACGGACAGGTCGATGAGCGCCAGCCACGCCGCCAGCGTCAAGAGCACATAATAGATCGGCAGGAGCGCCAGAGAGCCCGCCAGATGCTGCCAGCCACGCCTTCGCAAGCCCAGCAAGGCTGCCCATACCGCGCTCGCCACGCCAGCCAGGAAGACAAAGCAGGCGAAGGCGCCTTCCACCACCTGAAGGCTGGTGGCCGATTCAAGCAGCACTCCGGTACCGATCGCGATGGCCGCGCCGGCAAGAAAAAACGGCCCGAAAAGGGCGCCAAGGATCGTGCCCAACATGAGGGCACCGGTCGCCACGGCGCGCGCGGCCCCAATCTCGCGCGCGATGTGCAGCGGTGCCCTGCCGTGAACGATGAGGGTCTGCATCCAGCCTTTGAACCCGTGTTTGTGGATATCCGCCGCCGTTCGCAACAATCCCGCTTGCACAACGGAATCAACAATCTAAAATTCGCGTCAGTCCGTGAGCGTTCGCTCACATCCGCAAAATTTGTTGCGACGGTGTTGCGACGGAGCTGACCGGTGACAACTTATACGCGTGGTGGCGCCGGATCGACGAGGTCCGCCCGGGCCCTCACTCATACATCATTGTCCGCTTTGAAGCCGGAAAGCGCCCCCTATCGTGTTCCCGATGCGCGATGCGTCGGCTTGGCAGTTCGGGTTGCGACAGATGGCCGCATCACGTGGGATCTGAGCTATCGGATCAGGGGCAGCGGAACGGTACGTCGCACTTCCCTCGGTCGCTTTCCACAGGTTGGGCTCGACGCCGCGCGCGACCGGGCCAATCAGCTGACCAAGGCAGCGCGCGCCGGCTCCGACCTTCTCGCGGAGGAAAAGCTTGCTGCCGAGGAGGCGGCCAAGCGCCTGACGATCGAGGCGCTGATCCAGCTATATCTGGACCAGCGAGCCGCCGGCCTGCGGACCCTAAAGGAGATTGGCAATCGCTTGCGCCGGGCTCTGAAACCCCTGCTAGGCCGGCCAGCCGCCGACGTGTGGCGTCGGGATATTCGCCCTCTCCTCGACGAGGTGAACAGCGCAGGAGCAAGCCGCGAAGCCGAAAAGCGCCGGCAGACCGTCGGCGCCATGTTCCGTTGGGCGCTCTCCCGCGACCATGTCGAGCACGACCCGACAGCCGGCATCGAGGCTTTTGACCCCGGCACTCCAGGGTCGCGAGTGCTTTCGCGCGAGGAAATTCAGGCCCTATGGAATTGGCTACCGGGCAGCACATTCCCGCGCGATCACGCCGATGTCCTTCGACTGGAGCTCGCACTTGGAGCGCGCTGCGGCGAGATCGCCGGCATGGGCGCAAGCGAGATCGACGAGAAAGCCTGGACTTGGCGGCTTCCGCCCGACCGCTCGAAAAATCGCAAGGAGCGCATCACGCCGCTCGGCGGCATAGCGCGCGAGATCATCGAAGCTCGATTGCGGCAGATTTCACGAGGTCCGCTTTTCGTATCTGAGACCGGCAAGCCCCTTCGCTCCTCGCATGTCGGCGCTGCCATAGGCTGCCGCCGAGGCAAGTTGCCGATCGAGTATTTTGGCACGCACGACCTTCGGCGGACGACTGCATCGATCATGGACGAGATGGGGATCCCACTCGAAACGATCGCTCTCGTCATCGGGCACGAACCATCGAACAGCAAGACCCGAACCCTCGTCAGGCACTACGTCAAAGGCGATTTTCTGCCCCGCAAGCGCGCGGTCCTGGAGGCGTGGGACGCGAAGCTTCGAGCCATCATCGCCGGCTCTGACACAGGCACAAATGTGGTCGCGTTGCGGGCGTAGGGTCAAGACAGTCCAGCCGATGTCCGACTTTTTGGAACGTAAACTCACAGCAGACGAGGCCGAAGCAGAATTGCGTGCGGCAGAACAGCGTCTTGAATTATTCAACCAGCGGGACTGGACGTATGCGGTCACTCTGGTTTGGTTCGCCCGTGAACATCCCGGCTCTCTTACTAACGACAT
>JAFAME010000411.1 GCA_019233695.1 Methylobacteriaceae bacterium
ACGAAGACAATTTTCGTAAACCTGCCGGTGCGTGATCTCGCCGCCTCGACCATGTTCTATGCGTCGCTCGGCGCCAAGCGGAACCCGCAGTTTTCGAACGAACAGGCGAGCTCGATGATGTTTTCGGATGCGATCGGCGTGATGCTCTTGACGCACGATCACTATCGCCAGTTCACCAAGCGCCCGATCGGCGATGCGCGGCGTGAGAGCCAGGCGCTGCTCGCGCTCACCGTCGACAGCCGCGAGGCCGTTGATGCAACACTGGCGCGGGCCGTTGCCGCCGGCGGCCGTGGTGACCCCAACCCCGTGCAGGACCATGGCTTCATGTTCGGCCGCAGCGTCGAGGATCCCGACGGCAATGTCTGGGAGATTTTTTGGATGGACGTCGCCGCACTCCCCTCTGCGCCGGCAAGCGCCTGATCGAGTGACGGCCGCAAGCGAAAGGGTCCGGATCGCCTCGGGCGCCCTTTCGCCTATCGGCCGCCGACCTCGACGTCTAGGCCGAGATCGAGCCCACCTGCCGAATGCGTCAGCGCGCCGACCGAGATCATGTCGACGCCGGTCTCGGCAATCGCCGCCACGGTGTCGAGGTTGATGCCGCCGGAAGCTTCCGTCTTCATGCGGCCCGCGACGAGATCGACCGCTTCGCGCAGCTGATCGATCGACATGTTGTCGAGCAGCACGGCGTCAGCGCCTTCTTCGATCACCTCGCGCAGCTGGTCGAGGTTGTCGACCTCGATCTCAATCTGGACAAGGTGTCCGGCATTGGCCTTGGCCGCGCGCAACGCCGGACGGATGCCGCCTGCGACAGCGATGTGGTTGTCCTTGATCAGAAAGGCGTCGTCGAGGCCGAAGCGGTGGTTCATGCCGCCGCCGCAGCGCACCGCATATTTCTCGAAGGCGCGCAAGCCGGGCGTGGTCTTGCGCGTGCAGCAGATGTTCGCCGAAGTGCGCGACACTCGCTCGACATACTGCCACGTCAACGTCGCTATCCCGGAGAGGCGGCAGAGGTAGTTGAGCGCCACCCGCTCGGCCGACAGGATCGGACGCGCCGCTCCGGAGATCTGCGCCACGATGTCCCCCGCGACGACCTTGTCGCCGTCTGTCGTGCGCGGCGCGAACCCGAGGGTCGGGTCGAGGAGGCGGAAGGCTGCTTCGGCCAGGGCGAGGCCGGCGATCACGCCGGGCTTGCGTGCGGCAATGACGGCTCGCGCCGGCGTGCCGGCGGGGATCGTGGCGAAGGTCGTGATGTCGCCGGCCCGGCCCAAATCCTCATCGAGGGCATCGCGAACGCGAGGCTCGATCGTGAGCGGATTGAGAAATGCGGTCATGGAACCTCGACCTCTTGGGCAAGCTCTCTCGCTCCAGCCAAAGTGATGCGCGAGCGCTGCGCAAGATCAGGATCGGCGGTAGGGAAATCGGCTCGATAGTGGCCGCCGCGGCTCTCGCGCCGCCGCAGGGCCGAGACGGCGATGAGCAGGGCAGTCGCCGCCATGTTCGCCGCAATGCCGCTGGCGGCAGCCCCTTCGATGGCGGCAATGTCCGCGACCGCCTCTTGCAGGCCGCTGCCGTCCCGGATGACGCCGACCTTCTCGCTCATCGTGCGCCGCAATCGTGCGATCAGTTTGGCGTCGGCCGAAGGCGCCGGCCCGCGCCTGAGCTCCTCCGATGCGGGTTGCGGGTCGACCGGCCGCAGTGCCTCGCTCGAAAGATCCGCTGCGACCCGCGCGCCGAAGACGACGGCTTCGAGCAGCGAATTCGAGGCAAGCCGGTTGGCGCCGTGGACACCGGTGGAAGCGACCTCGCCGGCCGCCCATAGGCCCGGCAGCGACGTGCGGCCGCGGGCATCGGTGGCGATTCCCCCCATGTGATAGTGCTCGGCAGGCGCGACCGGGACCAGCATCCTCGCAGGATCGATTCCGGCTGCCTGGCAGGCACCGTAGACGGTCGGGAAGCGCTCGCCGAAGGCCGCCCCGATTGCCGTGCGGGCGTCGAGAAAGGCGCCGCGCCCGGCCATCAGCTCGGCAAACACGCCGCGCGCGACGATGTCGCGCGGTGCGAGTTCGGCATCCTTGTGCAGCCTGACCATGAAGCGGTCGCCGGCCCGGTTGACAAGCGTCGCGCCTTCGCCGCGCAAGGCTTCCGTCGCCAGAGGCGCCGGGTCGCGGCCGATGGCGATGGCGGTTGGGTGGAACTGGACGAATTCGGCATCGGCGATGACCGCACCGGCACGCGCGGCAATCGCGAGGCCGAGCCCGCGCGCCTCCGGCGGGTTGGTCGTGACCGCATAGAGCTGCCCGACGCCGCCCGTCGCCAGCACGCTTGCCGGCGCGAGGAAGGAATGCACCCTGCCATCCGGGCCGCGGGCCTGGACCCCCGTCACGCGTCCCTCTTTCTGGAGGAGGACCTCGGCGACAAAGCCTTCGGCAAGCTCGATCGATGGCGTTTCGTGCACCGCGGCCACGAGCGCTGCCATGATCGCCTTGCCAGCCGTATCGCCCTTGACCCGGACGATGCGACGCTCCGAATGGGCCGCCTCGCGCGATTGCATCAGCCTGCCGGCGAGGTCCTTGTCAAAGGGCACGCCGTAGGTGAGGAGGTCCTCGACGCGCGCCCGCGCCTCGTGGGCCATGCCGAGAGCCGTCTCGGCATCGACGATCCCGGCTCCCGCAGCGACGGTATCGGCTGCATGCTTCTGCGGACTGTCGCCTTCCGACAGGGCGGCGGCAACGCCGCCTTGCGCCCAGGCCGAGGATGCTCCTTCGCCGATCGGCGCTCCAGTAAGGACCGTCGCGGGCTGCGGCGCGAGCTTGAGGGCGCAGAAGAGGCCGGCAAGGCCGCCGCCGACGATCAGAATGTTCGAACGGCAGGGCATGACGCCTCTTCCTCCAGGAACGAAAGGCAAGCGCCGGCCGTCCGACCAGGCAGCCGGCGCAGCCGAGGCGGTCGCTCTGAAGCGTCGTCCGCGCTACGGCAGGTCGATCATCCGTTGCACCGAGCGCCGCGCCCGCTCTGCCAGCGCCGGATCGACCGTCACCTCCTCGCGCAGGTAGAGGAGGCTGTCGAGGATCTTCGGCAGCGTGATGCGCTTCATGTGCGGGCACAGATTGCATGGCCGCACGAACTCGACTTCCGGCGTTTCGGCAGCGACATTGTCGGCCATCGAGCATTCGGTAACGAGCAGCACGCGTCGGGGCTTGCGGGTCTTGACGTAATCGACCATCGCGGCCGTCGAGCCGGAAAAATCGGCGATGTCGATGACCTCCGGCGGGCATTCCGGATGTGCGATGATCTCGACGCCCGGTTCGTCGGCGCGATAGCGCTCGAGTTCCGTCGCCGTGAACCGTTCGTGGACCTCGCAGGCGCCGTGCCAGGCGATGATCTTCACCTGGGTGTGCGCCGCCACGTTCTGGGCAAGATAGCGATCGGGCAGAAAGATGACCCGGTCGGAGCCAAGGCTTTCCACTACCTTCAGCGCGTTCGAGGACGTGCAGCAGATGTCGACTTCGGCCTTCACTTCCGCAGATGTGTTGACATAGGCGACGACCGGAACCCCCGGATAGCGCTTTCGCAACAGGCGAACATCGGCGCCGGTGATGGAGGCGGCAAGCGAGCATCCGGCCCGAGAGTCAGGGATCAGCACGGTCTTTTCCGGATTGAGCAGTTTCGATGTCTCGGCCATGAAATGCACGCCGGCCTGGACGATGATGTCGGCGCTTGATTTCGCGGCGAGCCTCGCAAGCTGCAGGCTGTCGCCGACAACGTCGGCGACGCAATGGTAGATCTCGGGCGTCTGATAGTTGTGCGCGAGGATGACAGCGTTGCGCTCGCGCTTGAGCTCGTTGATCGCCTTCACGTAGGGCGCGTGAAAGGGCCATTCGACGGACGGAACGACCGACTTCACCTTGTCGTAGAGCCGTGCGGTCGCGCGTTCGACCTCGGGCGTCCAGGCGAGACTCGGCATCGCGGGAGTGCGGGAGTGGCCGCCGGCAAGCCGGGATGCCAGCGCTCCTGCCGGGATAGGAGCAGGCGTGGGGAGGGCGTTCGTGTGAGCCGTACCGTGCATGACTGCCTCCTGCTCTACTGATTTGCTCAGTTTGAGCATATCTGGATTGCACTGACCGGAAATCGGCTTGCGTTCCGGATTGTGGTGGTAGCGGTTGCGTCTGTGCTCGACCGATGCCTCAGGGCGGCCGCGAGGACTCCTCGTCTCGTCGTCTGACGCGCTTAGATGTGCTCAACTAGAGCAAAAGCTAGTGCGCTCGTGGCGGCCTGTCCAGCCCCCCGCGCAGTTCAGATCGGCGGCGCGGTCCAGGGTTGCGGCCGATGCATGGATTGCGGCCGATGCATTTCTCTCCTGAGCCGCCCGGCCCACGGCTTTGATGAACATTGACGATCCTTGTCATTCCAAATCATCGTTGGCCGCTGGCCGAAGACTGCCTATCGTCCAGGCAAGGCGGAATCGGAGAGCGGACATGAACGAGGCGGCAGGGGCGGAGGCTTCAGCGCCAGCCATGGTGCGCCGCGGGGCGCCCGAGATCATCATTTTTGCGGGCTGCCTTATCGGGCTTTTGACCTTCGGTCCGCGCTCAGCGATCGGTGCATTTCAGCTGCCGATCCTGCGCGACTTCGGCTGGGGCAGCGACACGTTCTCGTTTGCTCTGGCCATCCAAAATCTGCTGTGGGGAATAGGGCAACCATTCGCGGGTGGGCTCGCCGACCGCTTCGGCTCGATGCGGGTGCTGATGCTCGGCGCGCTCCTCTACGCTGCCGGTCTCGCGCTGATGGCGGTTTCGTCGACGCCGGCCGCTTTCGACGTTACGGTCGGTGTTCTGATCGGCTTCGGCCTGTCGGGCTGCTCCTTCAATCTGGTGCTCGGCGCCTTTGGCAAGCTGCTGCCGGAAGACAAACGCGCCATGGCCTTCGGGTTCGGCACGGCGGCCGGATCGCTTGGCCAGTTCGTCTTTTCGCCGCTGGCGGGCGGCATGATCCAAACTTACGGCTGGCAGACGACGACCTTGGTCTTCGGCGCCCTGATGCTCGCCATCCTGCCGCTGTCGCTGTTCGTCGCGAGCCCGCCGGGCGCCGCCGGGACCCGGGCGGGAGCGCCGCAGCAATCGCTACGCCAGGCGCTTGCCGAGGCATTCGGCCATCGCTCGTTCGTGCTGCTGGTCATCGGGTTCTTCACCTGCGGCTTCCAGCTCGTCTTCATGACCGTGCATTTTCAGAAATATGTCGTCGAGGCCGGCCTCGCGCCGGAAGTCGGCTACTGGGCCTTCGCGCTCATCGGCATCTTCAACATGGTAGGTTCGCTCGGCGCGGGTTGGCTCGCAAGCCGCATGCCTCGCCGCATCCTGCTGTCGTTCATCTATCTGGCCCGCTCGGCTGCCATCCTCGTCTTCATCTCCGTGCCGGCCGCGCCGTTTTCCGCCTATGTGTTCGGCGCCGTGATGGGCCTTCTGTGGCTTTCTACCGTTCCCCCGACGTCGTCGCTTGTCGGCCTGATGTTCGGGACCCGCTACTTTGCAATGCTCTACGGCTTTGCATTTTTCTCGCAC
>JAFAME010000421.1 GCA_019233695.1 Methylobacteriaceae bacterium
GCCGCTGATCAGGCCTGTAAATTCTGCCGAGCCGCGCGTCTCATGCACGGTCGGGGAGACGATGTGGCAGAGGCGGTTCGGCAAATGAGGCAGCAGGATGCCCGCGGCTCACTTGGGCGCCATGGCGTCGGTGCCGACCACACGAACGGCGTTGCCGGCCGGATCATTGACGAAGGCGGCGGGTTGCGGGGCGCCCGACGTCTTCGGCAGCCCGGCGCCGCCTGGGCCGTTGTCTCGCGGCGGGGCCAAGGTGCTTTCAACGGTCGATAGGGCGGCGGCATTCTCGATGCGATTGCGGGCCTCGGCCAACGTCGCAAAATCGCTGCGCAGATATGGCCACCGGCCGGCGCCGTTGAAGACGAGGAGGCCGGAGCGCGTCATCACCGCATCGCCCCGGCGCAGGGTGAAGTCCTTCATCAGCGAGACGAGGAGCGCCTGTTGCTGATTGTTGCGTCGGCAGGTGCACGCGTCATCGACGGCATGAGTATAGCGCAGTGCGACCGGCAGCGCGGAATAGGGGTGGCCGTCGCGCGAGACGGCGCCCTCGATCCCGTCGGCTCCGGGCGGGACAGTGTAGAGCCGGGTCGGGGCATCCGGGCAAAGCCCGCTGCACATCGCCTCCTGAGCCTGGAGCGAGGCCTGGTCCCGCACGTCGCCGACGGGGAAGAAGTAGCCGTCGCACAGTCGCACGCACACCGCCCGCCCGCCGAGGCCATAGCCCTCGGCATAGGAGGTCGAGCGATGCCGGTGGGGGAAGATCGAACGGGGCGAAGCGAGCGACGGATCGGCCGGAGCGAGGCTTTCCTGGTATTTCGCCCCCTCGCTGCGGAGGAACTCCCACATGCCGGAGCCATCACGCGCCAGCACCCGGTCGAAAAGAACGGTTGCAACCGCGGAGATCGCCAGCAGCGCCGCCAGGAGGGCACCGTGACCAGCCCTGATCCCGCGCTTTCGGGCGCTGGCCCGCCCGTGCCGGCTTGGTTCGTCCCTGCCCATGTCACACCCGCCTGGCCCGTTGCGGCTCGGACCTTCGACCCCCCTGCCCCGTGCCGGCGGCGGCAGGCCTGAACACTCGGCTCGCGACCGCCGCCGGTCAAGCCTGGTCGCAGCGGCAACGCGCAGATGTCCGGCCAAGTTCCTGGTTGCCTACCACGCCCTCATGAACGAGACATTTAGGCTCGCGCAGCGGCGAATGGCGTTGGTCAGGCGGAGTCGCCACGGCCCGCCGGACTTGGCGCGCCGCGTGAGGGGACCGCGAGCCCCTCCAGAAAGCCTTCGAGATCGGAGGTGACGAAATCGATATGGCGCTGCCGATCGCGGGCCCCGTCGATCGCCTCGCGGTAGTCGACCTGGCCGGCCTTCGGGACGACGAGCGTCGTCGTCATCCCGCGCGCATGCGGCACGATCAGATTTCGCGCGATGTCTTCGAACATCGCGGCGCGTTTCGGATTGACCCCGTGCTTGTCGAAGAAGCGGTCATAGGTCGCCGGATCCGGCTTCGGCACGAGATCGGAGGCAACGATATCGAAGATGTCCTCGAACATCTTGTCGAGGCCAAGGCCCTGCGCGGTGCGCAGCGCATGCTCGCGCGAACCGTTGGTGAAGATGAGCTTGCGCCCCGGCAGCGCGGCGATGGCCCCGGCAAGCGAATGGTTCGGCTTCAGCGAGGAGCGGTCGATGTCATGTACGAAGGCAAGGAACTCCTCGGGCGAGATGGCGTGCTCATCCATGAGGCCGCGCAAGGTCGTGCCATAGCGCTGGTAGTAGTACTTCTGCAGCGCGCGCGAGGACATGCCGTCGAGGCCGAACAGCTTTGCCAGGAACAGCGTGATGCGGGCATCGATCTTGGGCCACAGATCCGAATCCGGCGGATAGAGCGTGTTGTCGAGATCGAAGACCCAGGTTTCGATGTGCCGGAATTTGTCCCTGATTTCGGAGGGAAGCGGCGGGGCGTTCGTCATTGCGTGATCAGCGTTCCCGCGCCGTGGTCGGTATAGAGTTCGAGCAGCACCGCGTGCGGCACCTTGCCGTCGAGGATCACCACGCCTTCGACCCCCTGCTCGATTGCATACATGCAGGTCTCGACCTTCGGGATCATCCCGCCGGTGATGGTGCCGTCAGCGACGAGATCACGGATCTGGCTCACTTTCAATTCCTTGATCAATTGTTTGTCCTTGTCGAGCACGCCCGGCACGTCGGTCAGCAGCAAGAGGCGTTTGGCCTTGATGGCGCCGGCAATGGCGCCGGCGAAGGTATCGGCGTTGACGTTGTAGGTCTCCCCGTCGGTGCCTTGGGCCACCGGCGCCAGCACCGGGATGAGTTCGCGCCCGAGCACCTGATCAAGCACCGTGGTGTCGACCTTCGAAGGCTCGCCGACAAAGCCGAGGTCGATATGTCGTTCGATATGCGAACCGGGGTCGACGATGGTGCGGGTCGCCTTCACGGCGGTTACCATGTTGCCGTCCTTGCCGGTGAGCCCGATCGCCCGGCCGCCCTCGCGATTGATGAAGCCGACCATCTGCTTGTTGATCGAGCCGGCAAGCACCATCTCGACGACCTCAACCGTAGTCTTGTCGGTGATCCGCAGGCCTGCGGCGAATTCCGACTTGATGCCGAGCTTGGCGAGCATACTGCCGATCTGCGGCCCGCCGCCATGGACGACGACCGGATTGACCCCCGATTGTTCCAGGAGAACGATGTCGCGGGCGAACTGCCGCGCCACCTCCTCGTCGCCCATCGCGTGGCCGCCGTATTTGACGACGACGATGGCTTCATCATAGCGCAGCATGTGCGGGAGCGCCTGGATGAGGATTTCGGCCTGCTCCTGCGGGCTGCCCTTGACGGCTTCATTCATCGGATCGGTCTCGGTGGGAAAGTTCGCGCGTGTTCTACCGATTTGCCACTGCGGGCTCAATCAGCCGTTGCTGTCTGCTGTGCCGCCGCCATGCTCATGCAAGAGCCGCGCAATCGCGGCGCGCAGATCCTCGATGCCCTCGCCTGTCCTCGACGAGACGAAGAAGATTTCAGGATAGGCGGCCGGGCGTTTGGCAAGGGCAGCCTCAGTGGCCGCGACGCGCTCTGCCTGCTCGCTCTTCCTCACTTCGTCCCGCTTGGTCAGGACGACCTGGTAGGACATCGCTGCCTTGTCGAGGCCCTCCATCATCTGCTGATCGGCCTCCTTCAGGCCGTGCCGCCCGTCAACGAGGAGATAGGCGCGCACGAGAGGCGTCCGCCCTCGCAAATAGAGCTGCATCAGCTGCGTCCATGCAGCAACCGTCTCGCGCGAGGCGGCGGCATAGCCATAACCAGGCATGTCGACAAGGCGCAGGCGGCCGCCGAGGGAGAAGAAATTCAGCTGCTGGGTCCGCCCGGGGGTGTGCGACGTGCGGGCCAGCGCCTTACGGCCGGTCAGCGCGTTAAGGAGCGACGACTTGCCGACGTTGGAGCGGCCCGCAAAGGCGATCTCCGGCGCTCCGGGCGGCGGCAGGCCCTCGATGCTCGAGGCGGCCCATTCGAAATCGCACGACAGGGCGAAGAGCCGCCGCCCCGCCTCGCGGAAATCAGCACTGCTTGCCGCAAGGATGGTCATGGCGGGTCCTCATCGGCGCGCGGTGCGGCGAATTTGCGAAAACCGCCGGGAATGGCGTAGGCGATGGCGTGTTGGTGCGAAGGACACGTTGCTGATGCTCCAGGAAAAGCCTTTGCCACAGCTCGATCTGCTCATCGAGCGTATCGCCGCGCGCGATTTCACCGTCGGCGTGATCGGGCTCGGCTACGTGGGCCTGCCGCTGGCGTGCGCTGCCGCCGGCGCCGGGTTTCGGGTGGTCGGCTTCGACGTCGATCCCGCCAAGCCTGCCGCCATCGCGGCGGGCCGCTCATATCTGAAGCATGCGCCGGCAGGCAAGCTCGCCGAACTCGTCGCGGCCGGCCGCATGACGGCCACCACGGACTTCGAGCGCCTGCGCGAGGTCGAGGCGATGATCATTTGCGTGCCGACGCCGCTTGCCGCGCACCGGGAGCCGGACTTGAGCTTCGTCGAGAGTACAGCCGCCGCGATCGTTCCCCGTCTGCGAAGGGACCACCTTGTCGTCCTCGAATCGACGACCTGGCCGGGCACAACGGAGGAGGTGGTGAGACCGATTCTCGAAAGCGGCGGCTTGCGCGCCGGCCTCGATTTCTTCCTCGCCTTCTCGCCGGAGCGGGAAGACCCTGGCAATTCCGAGCACCCGATGGCGCAGATCCCGAAAATCGTCGGTGCGGACGATGAGGGCTCGCTGCGCCTGGCCGACCGCCTCTACGGCAGCATCGTGGCGCGCACCGTGCCCGTCTCTTCCACGCGCACGGCGGAGGCAGTGAAGCTCACCGAGAACATCTTCAGGGCCGTCAACATCGCGCTCGTCAATGAGCTGAAGGTGGTGTTCGACGCGATGGACATCAACGTATGGGAGGTGATCGAGGCGGCGAAATCGAAGCCGTTCGGCTACATGCCGTTTTACCCAGGCCCCGGACTCGGCGGGCACTGCATCCCGATCGATCCGTTCTATCTGACCTGGAAAGCGCACGAATTCGGCATCACCACCCGCTTTGTCGAGCTTGCCGGCGAGATCAATTCGGCCATGCCGGGCCGCGTGGTCGAGAAGCTCGCGCGCTATCTCGACGCTGAGCAGAGCCGAGGGCTTAACGGCTCGCGCGTCCTTCTCATCGGCCTCGCTTACAAGAAGAACGTCGACGACACGCGAGAGAGCCCGGCGCTGCGACTGATCGAGCTTCTCGAAGCGCGCGGTGCGAAGGTCGATTTCTTCGACCCGCATGTGCGCGAGATCCCGGTGACCCGCGAGCACAGGGCGCTTACCGGGCGACGCTCGGTGGCATGGGACGTCGAGGCCTTCCCGCATTACCACGCTGCCCTGATCGCAACCGACCATGACGGCGTCGACTACGCGGCCCTGGCAGCCCGAAGCGCTCTCGTCATCGACACGCGCAATGTGTGCGCGCGGCTCGGCCTGAAGGCGCCGAACGTCCGGCCCGCGTGAGCAGGCCCCGCGCTTGCCCCTGGCGGTTGTGCATGCCATGACGGTTTGTCGGACGGCTAGGCCGATCCGCACCAAAACCATGCAAAATCAGATGGGAGGACGCCCGTGGATCGCTACGACGTGATCGTTGTCGGAGCCGGGTCGAGCGGCGGCGTCGTTGCCGCGCGCCTCTCGGAGAATGCCGACCGGCGTGTCCTCCTGCTTGAGGCGGGTCGCGATTTTCCCAACGAGGAGGCGGTGCCGCCGCTGTTTACGGTCAGCGGCGAGCACAGCTGGCGTACGGCCGGCATCCCGGAGTTCGACTGGGACCTCACCAATTCAGACGGCGCCGGCACGTTGGGCGGGCGCAGCCTGCGGCTGCCGCGCGGGCGGCTCGTTGGCGGCACGTCGATGATCAACGCGACGATTGCCGCCCGGGGCGCGCCCTTCGACTTCGACCGCTGGGCGGCGATGGGCAACCGGGGCTGGGCCTGGGCCGACCTTCTGCCCCTCTTCATCGCAATCGAGAACGACCTGAATTTCGGCGATCAGCCGATCCATGGCCGCAACGGGCCGATCGTCATCCAGCGCTACCGGCCGGAAAGCTGGGCCCCGGTGAACCGGGCAATGTATGAGGCCTGCCTGGAACTCGGCGTGCGGGAAGCACCCGATCTCAATGGGCTCGACGCCCATGCCGGCGTCATCGGGCCGATGCCGCACAACCGCTACAAGGAGGTGCGGCTCGGCACCCTCGTGACCTATCTGCGGGCCGCCCGCCCCCGGCCAAATCTGACCATTCGCGCCGGCTGCCTGGCTGACCGGATCGTGCTTGCGGGCAGAAAGGCGACCGGCGTCGTCTATATCGACGAGACCGGCACCAGCCGGACGGCCTTTGCCGACGAGATCGTGATCAGCGCCGGCGTCTATAACAGCCCGGCCATCCTGCAGCGCTCGGGCATCGGCCCGTCCGAGTGGCTGCGTCCGCTCGGCATCGACGTCGCCGTCGATCTTTGCATCGGGCGCAATCTCCTGGACCACCCCGGCTTTCCCATGCTGTTCAAGGCGCGCGGGCTCGGCGTCACGACCGGCCGCTTCTTCGCCTCGAACGTCCGCGGGCCGGCCAATGCTTCCGGCGAGCCCGAATGGCAGACCCATCCCTTCCCCATCGACGAGGAAGAGGATATCGCCGGCTTCTGGACCTATCTCACCCGCCAGGAGGCGGAAGGCGAGGTGCGCATCGCGAGCGCCGATCCGCGCCGGCCACCGCTCATCGATCACCGCTATAACACCCGGCAGAGGGACCGCGACCGCTTCGCCGACGCCCGCTCATTCGTCAAGGCAATACTTGCGACCCGCACCTTCGAGCGCTGTGGCGCTGTCTCGATCGACGACCTCGACAAGCCGATCGAAGTCGCCCTGAGGGAGGCGATGGGTCCGGCCCACCACCAGGCAGGATCGGCCAAGATGGGGCCGGCGAGCGACCCAAGCGCGGTGGTCGGGCCTGATCTTCGCATCCACGGCTTCGACAATCTGCGCGTTGCCGACACCAGCGTCTATCCCGACAACGTCATGCACAACACGAACCTGACCGCCCTCGTGGTCGGGGAGATGGCGGCGCGCTTCATCGATCAGGGCCTCGGGATCACGCCACCCGAGACGCCGGAGGTCTCGGCGCCGGCCATGCAGGACGCAGGGATGCCGGCCTAGCTCCACGACCAGCTTCCTGGGGGCGCAACCGGCCGAGATTTGCTCGCGCGCTATGCTGCTGAGCTTTGGCGCCGCCGAGTTCGGCGATATCCGCTCCGCCCACTTCCCTGAAGGTCGCCGCCCGTGTGAGATTTCTTGCGCCCGCCCCAACTACGGGCCGGGGGCATGGAATCCTGCTCTGGAGGAACCAATGCACAAACCTCTCCTGACGCTTGCGGCCATTGGCTCGCTTCTGGCCGTGTGCGGCGCCCCTGCTCAAGCGGGAAACATGCGGTCCTGGGTGGCAAGCTATGGCGGCGGCAGCACCTGCACGCGCTCGGCGCCGTGCGCCACTTTCGCCGCGGCAGTCGCGCAGACTGTCTCAGGCGGGGAGATCAATTGCGTCGATCAAGGCGATTTCAGCGGCGGCAACCCCCTCACCATCGATCAGTCCCTCACCATCGACTGCCAGGGCGTGCAGGCGAGGTTCGGTATCGCCATTTCCTCGTTCCCGGCGATCATCATCAACGCAGGGGCCACCGATGTCGTGACGCTGCGCGGTCTCGATATCGATGGCAATGGCGTGACGGCCATCGGAGTTGCTTTTTCCACCGGCGGCGCCTTGCGCGTCGAAAAGTGCGTGATCCACGACTTCGCCGGGACCGATGGGTGGGGGATCAGTATCGATAGTCAGGCCGCGAGGGCCGAGATCTCCGTGTCGGACACGGTGCTCGCCAACAACGGCGCGGGTTCGTCGGGCGGCGGGATCTCGGTGGCGCCAACCGTCGTTGCAGACAGCATCACCAGGGTCACCCTGAACCGTGTCGAGGCGCACAACAACTACTTCGGCATCAAGGCCGACGGCACCGGCTTTTCGGCTACCGGCGGCGTCATCAACGTGACCGTGCGCGACAGCGTTGCCTCGGGCAACCGCTCCAACGGCATCGTCGCGACCGGCAACGCCAGCGGGCCTGCCATCATCATGATGGTCGAGCGTTCGACCTCTTCGCAGAACGCCACGGTCGGGTTCGGCATCATTGCCGACGGCCCGAAAACCACGATCGCCCTGACCGGCTCCGTGGTGATGGGCAATATCAACGGCATCGGTGCCAGCAACGGCGGGCGGCTGATCTCGCTGCAGGACAACAAGGTGATCCTGAATTCCGTGAACGGCAACCCCACCTCGGTGGCGTCGTCCGAATAGAAGGCGGGAAGCGCCTCTCGCTTGTCCGCGATCTCAAAACCATCGTCGCGTCCGCGCGCGGTAAGCTTCGTAAGGGGCGCCGTGCGCGCGTGAGAGGAATTCTTTTCCCTTTTTGGTTGCCCGAGGCCTGGTCCTTTCCGGCATTGCGCCGAAAGAGTAAACTGTCACCGAAATCCGTATGCGCAATCCGACCGTTTCGGGGTGGATCGCGCGCCAGATAAGCCCCATATCGCGGTCGGCAAGGCTGCAGCAAAGGCGCGCGAACCAGGCGACCATGATTTCGCAGACGGACTTCGAATTCCTGAAGCTTGCGGTGGAACTGGGCGGCCAGGGCCCGCAAACCTCCTCGTCGTTTTCGGTCGGCTGCGTTATCGCGTCGAATGCCGGCATCGCGATCTCTACCGGATATACGGGTGAATACGGCACGGGCTTGCACGCCGAAGAGGTCGCGATCAAGAAAGCTCGCGACAGCGGCGCGAGCCTGCGCAATTCTGTCCTCTATTCCTCCATCGAACCGTGCGGTCGAAGGTTGTCGGGGCGCACCTCCTGCGTGGAGCACATCATAAAAGAAGGCATCACCCGCGTCGTCTATTGCCTCGACGAGCCGCCCGTCTTTCTGCAGCCGAACGGATGCGAAATGCTGAGACAGGCAGGTGTCATCGTTGACCGCGACGACCGCCTCGCGCCGGCGGTCTTGCGCGCCAACAGGGGCCCGATGCGAACGAGGCAGGGTGCAGTCTGATCGAGTCTCCCGGCGGCGAACGATCGAGCAGTGCAGTTGCCGGTCTCGTCCACCTCCAAGAGCCGCGTGTCGGCGTTGCTACATCCCCGGGACCGGCATGACTTCGAGAATCTCCACCCACGCGCCGGGCATCTGGAGATGAGGATGTTCCTTCCCGAATAGTTTTGCTGCGGCATCGTGCGACTCCGCCTGCACGACGGAGTAGCCCCCCACATCGTTCTTCGTGTTCGACGCGCCTTTGGCGTCGACGCGTTTCGTCTTGCCGAGCGGCGCGCCGCCTTCGACAATGGATTTCTTGTGATCGTTCATCCACTTCATCCAGGCGTCCATTCCCTTCTTCTGCTGCTCGGGAGTGGAGTTTTTCATCATCTTCTCGAATTCGGCGCCAGAGGCCATGTACAAGACCATGAACTTCTTCATTTGAGCTCTCCTCGGCTCAGCTAATCTCCCAGACAGGTCGAAGACCGCTCGAGCGACCTGCGCATCCTGCCGCCTTGGCAGCGCTTCGGACGCATCGACAGACCTAGTTCCCGGTCGACAGGAGTCAAACCGGATCGTCCAGGCTCGACAAGGACTGGGCGCAGCCCCTCGCGCGGGAGAAGGACTGCGTCCCGAGTCCGCCCCTATTCTGGGTGATCCAGGGAAGGCCGCGCGACGCTCCCCGCGGAGCGCAGATCGTTCAGTCGAATGCCCGTCTCGCACAGCGCGAAGGCGCTCGCGGCGATGCTGTCGATCTGCAATGCGCCGCTTCGGCCGACAGCCCTGCGGGGCGGATGTTCGAGACGCAATTGCGCCGCGAGTCCAAAGTCCCCACGCGAGGCTGCCAAGTGATATAGGCGCCGAGCGAATCGACGGCGGAGAGGCCAGGACGCTGGCCGATCAAGACGACCGCGAGCTTTGCGCCAAGCAGTTCGCCGACCTCGTCGCCTGCGCGGCCTGACGATGGATCGAGGCGGCATGCGCCCGGACGCGTTCGAATCGGCGTGCGTCAATTGGCGTCCACGCGCCGTTTTCCTCGTGCCGTCCTTGCACAATCCGACGACGATCACTCTCACCGAGGAGCGCCGCCGCGCGCTCGCCGGGGTCGCACGTCGCCACAACGTGCTGATCATCGAGGATGATGTCGACCGGCCGATGCTGGAGGATACCGTCCCATCCTTCGGGGGCTAGCTCTGGCCGCGGCCACCGGCCGGCGCGGTATATCGCCGGGTCACGACATCGGCGACACGGGCGCGGCTTTGGCGCGCATCGAGGGCCGCATCGGCCTCGACGCTCGCCACTTCCTGGGCAAGCTCGTCGTCCTTGATCACCTTTCGAAACCAGGTCGAATAGTCGCTCCGGTGCAGATGGTGCAGCCACGTAGGATCATCCACCCCGTCGGCGATCTGCAGAAACAGGG
>JAFAME010000039.1 GCA_019233695.1 Methylobacteriaceae bacterium
GACAAATCAGAAATAGTATTTTATTATAGTGGCGAAAGAAAGAGCCGCCCTATCGTAGGTGATGTCATTGTTTATTTTTTGGTCGGTGGATACAATCTTGAAAGTTTTGGCTATTTGCCACATGAATTGTGGTTTAGAAAAGAGGCGGCAACGCTGGTAAGGCCCAAAGACTTTGGTGGAATAGACGAGATTAAATTATTAGTTAGAGAAGAGACAATCGTAAATCAGTTGAAAAATCGCACGGATATTGATGATATAGAAAAGCGCTATGCAATGGCGTTTCCTCTTGATATCGATTGCGGCGACGATTCAATTTGGAAAATCGAAGCAAAGGGCAACGCATTGTCATTTGCGTCGAAGTGGGAATGACTATCATTACTCAATCGAGTCGACCACCTTGGATCGTCTGGAAATTTCGATGGTGTTTGCGGGGTCCGCGAGGCGCGTTGTCGCGGCGCGCGGCAACCAATTCGCCAATCGTCCAAATGTGATCGGCGATGCCGAGCGCCATGCCCCGGCGTGACCAGCAGCGATTCGTGCACTCTGCAAAAATTGTAATGCGCGACGTACAAGCCGACGGCGGCAAGGTGGTTCTCGAGTTTTTTGCTGAACCCGTTGGTGAGCCTAGCGCCGCGCTTGCATGCGCAACGTCAAATTCTGGCGCTTGGTGTTAATTTCTGAGGCCGCTTCCCCCGCCTCCGCCCCTGGCAGGGCTGTCCGGGAAACGAGAATGACGGCGGTCTCCCGCCCTTCTGCGGGCATCCACGCCGTCGTCGAGGCGCCTATGGACGAAGGTCTGTTGCAGTGGCGCCGCGTGGTTGGCCGGGACAAGCCCGGCCATGACGAGGGACAGCACCGCACTACCGTGGCCAATTGCCGTAGGCTCGGTCGACGCGGCGGACTGCGGCCCGCCGGCCCGCCTCGCGCCCGAACGCGCCGCCGCGGCCGGCGTTGAAGAGAGATGAGCGGGAGCGCGGCAGGAGGACATCATGGCCAACCTTCAGGAACGACAAGCAGGCGCGGATGGTGCCAAGGCGAATGCCGGGCCGCCGCTTCCCGCCACGACGAATGAGTTCATCACGACGCTGGCGCATTTCCATCGGGCGGAAATGGGCCGCATGGCCGGCTGGCGCGAGCGCATCGACCGCACGACCAACTGGGCCATCACAGTCGTTGCGGCGCTGTTGTCGGTGTCGCTCTCGACCCCCACGGCCCATCACGGCGTGCTGCTCTTTGCCATGCTCTTGGTGCTGCTTCTCTTGTGGATCGAGGCGCGCCGCTATCGGTTCTTCGACGTCTATCGCGCCCGCGTCCGCCAGTTCGAGCGCAACTATTTCGCCCAGATCCTGGCGCCGGTCGGCGAGGTCGATGCCGGCTGGGCGCGGATCCTCGGCCAGGATCTGCGCGAACCGCGGTTTCTCATCACGCAAGGCGCTGCGCTGGCGCGCCGGCTGCGGCGCAATTATTTCTGGATGTTCCTGATCCTTCTGTTGGCCTGGGTACTGGAAATCTCCTCCTCCAAGCTGCAGCAGGAGGGCGTGCGCCTCGACTTCGTCCAGTCGGTGCAGGATGTCATGCAGAATGCGGCGCTCGGCCCCCTGCCCGGCTGGGCCGTCCTCGTCGCGATCGCCGCCTTCTACGGCTGGCTCACCTACGCCATGGTCCGCGCGCGCAGGGAGGTCGGCGAATTGATCTACGGCGAGGTGCACGTGTAAGTGCCGCCTCAGTCCTCGCCCTCCCTCGCCCCGCGCCGCTTGCGCCACGGCGCGTTGCGCTGCCAGTCGCCGGCCATGATGGTGCCGATCGGCTCGATCGTGTCGACGATGTCGGCGAGCCCGAAGGCCTCGATCTGGCGGCGCATCGCGGCGGCGTTCTTGTAGGCGAGCGGCAGTTCCGAGACGTCCGGGATGCCGCAGAAGAAGCGCACGTCGATGCCGGCCGTCTGCTCGGTCACCATTTCGGCCTCCGTCTTGCCGGCGTGGCGCCTGAGATAGGCCGTGCGGCTGAAATTGCGGCCCGCCCCGTGCGGCGCAAAGCCGAGGCCGCTCTCCGCATTGCGGCCGCGCGCGATCAGGATCGGCTCGGCCATGTTGAGCGGAATGAGCGTCAGCCCGCCGGAGTCATCGGCAAACCATTCCCACGCCGGGGTGGCGCCCTTGGCATGATAGAACAGCCCATCGGGTTTGCGGAACACGAAATTGTGCTCGTTCCAGAACCGGTCCTTCACCTTCAAGCCGAGATGCCGCGCCGTCGCATCGTGAATGGCGAAATGATTCTTTTTCGTCCACGCCCGGATGATCTGGAGCGCGTCCCAATAGGCGCGGCCGTCGTCCGTCTCCGAAGGAATCCAGGCATTGTGCTTGGGCGTCTCCGGCGACAGCTCCCGCCGGTAGCGCTCGGCCACGTCCATGCCGGCCTCGTAGAGAAGCGCGCCCGGCTTGCGCGAGCCGTGATGGGTGACGAGCGCCACCGCACCGGTCGAGCCGACGCGGCCGACAAAGAAGAAATGGTTGCCGTCGCCTTGCGTGGCGAAATGCTTGGTCGCGGCCTCGGTCGTCGTGGCCAGGAAGCGGTTGGCCTCGAAGCGCGCCAGGAGGTCGTCCGGCGGCCGCATGTCGGACGAGTGCGACCGGCCGCCGCCCCCGAAGTGCGACAGCTGCATGCCGGCATCGAGAATCGCTGAAGGATCGGCGTCGCCGAAGATCGACACCGCCATCGAGCAGCAGATGTCGGCCGAGTGCATCCCCGGATGGATCGCCTCCTTCGCCGCTGCCACCCCGCCGACGGGAATGGTGCCGGGCGCGGCGCCTGCCGGACAGGCGTCCGGCATCACCGCGCCGGCGACGATCGTGGGAACGCGCATGAGCTCGCGCATGTGCGCCTCGACCGCGGCGATGTTCTCGACCTCCTCGGCCGTCTCCGGCGCAACGTTGACGCGATGCGCCAGCGCGCCGGGCGCGCGCAGCGAAACGACGGGCGGTGCCGCAAAGCGATCGACGGCGGCGCGAAGCTCCGCCTCGGTCGCTGCCTCGGGCAGCAGGCGTGCGGCGGCGA
>JAFAME010000052.1 GCA_019233695.1 Methylobacteriaceae bacterium
ACATCGAACCCGCGTCCCCACCTGCTGCTGCGCGATGTCCGGCTGCAGCCGGGCTGGCGGCTCGTCGGCGACGGCAAGCGCCTGCCGCCGATCACGCCGATCGCACGGTGGTGCGACAATCGGTAAAGTGTCATCCCCGCCGAAGCACCGCAAAGCGGTGCGCAGAGCCGGGATTCGGAACATGTCGCCGGAACCCGGATAGCGCTTTCCGCTTCCGGGCTGACAATCTCCCGCTTTTCACGCATTCATTCCATTCAGTGCAGCGTTTTGCATAATGTTTTGGATGCATCCCTTCCACATTGGCCCCGTAAGATGCCCATGCTCGGTTTCTGCCGATGTGCGTTCTTCTTCTCACGTCGGCGACCGCAGAGAGGGCTGGAGCTTTGCCGAGCGCCTCGCCGGCATGGCCGCGTCCAGCAACTGCATGAGGTGTCGAAATGACAGACAAGGCCAATGTCGACGCCCCGCGGGGCGAGCTGTCCCGTCGCGAGATGTTCGGCGCCTCCGGCGCCGCGGCCCTGGTCGGAACCGCCCTCGTCGGGGGGGCCATCGCCTCCCTTCCGGTCGCCGAGGCACGGGCGCAATCGTCCTCGGCCACCGGCAAGCTTCAGGAGGTGCTGACGCGTGGCAAGCTCATCGTCGGCACCGGCACCACCAACCCGCCATGGCACTTCGAGGACGAGACCGGCCAGCTCGTCGGCATGGACATCGACATGGCGCATCTCTTCGCCAAGGGCCTGTTCGATGATCCGAGCAAGGTGGACTTCGTGCGCGAAGCGGCGGACGCGCGCATCCCGAACCTCATCACCAACAAGATCGACATCGTCTGTCAGTTCATGACGATCACGCCGGCGCGGGCCCGCCAAGTCGAGTTCACCATTCCCTACTATCGCGAAGGCATCGGGCTGCTCCTGGCCAAGAACAGCAAGTACAACACCTACGCCGACCTCAAGGCGGCCGGGAAGGATGCCAGGATCTCCTGGCTGCAGAATCCGACCGTCGAACCATGGACCAGGAAGGTCTTTCCCGACATTCAGATCCTGCAATTCGACAGCGTCGATGCGAGCATCGAGGCGATCCTGTCGGGCCGGGCGGACGCGGCCGCCGAAGACCAGTCGACCGTGCGCTGGCTGACGCGCAAGAGCCCTGACAGGTTCAAGGATGCCGGCTTTGGCTGGATACCGAACAGCTACGCCTTCGCCGTCAAACCGGGCGACCAGGTCTGGCTCAACTTCGTCAACACGATGGTGAAGGAGGCGGTTCTCGGGCTCGACTTCGACGACTATCAGGCCTCGTTCAAGAAATGGTTCGGCGTCGACCTGCCGATCCCGCGCATCGGCTATCCCTCGGAGTATGGCACGATCTAGGCGAAGCACGCGGGTGCATGGGTCGGCGAAGGTTGTGGCCATCACCCCGGAAGCCGCGCAGCGGCTATCCGGGATCCGGGGACACGGGACCCGAAAGATGCTTGTCTCCGGATCCCGGCTCGGCGCACCGCTTGGCGGTGCTTGGCCGGGATGACCCCGAGAACCCGCTGCCTGGCCGGCTATGGTCTACAATTTCAATTGGGACGTGGTCTGGCGCAACTTCGACAAGCTCTCGCACGGCTGGGTGCTGGGGCTCGAAATGGCCGTTGTCGCGCTGCTGCTCGGCTCGATCATCGGCTTGGCGCTCGCCGTCCTTCTCGTGTCGAACGCGACATGGCTGCATCGGCCGATCCGAATCTACGTCGAGCTCATCCGCAACTCGCCGCTGCTGGTCCTCGCTTTCTATGTCTATTTCGGCCTGCCGCAGGTCGGCGTCTATTTCCTCGACAACATCCAGTCGTTCACGCTGACGCTCGCCGTCTATGCAGGCGCCTACCTCACCGAAGTGTTTCGCGCCGGCCTTGTCTCCGTGCCGCGGGGCTACATCGACGCCGGCAAGGGGATCGGCCTGTCGCAGCGCCAGCGCCTCCTCTACGTGTCGCTGCCGGTGACCTTCCGCATCGTGCTGCCCTCGCTCAGCAACAATTTCATTTCGCTCTTCAAGGACACGGCGCTCGCCTCGGCCATCGCGGTGCCCGAGCTGACCTTCGGTGCAACCTGGATCAACGTGCACACATTCCAGGTCATCGAAGTGTGGACCGTGACCGGCGCGATCTATCTTGGCACCTGCTACGCCATCGCCTTCCTGCTGCGCCTGTTCGAGCGCCGGTTCGCCGTGATCCGCTGACGATGGGCAAGGGAACACCAGCATGACCTGGTTTGGCCCTGGAACCCTCGGCTATGAAATTTGGATTGCGCGTGGCGTCCTGCTGAACGGGCTGCTGATCACCCTTTCCACCTCGGCCCTCATCGTCGCCTTCGGCGCGATCTTCGGACTGCTCGCCGGCCTCTGCCTCATCTACGCGCCGTGGCCGGTGCGGTGGCTGTTGCGCATCTATGTCGACGTCGTGCGCGGTCTGCCGGTCCTGGTCCTGCTGTTCTTCTGCTACTACGGCTCGGCCCTGATCGGGATGGACGTATCGCCCTATGTCGCCGGCGTGATCGCGCTCGCGGCGTTTTGCACGGCCCATACCGCCGAAGTCACGCGCGGCGCCTTCGGGTCGATTCCCCAGGCCCAGACCGACGCCGCCAAGGCGATCGGCCTCGGGTTCTGGGGCCGCCTCCTGCATGCCCTCGGCCCGCAGGCCTTGCGCCGCATGCTGCCGCCCTGGATCAATACGGCCGTCGAGATGGTGAAAGGCACGACGCTTCTGTCGCTGATCGGCGTCGTCGATCTTCTGCTTG
>JAFAME010000123.1 GCA_019233695.1 Methylobacteriaceae bacterium
GACGGGGTCGATGGCCGGGTTGAGTGGATCGCCGTAGGCATTGATCCATTCCTGCACGCGCTTGCCGCCGGCGTTATAGGCCGCAAACGTCAGGATATAGGATCCGCGCTGCTCGCCGAAGAGCGCTCCGAGAAAGGCCGCGCCCAGCTTGGCGTTGAAGGCTGCATCACTCGTCAGCCGTGCCTCGTCATAGGCGATACCGAAGCGCTGGGCCGTGCGCCGCGCCGTCGAGCTCAAAAGCTGCATGAGGCCCTTGGCGCCCGCACCGGAGACGGCCCTCGGCTCGAACGCGCTCTCCTGGCGCGCAATGGCATAGATGACGGCGCGGTCGGCGGAATTGGCGACCGGCTCGAAGGCTGGAATCCCGAAGATCGGAAAGGCGAACTGATCCAATGCGAGCCCGCGGTTGGCGGCGAACTTGCCGACCAGGAGCGTCGCACGGGCGTCGTGGTAGGCCGACACGACCGCCCCGACCGCGGCGACCTGCGTCTCGTCGGACAGGTTTTGCACCGCATCGATGATCAGGGGCATGGCGAGATCAGGCTGCCCAAGGGCATAAAGGAGCTCGATCACCTTCACGGCCTCGTGCCGATCATCGTCGATGGCTGCGGTCGGCGTGCGGCGGACAGGCACGTCTTCCGCGGGCAGTTTCGCGTTCGCGAGCTGGCCGTAGTAGTTGGCAGGGTAGGCCGCGGCGGCTGCATAGAAGCGCATCGCGCCGTCACGGTCGCCGGATGCCTCTGCCGCACGCCCCTGCCAATAGGCGGCACGTGCTTTGGTATCGGGCCCATTCGCCGCCGCGGCCGCGCGCGCGAAATGCGTCGAAGCCCGGGCAGGATCATCGAGATAGCGCAGCGCGATCCAGCCGGCATGGAACTCGGCTTCGACCTTCGCCTCCGGCGAAACGGCCGAATGTTCCGCGCACAGGCGATAGGCCGTCTCGGCGTCTCCGAGGTCGAGCAGCTTTCGCGCGATCCAGCGCCTTTCGTTCCACCAGGCATCGCCGTCGACAATGAGCTCCGGTTCGCGCGGCGCCGCGAGCAACATCGCTGCCGCTTCCGCCGTCCTGCCCGCCCTGCGCAGCAGCTGAATGCGCGCGAACTGGTAGCCGGGGTCCTTCCTGAGGGCCACAGGCACGGCGTCGAGCAGGGCGCCGGCAGTGGCGCTGGCGTTGACTGCGGCGGCCCGCGCTCGCGCGAGCTGCGCGACGTCCGTGCCGGCCCGCTCGGCGGCGCGCAGGGCGGCCGTTGTCGATTCTTCATAAAGCAGACGATCCGCCCGGAATTTGTGATCCGCCGCGGTCAGGAGCCCGGCGAATTCCCGCAGGATGGCCGATTCGGCCGGAAGGCCGAGATCATTGTCGCGCCACACCTCGCGCACGATTGCCGCGGCCTCGGCCTGTCGGCCGTCCTTCAACAGCACGCGGGCCTCGGCGAGCTGACCCAGGGGACCGATCGGCTTGGAATCGCCGAAGAAGGCAGCGACCACGCTCGCATCGCGCTTGTCGAAGAAGAGGGCCTCCTCGGCGTGCCGGCGCAGCCACGCGGCGCCGGGCCAATCGCGGTGAGCGGCGAGGAAATCCATGATCCGCTGATATCCGGCATCATGCGGGTTCGTCCGCAATGCCAGCCACTCGAGGGTCGTGTGCACCAGCGGATCGGTGCGGGTTTTGGCAAGCGCATCGCCGCCGGCCAGATCCCCTTTGCGGTAAAGCGCGATGATCTGGTCGAGGCCGGCGGTGTCGACGCGAGGCGCCGGCGGGGTTGCGGGCATCGGCAGGCCGCTCTCGCTCGGCAGCGCCGTCGCCGGGGCCGACGCTTCCGGCTTTGCGCTCTCGGGAGCTGGTTCGGCATAGGCGAGTTGGGTCTTGCCGCCGACCGAGGCATCGCCGGCCTGAGCGCCGGCCGGAACGGCAAAGGCTGCGGTGGCGTCGGCACTGATCGGGACGGGTGGGCTGCCGGCACCACCAACCGGACCGGAGCCGGCTGCCGCGGGCGGGGCATCGACGGCGCGAACGAGTGTGGCCGCCGGAGTGGCTGCGTCGGCCGGTGGGGTCGGAGCGGGAAAGCCTGCGCTCGAAGGTGAACTCAATTCGGCCGCCGCGCTTCCGGCAGGAGCAGCGCCGGGTGTGGCGTCTGCTGTAGTCGGTGTCGGATTGCCCGTATCGGTGGGTGTACCGCCTGCAGGAGCGATCGCGACGGCCGGGGGGCTCGGCTCGGCAGTCGGGTCTGTTGGGAGTGCGCCGGCAGGACCGCCTGCGCCAGGGGGCGGCGGAGAGTCGGCGGCAGCCGGAGCGCCTGCTGCGGCAGCGACGGCGGCGGGCGGGACGCCTGAACGCGCCCGCGGGCCGGCATCGGCAGCTGCGGGAGCGCTTGCGCCTGGGCTCCCCGCGCTCTTGCCTTCCGACCGCATCGGATTGTTGACGCTGCCGGTCGGCGCGAAGTCCGCACGCGGCGCGCTCGAGGCTCGCTGGAGCCGCGGCAGCTGGCTGGGCAAATAGAGGCCGGCAGCAAAACACAGCGCGCCGGCCATGGCGGGGGCAACGACGAATCTCAAGGCCATGGCGTGGTCTTCCGCGGTTGGCGAGCCCACGGCGCATGTCGAGGCAATGCGGTTAATGAACCCTCAACAGACCGCAAGCAGTCCCCTCTCGCAAATTGCCGGCGGGGCGCCGGACAATCCCCTCTTTTCGCACGGCGGGTATCGGACTATGTCTAGGCGTCGCGGGAGCTGGACCCGGTCCGTGGCCGCACGGTTGTCAGAAAGCCCAAGAATGCGGCAGCGGTAGGGCTCCGACGCGCATCTTCAAGAGCTTCAAGAGCGTCGCGGAAGGTGATCATGCACAGCACCAAATCGTTCAGGGGCTCGTTCACGGCGCTCGTTACGCCCTTTCGCGATGGCAGGATCGACGAGCCCGCCTTCCGTGCGTTCGTCACCTGGCAGATCGGCGAGGGCACGCACGGCCTCGTCCCGGTCGGCACTACGGGCGAAAGCCCGACGCTCTCCCACGACGAGCACAAGCAGGTCGTCGATATCTGCGTCGCAGAGGCCAAGGGCAAAGTGCCGGTCATAGCCGGGGCGGGGTCCAACAATACCGAGGAGGCGATCGACCTCGCGCGCCATGCGGAAGCCTCAGGCGCCGACGGCATTCTTGTCGTGACGCCCTACTACAACAAGCCCAGCCAGGAAGGCCTGTACCGCCACTTCAAGGCCGTCAACGACGCGGTTGGAATCCCGATCATCATCTACAACATTCCGCCGCGCTCGGTCGTCGACATGTCGATCGACACGATGCAGCGCCTCTACGAACTCGACAATATCGTCGGCGTGAAGGACGCGACCGGCAACATCGCCAGGACCGCATTGCAGCGCCACGCCTTGGGCGCCGACTTCATCCAGCTCTCCGGCGAGGACGTGACCGCGGTGGCCGTGATGGCCCATGGGGGCCACGGCTGCATATCGGTCACTTCGAACGTCGCACCGAAGCTGTGTGCCGAGATGCAGGGCGCCTGCCTTGGCGGCGATTTCAAAGGCGCGCTGACGATCCAGGATCGCCTGGTGCCTCTCCACGCGGCGCTGTTCGTCGAGCCCAATCCTGCCGGCCCCAAATATGCGCTGTCCGTGCTCGGCAAGACTACCGACGAGGTCCGCCTGCCGATGGTGCCGGTGACCGAGGCTACCCGCGCAACCATCCGCAAGGCGATGGTCCATGCGGGCCTCCTCAACGCCTGAGGCGTGAGGCGTCGTGGTTCGGGCAAACTTCCGTGGCAGCGAAAAATCCGAATTTCAAGCTGGTCTCGAACAATCGTCGGGCCCGCTTCAACTACGAGATCGGCGAAGTATTCGAGGCCGGGCTGGTGTTGACCGGGACCGAGGTGAAGTCGTTGCGGACCGGCAAGGCGACGATCGCCGACAGCTATGCCGCGGCGCATAAGGGCGAGTTGTTTCTCTACAACGCCAATATTCCAGAATACCTGCAGGGGAACCGCTTCAATCACGAACCGCGGCGACCACGCAAGCTCCTGCTGAAGGCACGTGAAATCGTGAGGCTTTCGAGCGCAGTCGAGCGCGAGGGCATGACGATCGTTCCCTTGAAGATATTCTTCAATGACCGCGGCCGGGCGAAGATCGAGATCGCGCTCGGGCGCGGCAAGAAGCTGCACGACAAGCGCGAGACTGAAAAGCTGCGCGACTGGAGCCGCGAAAAGGGTCGCCTGTTGCGCGACAAGGGATGACGGGTAAGACGATGGACCGGGACAGCTCGACGCAGCACACGGTCGGACCCGATCACTATGTGATCCATGTCTCCGACTGGGTCCGGTCGAACGCGTTCTATCGCGACGTCCTCGGCGCCGAGGTCATCCCGCACGGCAACGGATTTGCGTATCGGTTTGGCGGCTGGCAGCTCAATTGCCATGGTCCGGGAGTGGACGCGACGCCCCTCGCGCGCCTCCCCGTGCAGCCGGGCAACAGCGACCTTTGTTTCGAATGGACGGGTCCGCTCGACGCTGCTGTTGCTCATCTGGCGCGCCTTCAGATTGCCGTCGAGCTCGGACCGGTTCCGCGCGAGGGCGCAAAGGGGCGGGGACAAGCGTCTACTTCCGCGACCCGGACGGATCGCTGCTGGAATTCATCACCTATGTCTGATCAAAGGAGCCAAAATGGAGAACGCTGCAGCCGCGAGCAATTTCCTGACGCTGCCGTCCGACCTACCGGTGCCGGTCGATGATGGCGGAGCGGCGCATCTCTCGGGGATGCGCCTTCCTTCCGTGCGCCTGCCGGCGACCGATGGGTCGAGCCTCGACCTCGGCGCCCTGCCAGGGCTGAGCGTCCTCTATTTCTATCCCCGGACCGGCCGCCCCGGCGAACCGCTGCCCGAGGGATGGGACGCGATCCCGGGCGCGCGCGGGTGCACGCCGCAGTCTTGCGCCTTTCGCGATCAATTCGCCGAGCTCCAGGCGCTCGGCGTTGCTCACGTCTTCGGCATTTCGACGCAGGACACCGCCTATCAAAAGGAGGTCGCGCTGCGCCTGCATCTTCCCTTTCGGCTTCTGTCGGATGCGGACTTCGAGCTGACGAGGACGCTGTCGTTGCCGACGTTCGTCACCAGCGGCATGACCCTGTTGAAGCGCCTGACGATCATCGCTCGCGACAGCGTGATCGAGACCGTGTTCTATCCCGTCTTTCCTCCGGATCGTAACGCTGCCGACGTCATCGCCGCGCTACGGGCCCGCAGCTGAGCGGTCGATGAAAGCGCGCACACGGGCGAAGACTGCCCGAAACATTTCGGCCGTGAGTACGCCCGTATTGGTGTTGTAGCGCGAGCAGTGATAGCTGTCGAAAACGGTGATGGCGCGGCCATCCGGGTCGAGCAGCCGATGTTCGGCTCCATGAGCGAAGGCAAACCGCGTCGGACGGGCGCCCAGCGCCCGCAGGACGCTGTCGTGGGCGATCCGGCCGAGCGCCACGACGCCTCGCAGTCGAAGCAGGCCGGCCATGGTCATAGCCAAATAGTGTCGACAGGTTGCGATTTCGGCGGGGGTTGGCCTGTTCTCCGGGGGCACGCACCGCACGGCGTTGGTGATCAGACACCCATCGAGGGTCAGTCCGTCGTCGGAGCGTTCCTCATAGCGGCCGTGCGCCAGGCCGAAGGCGATCAGCGTCTCGTAGAGCAGATGGCCGGCCCAGTCGCCGGTGAACGGCCGCCCGGTTCGATTGGCACCGGAAAGTCCCGGCGCCAGCCCGACGATGAGGATGATGGGGTCGCGCGCCCCGAACGAGGGGACGGGCGCATTGTGCCATGTCGGCTGTCGCTCGCGCGCAGCCGATCGAAAGTCGACGAGTCGAGGGCAAAGCGGGCAGTCTCGCGTCGGCTCGGTGCTCATCAAGCCGGTTTGTGGCCGCCGATCAGGTGTTCAGGCCGTCGTCGGGACCATGGGCCATTGCTTGAGAGGCCATCGGGCGACGCTCCTGGAGCCGCTGCATGCGCTCGCCCGGATCGCGGCCGACCTTGACCGCCAGATGGGCAAGATCAACGAACTCGTCGGCCTGACGACGAAGTTCATCGGCAACCATGGGTGGCTGGGTGGTGACCGTCGACACCACGGACACGCGTACGCCCTTGCGCTGCACTGCCTCGACCAGAGAGCGGAAATCACCGTCTCCGGAGAAGAGCACCATATGGTCGAGATGCTCGGCCATCTCCATGGCGTTGACCGCCAGCTCGATATCCATGTTGCCCTTGACTTTGCGGCGCCCCATGGAATCGACGAATTCCTTCGTCGGTTTGGTAACGACAGAATAACCATTGTAGTCGAGCCAGTCGATCAGTGGCCGGATCGACGAATACTCTTGATCTTCGACCAAGGCGGTATAGTAGAACGCCCGAATCAGCCGCCCTCTCGTTTGAAACTCCTTCAACAGCCGCTTATAATCGATGTCGAAGCCCAGAGATTTGGCGGTCGCGTATAAGTTTGCGCCGTCGATGAATAGCGCAATGCGTTCGGGAGTGACCATTCACGTCGTCTCGTTCTAGAGGATGTGCGGTAAGCGAATTCCCAGCATGGAGGGAGAGCAACGAGAGGCAGCTTCTATACCGCGATCAATCGATACGACGCAGCGACGATTTGCCTGCCTCATTGCCTCCCAAATCGACGCGAGGAAATCACGATCACGCGACTAAGAGATCCAAAAAAGCCCCTGCGCTATGTTCAGTCCCGATGGGTAAATGTCAAGAGGATGACGCCATCTGACTTCGTTCCTTTTGTGGCAAACGGCGCCCTGCGCCGCCGCAGTTGTCGCCGCGTGGCTTACGAATCGTTATCGGCGAGCCGGCGAAATGCCTTGCGTTTGACTTGCGCTGCGTGTAACGAGCGCAGCCGAATTTCGAACATTGCGGAAATGATCAGGGAGCGGTCGCGCCATGGCTCGCGTCACTGTTGAAGATTGTATCCTCAAGGTCGACAACCGCTTCGAGCTGGTTCTCCTCGCGAGCCATCGGGCCCGGATGATCTCTTCGGGTGCGCCGATCACGGTCGACCGTGACAATGACAAGAACCCGGTGGTCGCCCTGCGCGAGATCGCCGACGAGCACCTGACGCCGGAGGACCTCAAGGAGGACTTCATCCACTCTCTGCAGAAGCATGTCGAAGTGGATGAACCCGAGGCCGAAGAGGTCCCCGCGCTCGTTCCCTCGCCTGAGGCCTTGGCGAGCGATGCCGTCGGCGAGGTCCAGTTCGATCGAATGACGGAAGAGGATTTGTTGCGCGGGCTCGAAGGCCTGGTGCCGCCGGCCGAGACCGACGACGAGCCGGAGTAGCGTCTCCGACGGATTCCAATCGATCGCTTCAAAGTGACGCATTCGAGCGTCACGTTCAGCGATTGCGCACATCTGTTCGAAAGCGCGGCGCCGGCACCAGTCCGCCGCCGCGGCCGGTCTTGCTTGCCTTCTCGCCCGAGCCGATATTGATGCAAGCGGATGTTTTCCGCTGCACAAGCCGGGGTCTCAGCGGGGATGATGCGGCAGTACGAACTCGTCGAGCGCGTCCGGCGATATAATCCGCACGCCGACGAGGACCTGCTCAACCGCGCCTATGTCTATGCGATGAAGGCGCATGGGACGCAGAAGCGGGCTTCCGGCGACCCATTCTTCTCGCATCCGCTCGAAGTAGCAGCAATTCTCACCGACTTGCGCCTGGATGACGCGACGATTGTCGCCGCCGTCCTTCACGACACGATCGAGGACACTGCAGCAACACGCGAAGAAATCGAACGTTTGTTCGGAAACGAGATCGCCAAGCTCGTCGACGGTCTCACCAAGATCAAGAAGCTCGATCTCGTCTCCAAGCAGGCCGAGCAGGCCGAGAACTTTCGCAAGCTCCTGCTCGCCATTGTCGAGGATGTACGCGTCCTTCTCGTCAAGCTTGCCGATCGCCTGCACAACATGCGCACGCTGCGGTATATGCCGGCCGAGAAGCGCACGCGCGTCGCGCAGGAAACGCTCGACATCTACGCGCCGCTCGCAGGCCGCATGGGGATGCAGAATGTGCGCGACGAACTCGAGGACCTCGCGTTCCGCCAGCTCGAGCCCGACGCTCACGCGATGATCGTGTCGCGGCTCGCTGACCTGCGCGCCAGAAGCGGTGCCTTGATCGCCCGCATCGAATCGGAGCTGGCGGAGCGCCTCGCGGCCAGCGGCATCGTCGCGGCAGTTCACGGCCGCCAGAAGCAGCCTTACTCGATCTGGCGCAAGATGGAGCGCAAGTCCGTCGCCTTCGAACAGCTCTCCGACATTTTCGGCTTTCGCGTTCTCGTGCGAGACGCGGCGGATTGCTACCGCGTGGTCGGAGTTGTTCACACCGCCTGGGCCACCGTCCCCGGCCGGTTCAAGGACTACGTCTCGACGCCGAAGCAGAACGACTATCGATCGATCCACACGACCGTCGTCGGACCAAGCAGCCAGCGTGTCGAACTGCAGATCCGCACCAATGAAATGCATCAAGTGGCCGAGCATGGAATCGCCGCCCACGCGCTCTACAAGGATGGGCGCGTCGAGGGGAGCGCCGAGCTGTCGCGCGACAGCCGCGCCTATCAGTGGCTGCGTCGCACCATCGAAATGCTCGCCGAGGGCGACAGCCCCGAGGAATTTCTCGAGCACACCAAGCTCGAGCTTTTTCACGACCAGGTCTTCTGCTTCACGCCGAAGGGGCGCCTCATTGCCTTGCCGCGCGGCGCCACGCCGATCGATTTTGCCTATGCCATCCATACCGACGTCGGCAACACGGCGGTCGGCGCCAAGGTCAACGGACGTGTCGCACCCCTTGGGTCGGAACTGCACAATGGCGACGAAGTCGAGATTTTGCGGGCGAGCGGACAGACCCCGCCGGCGGTGTGGGAGACGCTCGTCATCACCGGCAAGGCCCGCGCCGCCGTCCGCCGCGCGACCCGCGAGGCCGTGCGTGCCCAATATGCCGGGCTCGGTCGCCAAATCGTCGTTCGCGCCTTCGAGCGGGCCGGCAAGGTCCTCTCCGAAGACAAGCTGAGGAACGCCCTGCCGCGGCTCGCCCGCAGTTCGGTCGAGGACGTGCTTGCGGCGGTGGGCCGCGGTGAGATGTTTTCGGGCGACGTGGTGAAGGCGCTCTATCCCGACCTCAAGGAGGAGCGCCCCGCGGCGCCGCCAGCCAAGCGCTCGGAGGCCGGCTGGTTCGGCATGAAGAAAGCGGCAAGTCTCATCTTCAAGGTGCCGGAAGAAGCCGGCAATCATCAGAACTCGATCCCGATCCGCGGACTGCGCGGTGACCTCCCGGTGCGCTTTGCGCCGAACGGCGGCGCCGTCCCCGGCGATCGGATCGTCGGCATCCTCACGCCGGGGGAGGGGATCACGATCTATCCGATCCAGTCGCCGGCGCTGACCGCCTTCGATGACCAGCCGGAACGCTGGCTCGACGTGCGCTGGGACATTGACGAAGCCCAAAAACAGCACTTCCCGGCCCAGATTATCGTGACCGCGATCAACGAGCCCGGCACGCTCGCCGAGATTGCCGGGGTCATCGGCAACAACGGCGGCAATATCGACAACATCCAGATCGTCGTGCGCTCTCCCGATTTTCGCGAAATGGCGATCGACGTGGAGGTATCGAACCTCAAGCACCTCAACGCCATCATTTCGGAACTGCGCACAAGGAGCGTGGTGTCGAAGGTCGAGCGGGTGAACGGCTAGTTTGAGTGTTGCATTCCGCACACGGGTGCCGAGCGAAAGCTCGGCGCCATGCTTTTGCCACTTCGGCAAGGCACACCACTCGTGCTACACGCTTTGTTGCGTGTGCCGGGCGTTCCGCGTCCCGCCTTTCGCTGCAACAGCTATGGGGATCTCGATGATGCTATTCGTCGTCGTTGTCATATCCCCGGGTCGCGCCTGAGCCTCAGGCCTGAGCCCGGTCAGCCTTGCCGGGCTCTCTTTCGATCAGCGTTGTAGTCGGCCGTCCAGTCGATACCTGTTCCCGAAGAAGTCCCCGGTCGCCCGTCCGCTTCGGCGGGCTCGTCACCACTCGTCGATCAGGGAGCGGAACGGCGTCGCCCGTCCGCCTTGTCATGTTCTTCGCTACCTATTGGCCAATCTTGCGCTTCGTCGCGGGCTACTGGCTGCGCTTCCCGCGCATGCTGACCGCGCTCGTTGTCGCCCGGATCGCCTCGTCGCTTCTTGACGTCACCGTTCCGGTCGCCTCGGGCTGGCTTGTCGACGCGGTTGCGTCCGACCCGGCGCGCCATCTTGCACCGGCGATTGAGGCGCTGGCGCTGTTCCTCGGGCTCATCGCGGGCTTCTTCGTGTTGCGCAACAGCGTCGGCCTGTTGATCAACCGCATGACGGTCGATGCCATGCAGGCGCTCGTGCGCGAGGCCTTTGCCAAGGTCCAGAGATTCTCGGCCGACTGGCACGCCAACGCCTTTGCGGGCGCAACCGTGCGCAAAATCACACGCGGCGTGTGGGCGTTCGACTCGTTCACCGACGTCCTGGTCTACGGACTGATGCCAGCCTTCATCGTCATCCTCGGCGTGACCGGCAGCTTTGCCGTGCGCTGGCCCGCGCTTGCCGTCGTCCTGTCGATCGGCATCCTGGCCTATCTCTACATCAGCATCACGCTGGCGGTGCGCTGGTCGGGACCGGCGAGCCAGGCCGCCCAGGAGCACGATTCACGGATCAGCGCGACACTTGCCGATGCGATCACTGGCAACGCGGTCGTGAAAGCGTGCGCCGCCGAAGATCGCGAAGATGCTCGGTTTGCCGGCGTCGTGGCGGTCTGGCGCGGACTCACGCTGCGGGCCTGGAACCGCAACGCCTTCACGGGATTCATCCAGTCGGCCGTCCTCGTCGTTCTGCAGGGCGCGATCGTCGGTGCCGGTCTCATCCTGTGGGCACGCGGCGAGGCGACCCCCGGCGACATAGCGCGGCTCGTGTCGACGCAGTTCCTGATCTCGGGCTATCTGCGCGACGTCGGCCAGCATGTCCGTAACGTGCAGCGCGCCGTGAACGAGATGGAGGATGTGGCGGGTATCGCCGAGATGGACCTCGGCGTCGCCGATGCGCCCGGCGCGCGGCCGCTCGTCGTGCGCCGCGGGCGCATTGTCTTCGACGCCGTGACGTTCGGCTATGCCGGCGCAGGTGCGCCGATCTACGATCGGTTCTCGCTCGAAATCAGGGCCGGCGAACGCGTCGGGCTCGTGGGTCCTTCCGGGGCGGGCAAGTCGACGTTCGTGAAGTTGATCCAGCGGCTCTATGATCTCGACGGCGGCTGCATCCTGATCGATGACCAGAATATCGCGCATGTCACGCAGGCATCGCTGCGCGCAGCCATCGGCCTCGTCGCGCAGGAGCCGGTGCTGTTCCATCGCTCGCTCAGCGAGAACATTGCCTACGGGCGCCCACAGGCCGGCCTCGACGAGGTCGCGGAGGCGGCGCTGCTTGCCCATGCCGCGCCGTTCATCGAGCGCCTGCCGCGCCGCTACGAGACGCTCGTCGGTGAGCGCGGCATCAAGCTTTCGGGCGGCGAGCGCCAGCGCGTGGCGATTGCCCGGGCGATCCTTGCGGCAACGCCGATCCTGGTGCTCGATGAGGCAACCTCGAGCCTGGATTCGGTGTCGGAGCGGCTCATCCGCGACGCCATCGAGCGGTTGACGGCCGGACGCACGACGATCGTGGTGGCGCATCGCCTCTCGACGGTACAGCGGCTCGATCGCATTCTGGTGTTCGACCAGGGCAGGGTGATCGAGGACGGCGCCCACGCGGACCTCATCAGGCGCCCGAACGGCCTCTATCGGCGCCTGTTCGAGACGCAGGGCGCCGACATGGGCATCGATGCCGCCGCGTGACCGACAATTGCCATGCCTGCCCTTGCGGCGGGCATGGTTCTGTCTGTCTGGGGAGTCCTCGCGTGTGAGGCCTTCGCCTCGCGCGCGGGCCGCTGTGGTTTCACGGATAGCAATAAGAATCGGATGAGCAGTCGCCGCCCTGGAGACGGACCTGATGCGGCCTGTGGCTCTTCGGCCATTCGATGAAGAATTTCGGATCGAAGGCGATGCCGCCGTCCGGCCCCGCATCGAGCTTCACCATCCAGCCGTCGAGCCCCTCGTGATAGAACTGCTCATCGATGACGCCGTAGAGCGAATTGGTGAAGTAGACGCGCCGCCCATCGCGGCTGATCTCCACCATCTGCGGGCCGCCGTTCAGCTTGCCGTTCCTGGCGCCAGGATGGGAGGCGCGCGAGACGATGCCGCCGATGCGCACCTTGCCCGTGAGCCTCGGCGCGAATGGATCAGATACATCGTATTGCTGCAGGTCGCCTGTTCCCCAGCAGGAAACATAGAGGAACCGGTCGTCCATCGAGAGGTCGATGTCGGTGACGAGGGGCGGGACGGCCTTGAAGCCCTTGAGCGCCGGGGGCAGGAGATCGGGATCGGCGGGCTCCGCCGGGATCTCGATGATCTTCCTCACCGCCCATTTGTCGCCGTCGCGATACCAGGTCCAGATCGAGGATGACAAATCCTTCAGGCTGATGACGCAATTGACGAAGCCATGAGCCTTCGTCGGATCATGCGCCGGGCGCAGTTCGAACACCAGCTGATGCTCGGTGCCGAAATCGATCTCCTGCAGGTGCTTGCGCTTGTGCAGGTCCCAGAAATGCAGCTTGCGGCCATACTTGCTGCCGAGCAGGACCTCCGGCACGAGGCCGTCTTCGAAGTCGGCCGGCAGACCCCACTCGCTGGTGACCATCGTATCGTAGCCGAGGTGCCACCAGGCGTCATAGCCGAGAAGCTGGGGACCGCGGTCGATCTCCCAGCGGCCGAGGATGTCGAAGCTCTCATGGTCGATCAGGAACACGCCGCCCGGCGCCTCGCCCTTGCCGTTGGCGAGTGCGGTCAGATAGATGCCTTCCGGGCCGCAATGAACCGTATGGGGGCGGGTATAGCCTGCCTTTTCGGCCACCTCCTGCGGCTCCAGCACCCGAACGATCTCGGGCGTGCGCGGATCGGCCTTGGTGTCGAGGATGTGGATGCGCGAAGAACGCAGGCCCGGCACGACCAGATAGCGGCGCTCGGAGTGGGGATGTGGGGCGTTTGGACAAAGACATGAGCTGCAGGCGTTCCAGCCGAAATGGTGCAGTTCATCGCCCGCATTGGGCATGGCCACATTGCCGACGATGCGCGAATAAGAGGGCGAGGCAGGGTCGACATCGACCACGCTGATGCCGTCGGGGACTTTTCGGGTCGGATCGAAACTTGCGACGTAGGCGAGCGCCTCGGGGGGCGCCTTGCTGGCGGATCGGGGCGAGGGGTAGAAGGTCGGATCGGGGGTCCAGGTCGGCATCGGGTTCCTCCTGCTGCTGCGCCCGGTCTCCAGGCTGCGCCTTGCGGGGATCGCGCCCGCATTTTTTCGAGCGGCTACGTCTCGAAAAGTTTAGCAAGTTAGTAGAGAATTGCCAGAGGGTGTCTCAGTCCGACAAGTCAATCCGTCGGCGGAGTCGCCCGACGCTGGATGGTGAAAGCGCCAGATGTGCGACTGCTTGATGTCGGCATCCTCGAGGCTGCGCGTCACCGGTACCTCGTAGCGGGCAACCGCGACGAGCTTGTTTTGCGGCAGATAGCTTCGTCCCGGGTCGCCGATGAGCACGCACGCGCCGCGCCGCTCGAGAGCCAATAGCCATTCGGTCACGCGGCTTGCGAGTTCGCGCTCATAAAAAACATCGGCCGCAAGCACGACATCCCAGTCCTCGTCCCTCCCTATGAGATCTTCGCCGACGACGCGGACCGAGAGCCCATTTGCCTGCGCGTTGAGGCCGATGGCAGCAAGCGCGAAAGCATCGATGTCGTTCGCCTCGACCTCGGCTGCGCCTGCCAGACGCGCGGCGAAGGCCACAAGACCGGAGCCCGAGGCAAAATCCAGCACCCGCCGCCCCCGCACGAGATTGGGCCGGTCGATGACATAACGGGCGAGCGCCTGCCCGCCTGACCAGGCGAAGGCCCAGAACGGCGGCGGCAGGCCGAGTTCGCCGAGTTCCTCTTCGGTCTTTTGCCAGAGCTCGGTCGCGTCGTCGGCGACATGGAGCGAAATCTCCGGGGCATGCGGGACGGGCAGGAGCCGCGTGTTGGCCCGTATGAAGGCCGCCCTGTCTGCAATGAGGTTGATCGTCACGCCGACCGATAGGCCCGCATCCAGCCCAGGCCCTCCTCGGTCCCGCCGCGTGGATTGTATTCGCACCCGATCCAGCTCTTCCATCCGCGCTCGGCGATCGCCTGGAGCACGGCCGGGTAGGCGACCTCTCCCTCGTCGGGCTCGTGCCGTCCCGGCACCGAGGCGACCTGGAAATGGCCGATCCGGGGCCAGTGCCGTTCCAGCCGGGTCAAGAGATCACCCTCCATGATCTGGACGTGATAGACGTCGAACAGAAGCGTGACATTGTCGCGGTCAAGCGTTTGGAGTAGCCCGATCACGTCGTCGGAGGTCGAAACAAAGTAACCCGGGTTGTCGCGGGTGTTCAGGGGCTCAATCAAAAGCGTCACGCCGGCCGTGCGGCACTCGTCGCTTGCATAGGCGAGGTTGGTGAGAAAGGTCTCGGCGGCGCCCGGCGCGTTCCGGTCGACCGTGCCCGACATGCAATGGATTTTCCTGACATCGAGGGCCGCCGCGTAATCCAGCGCCTGGGCGAGGTGCTCGCGGAAGGTCGCGCCTCGCCCGGGCACGGCAGCCATTCCCCGCTCGCCGGCCGCGACATCGCCGCGCGTCGTGTTGAGGCCGGTCATGACGATGCCGTTGGCATCAAGCCTCTCGCGGATGTCGCGTACCCGGAAGTCGTAGGGAAACTGGCACTCGACTGCGGCAAAGCCTGCTCTTGCCGCAGCATCGATGCGATCGAGAAACGGATACTCGGGAAACAGCATCGAGATGTTGGCCGAAAAGCGCGGATCGGACGGCATCAGGCTTCGCCCCCAAGGACGCGCACGGCCTTCTCGAAGAAGTCCTCGGCGCCGAAATTGCCCGACTTCAAGGCAAGCGCAAGGACCGGGGTGCCGGGAACAAGGAGGGCAGGGACGCCAGGATCGATCTCCGGTCCGACTTCGAAGGCCGGCCGGTCGAGACCGGTCGCCACGGCGCCGGCGGTCTCGCCACCTGCAACGACGAGCCGCCTGATGCCGGATTCCACGAGCCTGATCGCGGCCTCGGCGAAGAGGCGTTCGATGGCGTGCGCGACCCTCTCCCGCCCCCACTTGGCCTGGGTCGCTGCGACCGCGTCGGGCCCGGCGGACGAATAGGCGATCGCCGTCGCATCGGCATGGTCGACCAGGAAGCGGGCGACGCTCTCGCCGCTCATCCTGCCCTCAATTGCGGCATCGACGTCGATCGCCTGCGAGGGGTGCTTGGCGGCGAAGGCCGCAACCTGGGCACGGGTCGCGCCGGAGCAACTTCCGGCAAGCACCGCCGCGGGTCCGCCGAGGCCATGCCAGCTCTTGGCCCCACCGGCGAGCAATCCATACGCCCGGAAATTTTCCGGCAAGCCAAGGGCGATGCCCGAGCCGCCGGTGATCAGCCTGTCGCTCGCCGCAGCCTTGCCGATGTGGCGCAGGTGCGTCTCATTGAGGGCATCGACGACGACGAGCCTCGCGCCACGCCGCACGCAGTCGTCGAGTGCAGCGGCAATCGCCTCGGCTCCCGCCTCGACGACCGCATAGGGCACGAGGCCTACCTCGGCTTTCGTCTGCCGGCGTAGCCAGCGTCGGATGTCGGGATCGGTCATGGGAGTGAGCGGGTGCTTTTCCATGCCGGATTCCGACAACAACCGGTCCTTCACGAAGAGGTGGCCCTGGTAGACGGTGCGCCCCGTCGCCGGAAAGGCTGGACAGACCACGGCCCGGCTGCCGCCGAGGTGCTCGAGGAGCGCTTCGGCCACGGGTCCGATGTTGCCCTTCGGCGTCGAGTCGAAGGTCGAGCAATATTTGAAGACGATCTGCTGCGCGCCCTGCGCCAGGAGCCAATCGAGCGCCTGCAGTGACTGGCGCACCGCCTCGGCCGCGGCAATCGAGCGGCTCTTCAGTGCCACGACGCCGGCCTCGCAATCCTCCGCGGCCTTCGAGTGAGGCACGCCGTTGAACTGCACGGTACGCATGCCCTCGCGGGCGAGCGTGTTAGCGAGATCGCTCGATCCGGTGAAATCGTCGCCGATGCAGCCGAGGAGCATGGAGAGGTTCGATGGGCTCAGAGGGAGCGCGAGGAATCTGGTGCGGCCGAACGCTAACAAGCCGCCGGCCCACGGTCCAGACAGCGCGCCCAATCAACCAGATGGACTCAATGACAAGCTCAAGCCAAGCTGTGCTGCTCTCGCGAGAGCGGTAAGAGAGAGCCACTTCACTCTGCCTCGGCGGATGCCCCACGCCGGGGCATTTTATGCGCGCGAGGCAAAGGTCGGGCCCGCGGGCGTGGGCGGCGCCGGCGGGCGTGCGCATCATAGCGAGGAGCGGAGCGACGCGGCAATCCAGGGGCAGGGCAGTCTCATGGGCTACTTCGCTTGGCTCGCAGTGACCGGCAAACCTGTTTGGACAAATTTTCTCCGAATTTGTGCTCCATATGTGGCAATTCGCAGGTTCGCCCATGTTTGCAATCGAGTGGGTCAAACAGCATTTGCGGCTCGCGCGCTCGGCCTGGCCGGCGGGGGAGCCGCGGCCGCTTGCGGGTTCGGACAAGCCGCCTGAGACTCCAACGACCGGGTTCGACCGCACCGCCCGGCAATGCGAACTGATGAGACGAGCGGCCCGGTCGCCAAAACCCGCGCCGCCGCCCGCCAATCCGACGCGCGATCGCCGCTAGGTCCATTGCGAATATTCATCCAAGTCCGTTGAGCTGCCTCAGCAGCGCCTCGACCGCAGGCTCGATGTGGGCGACGATCACCTCGACGCCGGCCCGGTTGGGATGGAGCCCGTCCGTCAGGTTGAGCTTAGGATCGCCGGCGATCCCGTCGAGGAAGAACGGATAGACCGGCACTCCATATTGCTGCCCGAGCGAGGGATAGATGGCATTGAAGCGCGACACGTAGTCCGCCCCAAGGCTCGGCGTTGCCAGCATGCCGGCCAAAAGCACCTTGATCTTGCGAGCCTGCAGTCGCGCGATGATCTCGCCCAGCACCTTTCGCGTCATCGCCGGATCGAGCCCACGCAACATGTCGTTGGCGCCGAGCTCGACGATCACCGCATCGGTGCCCTCGGGAACCGACCAGTCGAGCCGCGCCAAGCCGTTGGCGGCCGTCTCGCCTGAGACTCCGGCATTCACGATCTCGACATCGTAACCCTTTGCCTTCAGCGCCTTCTCCAAGACCGCCGGGAAGGCGGCATCGGCCGGAAGCTGGAAGCCCGCCGTGAGGCTGTCGCCGAAGGCGACGATGCGCAGCGTGCGGGCAGCGGCTGGTGCGCCGGTCATGGCGGCGGCAATCATCAGGGCGGCGGCGATCACGAATCGCTGCATAACCTGCAGGCCGCCATGCGAGCGCCCATATGAGCGGCTATGGCCGCAGACCGCCGTGGGCAAGAGCGGCGCGGGCCGGGCACGAAAAGCGTCAGGCCAATGGGGTGTCATGGCATGGTCGAGCCGTCGATCGAGATGAATGACGTGCACCTGAGTCTGGGGCGCGGGGCGGCCCGTGTCCACATCCTCAAGGGCATCACGCTGAGCGCGGCAAAAGGCGAAGCCATCGGGCTTGTAGGCCCCTCGGGGTCCGGCAAGTCCACGCTGCTGATGACCATCGCCGGGCTCGAGCGCCCCGACAGCGGCTCGATCAAGGTGGACAATATTCCGTTGGGGGGGCTCGGCGAGGATCAGCTGGCGCGCTTTCGCGGTGCGCGAATCGGCATCGTCTTTCAATCCTTTCACCTCATCCCGACGATGACCGCCCTCGAAAACGTCGCCATCCCGCTCGAACTCGCCGGCGCCGAGGCTGCCTTTTCGCGGGCCCGCCTGGAGCTCGAAGCCGTCGGGCTCGGCGATCGAACCTCGCATTATCCCGCACAGCTGTCGGGCGGCGAGCAGCAGCGGGTGGCGCTCGCCCGGGCGCTGGCGCCAAATCCGGCCATCCTCGTTGCCGACGAGCCGACCGGCAACCTCGACGAGGTGACGGGAAGCGCCATCATCGACCTGATCTTCGCGTTGCGGCGGGAGCGGAGGGCAACGCTCATGCTCGTCACCCACGATCCGCTCCTTGCGGGCCGCTGCGACCGGACGATCCGGCTGCGCTCGGGCCGGATCGAGGATGAGGCCATCGTGGCGGTGGCGGCGCAGTGATCGGAAGGCGGATCGGGCAGTCGGCAATAGGCAGTCGGCAGTCGGTAGCTGTTCCCTCCCCCCTTGCGGGGGAGGGCCAGGGAGGGGGGCTGATGGCGCACTCGATCGCTCTCCAAAGAGCAACTCGACAGGGCAGAATAGCGCGACCATCGAGAACCTCGAGGCCTGTGAGGATGATTGCCGAGAGGGCTCGCGGAAGCCTCCCGCTTGCCCCGCACCCCCTCCTCCCGGAGCCTCCCCCGCAAGCGGGGAGGGAACGACGAGCTCGGGCCTCGAGGCTGCTCGGATGACCGCGACCGCGACGGCCCTGACCGCCCCGCGCTTCGGCGCGCCCGTCTTGCTCAGTCTCGCGCTGCGCGATCTGCGCGGCGGCCTCAGGGGATTCGGCGTTTTCCTTGCCTGCATCGCGCTCGGCGTCGCCGCCATTGCTGGCGTGGGGTCGGTGGCGCGGGGCCTCTCCGACGGCCTGGCTCGGGAAGGGCGCACGATCCTTGGCGGTGATGTGGCGTTCTCGCTCATTCACCGGGAGACGAGCACCGAGGAAGCGGCCTTCCTGGCAACCCACGGCGTCATCTCGAAAATCGGGACCATGCGCGCCATGGCGCGCCGGGCCGACGGTTCGTCGGCGCTGGTCGAGATCAAGGCGGTGGGAACCGATTATCCGCAGGTCGGGACGGCCGTGCTGTCTCCGGCGATCCCGGTCGCCGATGCGCTCGCCGCGCGCAGCGGCGTCTTCGGCATCGCCGCTGATGCGGCGCTTCTTGCGCGGCTCGATCTCAAGATCGGCGACAGGCTCTTCATCGGCGACGCGCCGGTCGAACTGCGGGCCGTGCTCGTCTCCGAGCCCGACAAGCTCGCCGGCGGCATCGGCTTTGGGCCGCGCGTCCTTTCTTCGCTCGACGCGTTGAACGCAACCGGCCTGGTGCAGCCGGGATCGCTGGTGCGGTGGACCTATCGCGTCGCACTCTCGGGGGCCGGACCGGCATCGCCTGCCGACGACAGCGCGGTCAGCGAATTTGCCCAGGAGGCGGCCAAAGCGTTTCCAGAGGCCGGCTGGGAGATGCGCACGCGAACGAGCGTATCGCCGCAGTTTTCCAAAAATCTCGAACGCTTTACCCAGTTCCTCACGCTCGTCGGACTGACTGCCCTGGTAGTGGGCGGGGTCGGTGTCGCCAATGCCGTGCGCGGCTATATCGACCGCAAGCGCGCCGCCATTGCGACCTTGAAGTCGCTCGGCGCGACCGGCTCCTACGTGTTCCGGCTGATGCTGACCGAGGTGGCGCTCATCGCTCTTGTGGGGGTCGCCATCGGCCTTGCCGTCGGGGCGGCGATGCCGTTCGCGCTCGTTGCCCTTTTCGGCGCCATCATCCCGTTTCCGCTCATCCCTGCAGTCTATCCCACCGAACTCGGCCTCGGCGCTCTCTATGGTCTCCTGACCGCACTTGCCTTTGCACTTGCGCCGCTCGGGCGCGCCCACGACGTGCCGGTCTCCGCGCTCTTCCGCGACGAGGTCGAGCCGGATCGGCGCTGGCCCCGCCCGCGCTATCTCATCATGGTTGCGCTCGGTGCCATCGTCCTGGTTTCGGTCGCTGTTTTCTTTGCCTGGAACCGCGGGCTTGCGGTCGACTATGCCGCAGCAACGGTCCTTGCCTTCGTGCTGCTTCGCCTTGTTGCTGCAGGCGTGATGGCGCTCGCTCGCGCCGTGCCGCGCCCGCGCCGCACCGAGCTCAGGCTCGCCATCGCCAACATCCACCGGCCCGGCGCGCTGACGCCCTCGGTCGTGCTGTCACTTGGCCTTGGCCTCGCGCTTCTCGTCGCGCTGACCCTGATCGAGGGCAACATCCGAAAGCAGCTGAACCAGAGTCAGCCCGGCGCGACGCCGAGCTTTTTCTTCATCGATGTCCAGAACGCGCAGGCGCCGGCGCTCGAAGCCTTCCTGAAGCAGCATGCGCCGGAGGGAAAGCTCGACCGGGTGCCGATGATGCGCGGACGCATCCTGCGCGTCGGCAACACTCGCGCCGAGGACGTCCACGCCAAGGACGACGTCGCCTGGGTGCTCGAAGGCGATCGCGGCATCACCTTTGCGGCGACCATGCCTAGCGGGTCGTCCCTTGCCGAAGGCAAATGGTGGCCGGCCGACTACGCCGGGCCGCCGCTCGTCTCGATGGACAAGGAGATCGCGACGGGGCTTGGCCTTGGGCTCGGCGACAAGGTCACCGTCAACGTCCTCGGCCGCAACATCCTCGCCACGATCGCCAATCTCCGCGACGTCAACTGGCGGACGTTCGGCATCAATTTCGTCATGGTGTTCTCGCCCAACACGTTCGCCGGGGCGCCGCATACGGATCTCGCCACCCTGACGTTTCCGCGCGGCGCCGATCCAGCCAAGGAGCTCGCCCTGGTGAAGGAGGTCGCCACCGCCTTTCCGACGGTGACGAGCGTTCGGGTCAGGGACGCGCTCGATGCCGTCAACACCATCGTCACCGAGCTTGCCCTGGCGATCCGCGGCGCCGCGAGCGTGGCGCTTGGCGCCTCGATGCTCGTGCTCGCCGGAGCGCTGGCCGCGGGACAGCGGGCGCGAATCTACGATGCGGTGGTCCTGAAGACCTTGGGCGCCACTCGGGCAAGGCTGCTTGCCGCCTTCGTGATGGAGTACGGCCTGATCGGCCTTGCCACGGCGGTCTTCGGCGTTCTCGCCGGAGGGGCGGCCGCCTATTTCGTCGTGACGCGGCTGATGCAGCTCGATTTCGTATTCCTATGGGGCCCGGCGCTGGTCGCCGCGGGCGCAGCGCTGACGCTGACCATCGGGCTCGGCCTGGTCGGCACGTGGCGGGTGCTGGGACAGAAGCCGGCCGCGCATTTAAGAAGTCTGTGATCTTCGGGTCTTGCGCCGGGCGATTGTTACAGCGAATTAACCTGCGGCAATCCGGGACACCTCGGGCGCGCCCTTGCAAAGCCGCATTTTCGGTTCCATATTCGTCCACGTGCGAGCCGGCTCATTTGGCCGGCTTGCGGGGCATCGCGCCCCAACCGAAACAGGGGAACTTTCATGTCCGATTTCGACCGCGGCGCAACACCCCGTTACGGCGCCGGTGTCGCCCGGCCCGGTTATGCCCAGATCGATCAGGGCCTGCGGGCTTACATGCTCGGGGTCTACAATCACATGGTGCTCGGGCTGGCGCTGACGGGCCTTGCCGCGCTCGGCACCAGCATGGTGGCCGTCACGCATGACGAGGCGGGATTCCGGCACTTTACCGCCTTCGGCCAGGCCCTCTACTTCAGCCCGCTGAAGTGGGTCGTCATGCTGGCGCCGCTCGCCTTCATCTTCTTCTTCACGATCCGCCTCGACCGGATGTCGGCTGCCTCCGCGCGCGGCATCTTCCTCGCCTTCTCGGCGGTGATGGGCGTGTCGATGTCGTGGATCTTCCTGGTCTTCACCGGCGCCTCGGTGGCACAGGTCTTCTTCATCACCGCGGCGGCGTTCGGCGGCCTCAGCCTCTACGGCTATACCACGAAGCGCGATCTCTCCGCCTTCGGCTCGTTCCTGGTGATGGGCCTGTGGGGCCTCGTCATCGCAAGCCTCGTCAACATCTTCCTGCAGAGCTCCGGCCTGCAATGGGCGCTATCGATCATCGCGGTCGCGGTGTTCTCCGGGCTCACCGCCTGGGACACGCAGGGCATCAAGGAGATGTACATCGAGAGCGACGGTTACGAGGTCGCCGCCAAGAAGTCGATCTTCGGTGCGCTTCGCCTCTATCTCGACTTCATCAATCTCTTCCAGTCGCTGCTCTATCTGATGGGCAATCGCAACAACTGAAACCCGCGCGTCGAGGCGGAAGAGCCCCGGAGAAGTCCGGGGCTTTTTCTTTGAGGATTCATTCGTAGAAGGCCGTGATGTCGGGCGTTTCCCAGCCGAGGTGCTGGCCGCTGTCGA
>JAFAME010000124.1 GCA_019233695.1 Methylobacteriaceae bacterium
TGCCAAAGAGCGTCCGCCCGGACCGATCACCTTCGCCCGCGGCCTGCAACGCTTCCATGCCATCGCACAAGGCTTTACCCTCGCAAATAACGGAAATCACTCGTGAACTACACCTTGTGTGCGCACGCTAGCCCTTTCGGGGGAGGGCTAGGGTGGGGGGTTCCACGTGTCTCTGCGCCTTCGCGACGAAGATCCGTGCGGCATGGCGAGCAAAATCGGCGATTTCCTGGGACAATGCCACCGGAGTGTTTCGGCGCGACGTCATCGATCGGCGCAGCCGACCGCCCTCCCTGGCCGTCCCCGAAAGCGGGGGAGGGAACCGTCACCCGAGGTCGCGGCGCATGACGACGGCTGACGCGGCCTCGCCCGAGGCTTTCGGATAATAGCCTTGGCGGCGCCCGACCTCGCGGAAATCGTAGCCGGCATAGAGCGCAATGGCGGCGCGGTTCTCCTCTTCCACTTCCAGGAACAGGGCCTTCACGCCGAGCCCGGCAAGGCGCGCGAGATGCGTGCCGACGAGCGCACGGCCGAGCCCGCGCCGGCGCGTGGCGACATCGACCACCACGGTCAGGATTTCTGCCTCCTCGCCGGCGTTGCGCGACAGCACGAAGCCGAGGAGGCGTCGCCCGCCTGCCTCGAGCGCGCCGTCGGCCACGGTGTTGTCGGCGGCCAGCAGCCGCTCGAACTCGTACTCGCTCCACGGATGGCCAAAGGAGGGCGCGTGCAGGCGGGCGCAGTCGGCCGCCCATTCGGGGTCGAGCGGGCGGATCGAGGGCACGAGTTTGCGGCCAAAGAACGACGGCATGGCGGCTCACACGCGCGCGATGCGGCCGTCGTCCTGCGGGCGCGCATCGGGGGGCTTCAGATAGAGCGGGCGCGGCAGGGCCGTTTCAGGATCGGAGATGAGGCCAAGACGGGCCACGAAGGCGATTTCGGGCGCGCTCAGCGCGCCGACCACGTCGGCGCGAAGACCGAAATTCTGCGCCTCGGCGGCGAGCGCCCTGGCGCCGGGGCCTGCCATGCGGAACGGCCCGGCGCCGATCCAGCGCACGGCATCGCGCAGCGATGACAGGCGCGGTGGGCTCAGGGCCCGCCCGCCCGGCGCGAAAGGCTGAAAATAGATGTTGCCATGGCGCGCATCGACGACTGCGACGGCAACGCTCGTCTCGTTTTCGGCAAAGAGGGGCGCCGCGAGGCTCGCCAGCACCGAGACGCCGACGACGGGAACGGCGCAGGCGAGCCCGATGGCACGCGCCGCCGAGAGCCCGACCCGGATGCCAGTGAACGATCCGGGGCCGATCGTGACGGCGATGCGGGACAGCGCGTCGAAGCCGCCCTCGACCCGCGCCATCACCCGGTCGACGAGCGGCAGCAATGCCTCGGCATGGCCGCGCTCCATCAAAAGCGTCTCGCCGGCGACCGGCTCGGCCTGTCCCTGCATGAGGACGCAGGCCGATGCCGCCCCGAGCGCGGTGTCGATGGCGAGAATTTGCATGGCGATAGTGTTACGCAATCCTGACAGGGTTTCAAACCGATCGCCGTCATGCGGGCCGGGACGAAGAAGTCGAGACCTCACCGCGGCCGACGGGGACCGGCTTCCCGAGCCTCCGTTCATCGGCGTGGCGTCGAGGGAGGGCGGGCCGCCCTTGTGAATCGGCGCTTCGATTCCGATATCTGGATGCTATACAGAACGCATTGCGGGGTGCGAGATGCGCCGCGCCGTCGACTTTGTCCGGCGATCGGCAGGAGGACGACGGTGGCGAAAGCGGATGGTCAGGCCGGCATCGGTTCCGACGCCGACCTCGGCAACATCTCCCTCGGCGACAAGTACGATCTCTCGAAACGCCGCGTCTTCGTCTCCGGCACGCAGGCGATCGTGCGTCTGCTGCTCATGCAGAAGGAGCGCGATCGGCGCGCCGGCCTCAATACGGCGGGCTTCGTTTCCGGCTATCGCGGGTCGCCGCTCGGCGGGCTCGACCTGCAGCTCGCCCGGGCCAAGAAGAACCTTGCCGCGAGCGACGTCGTCTTCCAGCCGGGCCTCAACGAGGACCTTGCTGCGACCGCCATCTGGGGCGCCCAGCAGGCCGAGATGCGCGGCGAGGGCAAGTACGACGGCGTCTTTGCGATCTGGTACGGCAAGGGGCCAGGGGTCGATCGCTGCGGCGACGTGTTCCGCCACGCCAATCTTGCCGGAACATCGAAGAACGGCGGCGTCCTCGCCCTGATGGGCGACGATCATACGGCCGAATCCTCGACGACCGCGCACCAGTCGGAATTCCATCTCGTCGACGTGATGATGCCGATCCTCAATCCGGCCGGCGTCCAGGAGATTCTCGACTACGGCCTCTACGGCTGGGGGATGAGCCGCTTTGCCGGCGCCTGGGTCGGGCTCAAATGCGTCAAGGACAACATCGAATCGACCGCTTCCGTCGACGGCTCGCTCGATCGCGTCGGGCTCGTCACGCCGACCGATTTCATCATGCCGCCCGGCGGGCTCAACATCAGGCCGCGCGACGCCATCCTTGAGCAGGAGGCTCGTCTCCAGGACTTCAAGCGCGACGCCATGCTCGCCTTCCTGCGCGCCAACCAGCTCAACCACATCGTCACCAGCGGCGGCAGGAACCCGAAGGTCGGCGTCGTCACCGTCGGCAAGAGCTATCTCGACGTGCGCCAGGCGATGGACGATCTCGGCCTCGATGAGGTACGCGCCAACGACCTCGGCCTTCGCCTCTACAAGATCGCCTGCCCGTGGCCGCTGGAGCCGCGCGGACTGATGGAGTTCGTCAAAGGCCTCGATCTCGTCATCGTGGTCGAGGAAAAGCGCTCGCTCATCGAAGTGCAGGTGCGCGAGGAACTCTACGGCACCGCCAACCAGCCCCGCTGCATCGGCAAGAAGGACGAGGCCGGCAACTGGCTCTTTCCCGTCAAGGGGGCGCTCGATCCAAACGACATTGCGGTGGCCATCGGCGAGCGGCTGTTGCAGTACGGCGCCAACGAGGAGCTTGCCGCGCGCGTTGCCCGCATCAAGCGGGCGCAGGAAACGCTCGCCGCTACGACCGACGCGGCGCACCGCATCCCGTACTTCTGCTCCGGCTGCCCGCACAATTCCTCGACAATCGTGCCACAAGGCATGCGCGCCTACGCCGGCATCGGCTGCCATTACATGGCGCAATGGATGGACCGCTCGACCGAGGGCTTCACCCAGATGGGCGGCGAGGGGGCGAACTGGGTCGGCGAGGCGGCCTTCTCGACGCGCGGCCATGTCTTCCAGAACCTCGGCGACGGCACCTACAATCATTCCGGTGTCCTCGCCCTGCGCTGGGCCATCGATACCGGCGTCAACATCACCTACAAGATCCTGTTCAACGATGCCGTGGCGATGACCGGCGGCCAGCGCCACGAGGGCGGACTTACCGTGCCGATGATCGCGCGCCAGGTGGCGGCGGAGGGCGCAAGAAAGGTCGTCATCGTCAGCGACGAGCCGCACAAATACGCCTTCAGGGAGGCTTGGCCCGCCGGAACGACCATCCACCACCGCGACGAGCTCGACGCCGTGCAGCGCGACCTCGCCGCGATCCCGGGCACCACGGTGCTCATCTACGATCAGACCTGCGCCGCCGAAAAGCGCCGCCGGCGCAAGCGCGGCGAGTTTCCCGATCCCGACACGCGCGTCATCATCAACGAGCTCGTGTGCGAGGGCTGCGGCGATTGCGGGGTGAAGTCCAATTGCGTGTCGGTGCAACCCATCGAGACCGAATTCGGGCGCAAGCGCGTCATCGACCAGTCGAGCTGCAACAAGGATTATTCCTGCCTCAACGGCTTCTGCCCGTCTTTCGTGACGGTGCATGGCGCCCGGCCGAAGAAGGTCGGGGCCGCGGCGCGCACTGCGGCGCGGACCCGGCCGGCAGGCGCCGCGGAATTCTTGCTGCCCGAGCCGGAGAAGCCAGTGCTCGGCTCGACGCCTTACGGGATCATCGTCACCGGGGTCGGCGGCACCGGGGTCGTGACCATCGGCGCGATCCTCGGCATGGCCGCCCATCTTGAAGGCAAGGGCTGCGGCATGATCGACATGGCCGGCCTCGCGCAGAAGGGCGGGGCGGTCTACAGCCATGTCAAGCTGGCGCTTGCGCCGGGCGACATCCATGCGATTCGGGTCGCTGCGGGCGATGCTGACCTCATCCTCGGCTGCGATCTTGTCGTGTCGGGCACCAAACGGGTGCTTGCAGCCGTGCGCAAGGGCGAGACGGGAGTTCTCGTCAATACCGCCGAGATCTACCCCGGCGATTTCACCCGCAATGCGGATTTTTCGCTGCCGAGCGAGCGCATCAAGCGCGCCATCCGGCAGGCGGCGGGCGAGGGCGCCCACTTCGTCGATGCCTCTGGCATCGCGACGGCGCTTCTCGGCAATTCGATTGCCGCCAACATGTTCATGCTCGGCCATGCCTATCAGCGGGGGCTCGTGCCGCTCGGCGCAGCCGCCATCAGGCGGGCAATCGAGCTCAACGGCGAAGCGGTCGAGATGAACCTGTCGGCCTTCGAATGGGGCCGACGCATGGCCGCCGATCCGCAGGCGGTCGAGGCGGCGGTGGCGCCCTTGAAGGCGCCGACGGCAGTCCACCACCTGTCGCAAACCCTCGACGAGATCGTCGAGCGCCGCATCCGGTTCCTGACCGCCTATCAGAACCAGGCCTATGCCGATCGCTACAAGGCTGCCGTCGGCCGCGTGCGGGCAGCCGAAACCGCCAAGGTCCCGGGCTCTTCGAGCCTCACGGAGGCGGTGGCGCGCTACCTCTTCAAGCTGATGGCTTACAAGGACGAATACGAGGTCGCCAGGCTCTATACCGACGGAACTTTCGCGGCTCAGGTTGCCGCCGCCTTCGAAGGCGATCTCAGGTTCGAGTTCCATCTCGCCCCGCCGATCCTCGGGCGCCAGGACCGCCATACGGGCCTGCCGAAAAAGATGCGCTTCGGTCCATGGATGATGCGGGCATTCGGGTTTCTGGCGAAGCTCAAGGGCCTGCGCGGCACGCCCTTGGACATCTTCGGCTACAGCGAGGATCGCCGCCTGGAGCGCCGGCTGATCAGCGACTATGAGGCGCTCATCGATGAGCTCTCGGCCGATCTGTCGCCGACCAACTGCGCGGTTGCCGTGGCGCTCGCCTCGATCCCGGAGAAGATCAGGGGCTACGGTTACGTGAAGCGCCGCCAGCTTGCCGCCGCCAAGGCCGAAGAGGCCGAACTTTTGGCGCAGTACCGCGCCGGCACGCCGGCCATGAAGGTTGCCGCGGAATAGGCGCTCGCGGCGCGCTTGGCTCGCACGTATTATCACCCCGGCCGGAGCGAAGCGGAAAGCCGGGATCCGGAATGGGTATCCATTCCGGAGTTTGTCCCCGATCCCGGATGGCGCTTCGCGCTTCCGGGATGACGATGACGTTGCCTGGGAACGAATCCTCCCAGCGCCGCCGAAATCGGGTGGCGGGCAGGCGCCAGCGAGGAGATTGTCTCCCGACACGGGAGACCTCGCATCGTGACATCCGCGTCATCGCCGGTCGTGGCCGCATCCCGCCCCGCAATGGGCCCGACGGAATGGGCGCTGCTGGCGTTGCTTGCCCTGCTTTGGGGCGGGTCCTTTTTCTTCACCAAGATTGCGCTCGCCGCGATCCCCCCGCTGACGCTCGTATTGGGCCGCGTCGCCCTGGCGTCCCTGACGCTCGCCCTGGCCCTGGCGCTGGCGGGCGCTCCCTTCCCAAGGCAGCGGCACGTATGGATCGCCTTCTTGGGCATGGGCCTTCTCAACAATGTCGTGCCGTTCAGCTTGCTCTTCTGGGGCCAGACGGCGATGCCGAAGGAGGTTGCCTCCTCGCTCGCCTCGATCCTGAACGCGACGACGCCGATCTTCACCGTTCTCGTCGCCCATGTCCTGACGCGCGACGAACGTCTCAATGCAGGCAAGCTCGCGGGCGTGCTCTTCGGCTTTGCCGGCGTGGCGATCATGCTGGCGCCTTCGCTCGGCACGGCGCCTCGCCTTAGCGGCAACTTGCCGCTTCTCGGCATGCTCGCCTGCCTTGCCGCCGCTTTCGTCTATGCCTGCGCCGGCGTCTTCGGTCGGCGCTTCGAGCGGCTTGGCGTCACGGCACTGCAGAGCGCCTTCGGCCAGGTGACGGCCTCAAGCGTCATCATGGCGCCGGTCGCCGCCATTCTCGATCGGCCGTGGACGCTGCCCATGCCGACGGCGGCCGCGCTCGCCGCCCTGACGGCGCTTGCCGTGATATCCACAGCGCTCGGTTATGTTCTCTATTTTCGCATTCTGGCGCGCGCCGGAGCCACGAACCTGCTGCTTGTGACCTTTCTGATCCCGGTGGTCGCCTGTGCGCTCGGATTGCTGCTGGGCGAAAGGCTAGGCCTTGTTCACCTCATCGGCATGGGGTTCATCGGCGCGGGGCTGGCTGCCGTCGACGGCAGGCTTTTGCGAAGATTGCGGCCGAGACCGCTCGCTCCCGCGGGATGAGTGGGAGCGGAACTGGCACTTCTTGAATAGTGCTCATTCACTGGTCTTGTCTCTCATCCGCCGCGCCAAGTGGCAGCACCTTCTCCCGCCGCCGGGAGAAGGTCGGGCCAATCGCTCACGGATTGTTGAACTGTTGCGCATTCAGCATCTGCTGTTGCGTATTAAGCATCTGCTGGTTGTTTATCATTTCTTGCGTGGCAAGCATCTGCTGTGTGTTGATCATGTCCCGGATCTGCTCCTGGTTTCTCCGTTGTTCTTCGTTGCGGCGCTGCTCTTCGTCAAAAGCCTCTTCGTCGAAAACTGGCGAAGCCGGCTCGGCTGCGGGCGCAGGCGGGTTTGGCGCGAAACTGGCAAAGCGCCAGCCATGCGTGCGCATGCAGGAATTGAAGGCCCCGGTGCCGATCCGGTCGGGGTGGCCGGCATCGCATGCCCGCGTGGCGGCCTGCTCCTCGGCTTCGTTCCGTTCCCGGCCGCGTGGCATCCGGGCATCATAATAGGTATAGGTGCCGACCGGCGGCTTGCCGGATGCGAGAGGCGGCTCGGGCGAGGCTGGCGACGACGCCAGCTGCGTGCTCTGCCAGCGATAGCCGCGGGTCAGCATGCACCGCTTGAACGCCGGCGTATCGGCAAGCGTTCGATCGGCGCCGGTCCGCGCATAACACGCCTCGACCGCCGCTTGAAAAATGCTGTCGCTGCGCGGCCGGCCGTGCGGCCTGACAAGGTCGCGGTAGTTCATGACGAATTGACCGGCGTGCGCACTCGCCATTGT
>JAFAME010000354.1 GCA_019233695.1 Methylobacteriaceae bacterium
TGAACGGCGTCTTCACGTCGCCTTCCGTGAACTTGTTGATCGAGATCGTGCCGCACGGCAGCCGGCGGGCGAGGTGCAGGGCGCGATCGATGTCCCTGGTGAACACGGTCGCGTGCAGGCCATAGTCGGTGTCGGTCGCGATCCGCAGGGCGTCGTCGAGGCCTGTTGCCTCGATGACGCCGAGCACCGGGCCGAAAATCTCCTCGCGCGCGATCCTCATGCGCGGCGCGACCTTGTCGAACACGGTCGGCGCGACGAAATAGCCCGGGCGATCGGGCGCCTTGGCGCCGCCGAGGACGATGCGCGCGCCTTCCGTCTCGCCGGCCTCGATATAGCCGAGCACGCGTCGGCGATGTTCCTCCGAAATCATCGAGCCCATCTGCGTGTCGGGATCGAGCGGATCGCCGACCTTGAGTGCACGGATCTTGTCGACGACCTTGCCCAGGAACTCGTCCTTGAGTTTGGCATGGACGATCTGGCGCATGTTGGCGGAACAGTTCTGGCCGCCGTTCCAGCAGGCGGCCGATACGGCGTTGCCAACGAGATCGTCGTCGATGACCGCATCGTCTAGGATGATGAACGGGCTCTTGCCACCCATTTCGAGGCCGACGGGCTTCAGATTGCTCTCGGCCGAATATTTCAGGAAGTAGGCGCCGACCTCGGTCGAGCCCGTGAACGACACCATGTCGATGCCCGGATGGCGGCCGATCGCCTGCCCGGCGGTCTCGCCATAGCCGGGCAGCACGTTGAGAACGCCCGCCGGCACGCCGGCTTCGGCGGCAAGTTCGGCAAGCCGAAGCGCCGTCAGCGGCGTCTGCTCGGCGGGCTTCAGGACGGCGGAGCAGCCGGCCGCCAGCGCCGGCGCGAGCTTCCACGCCGCCATGAGGAGCGGGAAATTCCACGGCAGGACGAGACCGACCACGCCGATCGGCTCCTTGACGATGAGCGCGAGCGCGCTCTCAGCCGTCGGCGCCACCTTGCCGAACGATTTGTCGATGAGTTCGGCATACCACTGGAAGAAGGTCGGCACCTCGTTGCCGATCTCGTTGAGGCAATCGGTGATGGTCTTGCCGCTGTCCTGCGCCTCGAGGGTCGCAAGCTCGTCCTTGTGGGCGCGCACGAGTTCGGCCAGTTTTAAGAGCACCTCCTTGCGGGTCTCGGGCGCCGCGCGCGACCACGCGCCGTCGTCGAAAGCGCGCCTTGCAGCCTTCACCGCAAGATCGACATCGGCCGCATCACAATGGGCGACGGTGCCGAGGATCTCGCCGGTCGCCGGATTGATGTTCTCGAAAACCCTTCCGGATGCGGCCGCCCGGAATGTCCCGTCGATGAAGGCATGTTGCGGGATGCGCAGCGTAGCCGCGATCGACCGGTATTTGCTCACTCCGGCGCTGATGTTCATCGGCGTCTCCTTGTCGTGACCGGCGCCGCCAAGGTCAGGCCTTGCTGCGGCGGCGTTGCGAAATGTCCCATGGAATGACGAGCTTCTCAATGAGCGTCACGGCCCCGAACATGGCAAGGCCGAGCGCGGTCAAAAAGAAGATCGCCGCAAAAGCAAGGTCCGGCCGCTGGTTGCCGCTGCTGATCTGGATATAGAAGCCGAGGCCCTGATCGCTGCCGATGAACTCCGCGATCGTGGCGCCGACGGTGGCGTTGATGGCGGCATATTTGTAGCCGACGAAGATCTGCGGCAGGGCTGCAGGCAACCTCACCTTGATGAAGGTGCGCCAGGGTCCGGCGCCGGTCGAACGGCAGAAGCGGGTGAGCTCCTCGCTGAGCGAACCGAAGGCCAGGATCGAGTTCAGGACGATCGGAAAGAAGCAGACGAGAAAGACGATGATCACCTTGGGCAGGAGCCCGAAACCGAGCCAGGCGATGAACAGCGGCGCGAAGGCGATTTTCGGCGTCATCTCGAGGCTGACGCAAAGCGGATAGAGCGTGTGCCGCAGCACGTATGAGAAGGTGATGGCAAGCCCAAGTGGCACTGCAAGCATCATGGCGATGGCAAAGCCGATGACCGCCTCGCCGCCGGTGATGAACGTATCGGTGAGGATCAGCGGAATGTCGGCCCAGCCCCGGGCGATGATCTGGGAGGGCGGCGGCAGGATGTAGCGGGGGATCGAGAAGACGAAGACCGAGCTTTCCCAGAACAGGAACAGCCCGAGGAAGAACAGCGGCATCAGCCATTTCTTCGACCAAGCAAAGCGGCCTCGCGTGGCGGGCGCCGGATCGGACTTCACGACCGCGCCGTCGCTCATTACAGCACGCCGAACCGGCGGAAGATGTCGTGGATCGCGGCAACCTCCGCGACGAAAGCCGCGCTTTTTCTCACCTCGAGATCGCGCGGCCATGGCAGGTCGACTTCGATCACCTTCTCGATGCGCCCTGGGCGCGGCGTGATCACGCAGATCCTGGTGGAGAGCTGCACGGCCTCCTCGATGCTGTGGGTGACGAGGACGACCGTCGGCTTAGACCGCATCCACAAGGATTGTAGGTCACGGCGGATGGCTTCGCGCGTCATGGCGTCGAGCTTGCCGAGCGGCTCGTCGAGGAGCAGCGTCTGCGGCTCGTGGACCAGGGCCTGGCAGAAGGCGGCACGCTGCTGCATGCCGCCTGAGAGCTCATAGGGCGCCCGGTTCTCGAAACCGTCGAGATGCACAGTGCGGATGAGATCCTTGATGCGCGCCTCGTAGCCGCGCGGGTCGAGGCTGCGCAATTCGAGCTGCAGATCGATATTGCCGCGCACGCTGCGCCAGGGCACCAGAGTGTTGTCCTGGAACATGATGCCGATGTCGGTGCGTGGCCCGGTGATCTGTCTGCCGTCGGCGATGACCTCGCCTTGGCTCGGCTCGAGGAGGCCGGCCAGCATCAGGAGAAGGGTGGACTTGCCGCAGCCGGAGGGGCCGAGGAGCGCCACGAATTCCCCCGGCGCGATGTCGAGATCGGCCGGCCCGAAGGCATCCACCCGGGACTTGCCGGTGCCGAAGGATTTTGCGACCCCGCGGATCGCGATGCTGGCGCCCATGCGCTCGTCCGGTTCGGGCCCGGCAGCGGCCGGCTTTGGCGATCGGGTGCCGGGAGGACCTGCAACCCCGGCCCTCATGACCGGGCTTGTGCTCGCCACTCCCGGCGTGACGGTCGGGACCTCGGCTGCCTTGGTATGTGCGGCCGCCGGCCTAGGGGAGGAAATCGTTGGTGTAGAAGGCCGTCGCCGGCTTGTCGGTCTTCAGGTCATTGTAGCTCTTCATCAGGTTCAGCATGTCGTCCCAGTCCGACGGAACGTTGTAGCCGAGCCTTTTCTCCTTGTTTGCGCCGGAATAGAGCACGCTCAGCGTCACGTTGAGGACGGCCAGCGCCTGTTCTTTGGCCTGATCTTCGGCCATCGTGCCGCCGACGATATCCGCCATCGAGGCAATCGCGGCCTTCGGATCGGCCTCGGCGGCCTTGTAGGACTTGATCGTGGCCGCAACGAAGCGCTTCACGAGGTCGGGATTTTCCTTCACCGTCTTGGTGTTGGCGACGATGCAATAGCCGACCTGGTTCACGCCAAAATCGGAATAGGCGAAGGTCACCGGCGAGGGGCCGCCATTGGCCTTGATCTCGGCCGGCTTGTCGTCGAGCCCGCCGAGCATGCCCACGGCGCCGCCCGCTCCCTGGAGATAGGACGAGACAAGCGCACCTTCGGGGACATTGGTGATCTTGACGTCCTCCTTCGTCAGGCCAGCGTTCTTGAGAACCAGCGGGAAGAACGTATTGACCCCGGCGTTGGCCGTGGTCAGCAGCATCTTGCCTTTGAGATCGCCGAGCTTCTTAACCCCTGCGTCGGGACGGATGATGGCCGCATCCGTCCCCATGGCGTCGATGACCGCAACTGAAATGAGAGGGGCACCCTGGGCGGCCAGATTTACCATCGAGGCGCATGACCCATAGGCAAATGTGCTGTCGCCGTTGGCCACGAGCCGATTGGCCGAGCCCGATCCGTTGCCTGACCGGATATCGAGATTGATGCCGGCGTCACGGAAATAGCCTTTGTCCTTGCCGAGCGCGAACCCGGAATGGGAGCCGTAGTACATCCAGTTGAGCCGCAGCCGGACGTCGTCGAGCGCCAAGGCCGAGCTTGTCGCAACGAGGCCGACCGCCAGCGCCGCGGCCGCGACTGTCATGCGCTGCATTGGAAAACCCATCTGACCCTCCCTTCGATTGACCGGCTCAAGGCCGATCGGCGATGCTGCCCCTGGCATTTCGTGCGTGTGAAGAAGTGGCAGGTTGTCATCCCGCAAACGCGAAGCGCTGTCCGGGATCCCGGGACAAGCTCCTGAAAAGATGCATGTTCCGGATCCCGGCTCTCCGCTTCGCTTCGGCCGGGGTAACGCCGCAGTTCGATTTCTTCACACGCTTCGAGCCTTTCCCGCGCGGACGCATCAACGGTTGCCGGCGATCTCAGCACCAGCGCCGACAAGCGGGCCGCCCCTCTCGGGCGCGGCCTCCGCCACCCTCGGCACGCCGCAGGCCTTGAGCATGGCGCGGGCGCGGGCGCGGTATCGATCGCGGATGTCGCGGGTCGGCGGCCGACAACGGCTGGAATCGAGGCCGACGAGCTCCATGCAAAGCTTGTCGAGATAGCCGTCGCCGCTGGTGAAGGTCTTCTCGATCTCGGTCCACAGCTTGTAGAAGGGCATCGCCTGCGAGACCAGCGCGCGCTGCACTTCGGCATAGCGCCCGCGGTCGAGATCCTCGATGAGGCCGATACCCCACTCGGGCCAGTAGTTCGACAGGTGCACCTCGAAGGCGCGAGCGCCGAGGGCGTGGCTCAGCGGGAACATCAAATGATTGTCGATGATGGCAACGCGCTTGGCAAAGGTCGAGACGACGTCCTCGAACTCCATCGCGTCGGTGCGCGGGGTCGCCCACTTGAGGCCGACGACGTTTGGGATTTCGACCAGCCGCTCGACGGTCCTGAACGATACAGCCGCGCTCGTCCAAAAGGTGTTGTAGATGATAAGGCCAATATCTGCAGAATCGGCTGCGGCCTTGACATAATCGATGAAATCATCCTCCGTATGAGTGAAGTAAAACGGGCAGGATACTTGAATATAGTCAAAGCCGAGACGCTCGGCCGCCTGGGCGAGCCGTACGAGCTCGCGTGTCGAAGTCGTCTGGGCGCCCATCGCGAGCGGGACGGCGCCCTCGGCGGCGTCGCGCACGGCCTCGGCGACGCAGACGCGCTCCTCGAACGACATCGTCGAAAAATCGCCGGCGGCGCCACCGGCAAGGAAAATGCCGTTTCCCGCCCGCACCCCGTGGAGCCGGAGAAAACGAACGTGGCGAGCGATGGCGGCTGCATCGATTTCAAGATCGGGATCCCGAAACATCGTCGGAATAGTGATGTAGCATCCGACAAGTCGATCTTTCAGGGATGCAAATCGCATGACGTCATCCTGCCCATGGCCCGCGTAGGTAACCGGTGTGAAGACAATATTTCAAATAGGGCCACAGATAAAACTCAGGGGCAAGCAGAACTCATCGAGCAATTAAGCGATCCGTTGACCTCGAATCTGCAAGATTTTGGGCAAGTGCTTGCCCGCTGCTGATGACAGCATCGCAGCATTTGCTCCTTACAGATTGACACGGTGCGGCGGTCGATTGACCAATTGCGGCGAATGGCCCCCTGGTTGGCAAGCTCGCCTTTACCGCCCGGCGCAGGCTTGTGGCGGCAATGCCACCGCCGACATTCTTCCGAAGACCGATGCGCCGTCAGTCTTTCCGGCCGAGGGACTTCCTGCTACCTCGTGGAGCGCGGGAGGGTTGGGGTCGCATGGCGTATCGCGCCAATCGCCGGAGCCGATGGCGCGGGCGGTCTTCGCCGGCGGCGGGTCAACTCGGGCAGCGCTGGCGGCGGCTGTCGGATGGCCGCTCGTGTCGACGCAAGGTGAGGCGCACGTCTTCGATCGAATCGCTGAGGAGTTCGGCCATGCGCACGCGGGCGGTTTCGGGGTCCTGTCTGCGAATGGCCTCCATGACCGCGCCATGCTGGAGGAGCCGGTCGTCCTCGATGACCGCCGCGCCCTGCCAGCCGAGCCTGAACGTCGCGATGAGGGCGGTGTTGATCAGCCCGCCGAGGGCGCCGATGAAGTGGTTGCCAGTCGCTTCAAGGATCGCCTGGTGAAACCGCAGGTCGGCCCCGATCAGGTCACCGCCGCCACGTTTGTAGCGCTCCATGTCGGCATAGGCTGCCGCGATCCGCTCGATCGTGGCCGGATCGCGCGACCGGGCGGCAAGCGCGGCCGCTTGCGGCTCGACCATCTGGCGGAACTGGAACAGATCGGCGACGAACGCCTCGCTCGGCGCAGCCTGCAGATGCCACGCAAGGATATCGGGATCGAGCATGTTCCAGTCGGCCTTGGCCCGCACGCGCGTGCCGACCTTGCGACGCGACACGATAAGGCCCTTGGCGGCAAGCACGCGGAACGCCTCGCGCAGGGTCGGTCGCGACACCTTGAAGCGTTGGAGCAGGCTGCTCTCCGCCGGCAGCAGCGAGCCCGGCGGGTAGACGCCGGCGACAATGTCATTGCCTAAAGCGATGGCGAGAAAGTCGTTGACGTTGCGGGGCGGCAGAAAGTCGGTCCTCGTCTCAGGCGAGACGCGAAGGATCGGCGAGCCCTCCGGCGGAGGTCCCTGCAAAGCGGAGACGCGCTGCTGATGTTCGATGTTCGGGCGGGCCACGCAGTGGTTCCCTTCGTTCTTGGCCGGGGCGCGACATGCGCGCCGAATTCGGCTTTGCGCGACCGGGTTCCCGAACAAAATAGATAGCGCGCTACCATCGCACAACGAATTTTCGCGTCATCCCGGAGGATGCCGCTGGCGCGGATCTCCGGGCTGACGCTTCGGGCAGCTGCGACCCGACGCGCGGCCCGCGTCTCGATCAGGCCGCCTCGTCGATGGCGCGCTCGGTATCCGCCTCGGCCTCACCTTCGGTTTCCGGCTTCAGACCGCGGCGGGGACCCTTTTGGAGCTGCGCCTCGATCACCTTCAACGCCTCGGTCTCGGTCAGCTTCTGCACAACCGACAGTTCGCGCGCCATTCGATCGAGCGCGGCTTCATAAAGCTGGCGCTCCGAATAGGACTGCTCGGGTTGTGCATCGGACCTGTAGAGGTCACGAACTACCTCGGCTATGGCCACGAGGTCGCCGGAGGTGATCTTGGCCTCGTATTCCTGCGCCCGACGCGACCACATCGTGCGCTTGATCCGCGCCCGGCCGGTCAAGGTGCCCAGAGCCTTCTTCATGAGATCGGGCTCGGCGAGCTTGCGCATGCCGACGCTCGACACCTTCGAAGTCGGGACCCTCAACGTCATCTTATCCTTGATGAAATTGATGACGAAGAGCTCCAGCTTGAAGCCCGCAACCTCCTGCTCTTCAATCGCGACGATCTGGCCGACCCCGTGAGCGGGATAGACGATGAACTCATGCGTCTTGAAGCCGTGCCGCTGGGTGCTGGCTTTGGCGGGGGCGCGAGCCGGCTGTACCGGCGGTGCCGGGGGAGCCGTCTTGGGCGGCGCGACAGCAACCGGCGGCCGCTGTGCGGGCTGAGCCTTCGCCGGCTGAGCCTTCGGCGGCGCTGCCGCCGGCTTTGGGGCCACCTTGACCGCTGCCGTAGGCGCGACCTTGACCGCGGCCGCAGGCGCGACCTTGACCGCGGCCGCAGCGCGAACCGCCGCGAGCTTTTCCGACGGCGTCCTCTCCGCCCGGACGTTGCTTGCAGGCTTCTTGGCACCGCCGACAGCCGCCGGCTTCGCGCCCGCGACCAACGCGGCCGCCGCATGTGATTTCCGTTGCGTCACCTTGACTCCCACCGTCTTCATCAGTCTACGTCCTGGCGACTTGCGTCGCCCGTTGTTGCCCCTGAGCGCCCCATTCGCCTACCTGCATGCCGCCGATCGTCGCCAAGAATTCCGATCCGATCCAGTCGTGCGGCGCGATCCCACAATGACCGCGGCACTCCTCAATGATTGGCCTCGGGTCTGTTCCAGATCGCGGCCACAAACTTCTGTGCCCTTGACTTTCAAGGACAAATCACCCTGGCCCACGCCGTGGGCTTCACGTCCCCTCGAACAGCAGAGATCAAGATCCTTCGGCGGCCGGACGGGCGGGCAAAACCTCGGCTCTCCGATATTTTAGCAGCCAATATCGGAGTCCGTCTGCGCCCAGCGCGTTGATATGGTGATCGATGTTAAGCTTTAACATACCACAAGAGAACGCAAAAATCAAACATCGACGCATTCCTGCCCTTTCCTGGCCGCTTGTCGCCTCAATCGACCGCCTCCCATTTCTCGGCGCTCGCCCCCGCGAGCGTTCTGACGCGCGCCTCGTCGGCGCCGAGGGCTGCCGCGGCGCCCTCATAGACGATACGTCCGTCGTCGAGGACATAGGCGCGGTCAGCGACGGCAACAGCCGCGCGCACATTCTGTTCGACGAGCAGGACCGAAATGCCTTCGGCGCGCATCGCACCAATGATCTTGAACACGTCCTGAACGATCAGCGGCGCCAGTCCTTGCGAAGGTTCGTCGAGCAGCAGCAGCCGCGGATTGAGGAGGAGCGCGCGCGCAATCGCCAGCATCTCCTGCTCGCCGCCTGAAAGCTGGCGGCCCTTGTTCTCCCGCCGCTCGGAGAGGCGGGGGAAAAGCTGATAGACCCGTTCAATGGTCCACGGACCGGGTCGCGCGACCGGCACAAGGAGATTCTCGTCAAGCGTGAGATTGCCGAAAATCCGCCGCCCCTCGGGAACATAGCCGACGCCAAGCGCGGCGATGCGGTAGGGCGGCCAGCCTGTCACCGCCTCTCCGAAGATCCGCACGCTCCCGAGCCTCGGAGGGGTAAGACCCACGATGCTGCGCAATGTGGTCGTCTTGCCGGCGCCGTTGCGGCCGAGCAGCGCCACGACTTCGCCCTCACCGACCTCGAGCGTCACGGAATCGAGAATGTGGCTTTTGCCGTAGTAGGTTTGAAGGCCCTGCGCCTCGAGCGCTTTCATGCGGCTTTTCCAAGATAGGCGGCTTGCACGGCCTCGTTGGCCGCGATCGCATCCGGCGCACCCTCGGCCAGCACCGATCCTTCGGCGAGAACCGTGATGCGGTCGGCGAGATGGAACACCACCCGCATGTCGTGCTCGATCAGCACGATCGTCAGGGCCTGGTTGCGATGCAGCCGCCGGATGAGCTGGGCCACGTCGTGGGTTTCCTGATCCCCCATGCCCGCCGTCGGTTCATCGAGAAGCAGCAGGCGCGGTCGCAGCGCGAGCGCCATGAGGATTTCAGTGGCCCGCTGGTCGCCGTGCGAGAGCTCGCCGACGACTCCGTCGGCCTTGCCCGCAAGCCCGGCGGTCGCAAGGAGCTCGGTGATACGGCTCTCGACCTCGCGGGCGCCAGCGCCGGAAAGCCATGGCAGCAGGCGATGGCCGCCCGCAACCTCGACCGCGATCCGCAGGTTCTCGCGCACGGTAAGTTCTGGAAAGATCTCGGTGATCTGGAACGTTCGGGCGAGCCCGATGGCGACCCGACGTTCCGCCGCAAGACCTGTGATGTCCTTGTCCTCGAAGAGAATTCGGCCCGCCGACGGCGACACAAGGCCGCTCACGAGATTGAAAAAAGTGGTCTTCCCCGCACCGTTCGGACCGATCACGGCCCGGAGTTCGCCCTGCTCGACCCTCAGCGAGACGTTGTCGACGGCAACGAGGTCGCCAAAGCGCCGCGAGAGGTTCTCGATCCGCAGCGCGGTCATGTCAGCGCCCTGCGGCCGAGAATGCCGAGGACGCCACGCGGGAAGAACAGCACGACCAGCACGAACAGGATGCCGATCAGGGACATCCAGTTCTCGGTCCGGCTCGATGCATAGTCCTGGAGGACGACGAAAATCGCCGCGCCGAGAAGGGGTCCCCAGAACGATCGCATGCCGCCGAGCACCGCCATGATGACGAACTCGCCGGACTTGTCCCACCGCAGGGAATGCGGATCGGCGAAGTTGTTGAGCAGCGCATAGAGCGTGCCGGCGAGGCTGGCGAAGAAGGCCGAGACGACGAACGAGAACCAGATGTGCTGTTCAACGGGAATGCCGAGAAACCGGGCGCGCCGCTCGTTCTCGCGAATGGCGATCAACGTGTGGCCGAAAGGCGAGCGAAGCAGCAGCCACATCGCGGCCGTCGCAAGGGCGAACCACACGAGAACGAAGTAGTAGAAGGCGGTCTGATCGCCGAGAATGTCGATCCTGGCAAAGCCGAGGTCGAGAGGCTGGCGGCGCCAGCCCGAGAGGCCATCGTCGCCGCCGGTGACCGCATTCCACCGATAGACGATGAAATAGAACACCTGCCCGAAGGCGATCGTGACCATGGCGAAATAGACGCCGCGAAGCTTTCTGATGAGAAAGCCGATGACCACGGCCGCGAGCGTGCCGACGCCGACGCCGACGAGAATGCCGAGAAGGGTGCTCGGCACGAGATAGCGGATGGTGAGGCCGACGCCATAGGCGCCGAGGCCGAAGTAAGCGGCATGGCCGAAGGAGAGAACCCCGGTAAAGCCAAGAAGAAAGTTGAGGCCGGTGGCGGCGAGCCCGGTCACCAGCACGCGGGTCGCAAGGTTGGTGTAGCCGCCCACGCGATCGATCCACAGCGGCATCGTGGCGAGCAGGATCCAGATCAAGACCGTGAGCAGCAGGTGGACTGCCGCACCGGGCGTGCGTGATGTTGCCGCACGCCGGCCTGCCGATCCCGGCTCCTCGATGGCGGTCATTGCAGCCTTCCCTCCTCGCCCAGAAGACCGCGGGGGCGCACCAGGAGGACGAGAGCCATCATGACGTAGATGACCGCTTCTGTCGCCGAGGCAAAATAGACCGAGGTGATGCCGGAGGCGACCCCGATCAGGATGCCGCCGAGCAGGGTGCCCGGCAGGCTGCCGAGACCACCTACGATGATGGCGACGAAGCTTGGCATGATCAGCGATGTGCCGATCGTCGGCTGCAGCCCGAGCTGACCGGCGGCAAGAACTCCGGCAAGCCCGGCGAGGTAGACGCCAAGTCCGAAGTTCACGCTGCGCAGCAATCGCACATTGACGCCGAGCGTGGCGACCGTGGCGAGATCGTGAGTGCCGGCCCTGATACGGATGCCGATGCGCGTGCGCGTCAGCAGCAGGTACAACGCGGCCACCGCGAGTGCCACAAGCGCCACCATGAACACCCGGTAGCCAGTGATGAAAAAGTAGCTGAGGCTCAACGGCCGCGAGAGAAGGGCAGGAATCTGATAGGGGACGCTTTGCGCGCCCCAGATGTAGCGCGAGACGTCCTCGAAGATGAAGGCAAGGCCGAAGGTGAGGAGGAGGCTGTAGAGCGGATCGCGCCCATAGGTGCGGCGGATCAGGAGCCATTCAATGGCGATGCCGAGAAGCCCGGTCAGCAGGGGCGCCGCGACGAGCGCCCCCCAGAACCCGATGTGGGGCATCAGGCTGTAGGCGAGATAGGCGCCGAGCGCCAGGAAGCCGCCGTGCGCGAAATTGATGACGCCTGACAGATTGAGGATCAGCGACAAGCCAAGCGCCATCAGCGCGTAGAACGCGCCGATGATGACGCCATTGAAAAGATTGAAGATCAGCTGGGTCATCGGGCCGGCGCGTCCGTTTGAGCGCGCACGGTGCGGGCACGGCGATCAATGCATGGTGCGGGAAGGCGGTGGTGCCGAGGCGGCCGCCGTCCGCCGCCGCGACGGCGCAAGGTCAGATGTTCCAGTTCATCTTGCAGCCCGTCTCGCCCTCCGGGGGCGCGGCCGTCGTCCCGTCCACCACCTGATCGACGTGAAACAGATCCTCGGGGTCATCCCCCTGCGATTGCGCATGACCGACGAAGAGAGAGGGAATGAGCTGATGATCGCTGGCACGGTAGAACGGGGAGCCCGGCATCAACGCGACCTCGGGCGGCAATTTGAAGCCGCCGAGAGCCTTGGCAAGCTTCACCGCATCGAGGGTCTTTTCCTGGTTGGCGATCAGGGCATAGGTCCAGGCCGCGGTATAGCCGAACCAGGTTCGCGCGGTCGGGACCTTTCCGGTCTTTTTCCGGATGCCGGCAACGAAATCGTTCACATGCGGGACATCAGGCTGCTTCCAATACCATTCGAACACCCAGGTGCCGACGCGGGCCTCGGGCGGCAGGCCTTCGAGCACTTCGAGCTCCTGCTGGGCCCCGGCAAGGTGGAAGCTCTTGTCGAGTCCGAACTGAACGGCCTGCTTCAAGCCGTTGACCGCATCATCGCCGGCCAGCAAGAAAATGATCACGTCGGGATTGGCCGACTGAGCGTTGATCAGATAGGCCGAGAAATCGGTGGTGCCGAGCGGCGTCAAGTCGCCGCCGACCTTCGTGCCGCCGAGCTTGGCAGCGGCCTTTTCCAGTCCTGCCTGCAGGGTATGGCCGTAGGCGTAGTCGGGCGTGATATAATACCATTTCTTGCCAGCGTTCGTGATGAGGGCGCCGGAGGCGGCGTTGGCCTCCATCTCGGTGGTGTTGCAGACACGGAACACGTTCCAGTGGCAATCCTTGCCGGTGACCGCGTCGGTGTGGCCGCCGGGAACAATGTGCAGCGTTTTCAGCTCGTTGGAGACCTGACCGGTGGCGAGCGCCATCGCCGAATTCACGTTTCCGATGAGGACGCTGACCTTGTCGCGATCGATCAGCTTGCGCGCCTTCTGAACGGCGGTGCCGGTATCGCCGCTGGTTGAATCCTCCACCAGAAGCTCGACCGGGCGGCCGATGATGCCGCCCTTGGCATTGATCTCCTCGACCGCGTATTCGCACCCGATGCGCTCGTTCTTGCCGAGCGCCGCATAGGTTCCAGTGAGCGGATTGTCCAATCCGATCCGGACCGGCTCTTCGCCACGCGCCTTGAGGATGAAAGGGGCACTCACCTGCGCCGCCGCTCCGAGCACCAAGCCCTTCAACAGGGTCCGGCGCCCGACGGCAGCGCTGAGCGGATGATCTTGCATTGCGTTTCTCCCGGTCTCTCTTCTTACAGGCCCGCCCATCGGCATCACCGATTCTCGCAGGGATCATAGTTCAGTCGCAAATCATCGCAATCCATCTTTCGGCGATCTTCAAGGACTTGGCGCCCGTTCCTGGTCTTTGATTGGGTGCGCAGCCACCAAATCTGGCATCGCATGTGCTCTTGCCCTCGCAAGCATGGGGCGCTGGGGCAGCCGCGGCAAGGCCGCGTTGAAGCGTCGCTGCGACAATGGCTTGCCTCTTCCGGGATCTGCGGCTACCAACGGCCGTACTTCACTGCAGCGACAGGGGCCGGAATTGACCGCCACAGCTGACACTCTGACGGCCTCGGGGCATGTCGCGGGGACTACTGGTCCCTCCTCCAGCCGTCGCGATTTCCTGTTCATTGCAACCGGCGCCATCGCGGCGGTCGGAACGGCGGTGACGCTGTGGCCCTTCATCGACCAGATGGAACCCGACGCCGCCACGACCGCGGCGGGCGCGCCGGTCGATGTCGATCTCAGCAAGCTCGAGCCGGGGCAGCAGGTCGTCGTGCTGTGGCGCGGCGCGCCGATCCTCATCGTCCATCGGTCATCCGAAGCGCTCAAGACGCTGCAGGATCAAGCACTCGTTGACCAGCTTTCCGATCCCGATTCCGGTGTCGATCAACAGCCACGCTACGCCCAGAACTGGCATCGCTCGGTAACCCCCGACTTCGCCGTCCTCGTCGGCATCTGTACCCATCTCGGCTGCATCCCGCAGTTCTTCCCGAACCCAAGCCCTTCGGAGCCCGTCTCCAATTGGCTCGGTGGCTATTTCTGCCCCTGCCACGGCTCGAAATACGACCTTGCCGGGCGCGTCTACCGCGGCGTGCCAGCGCCCTATAACCTCCCGGTCCCGCCCTATCACATGGTCAGCGACAAGATGCTGCGGGTGGGCGAGAACCCGGAGGGTGAGAATTTCAATCTCGACTCGATCGTGCAGGTGTGAGGATCGGGGCGCGGCTCCGGTGACGAGATTGGTCGTCGGGGTTTGCCGTTGCGGCGCAGCGCGCCGGCCGATGATGTGGTGACGACCTACCGATACGCCGAGGCGATGCTGGCGCTGATGCGCCTGTCGCCGGTCATTCCCGTGCTGACGGTTGCGGGCGCCGAGGATGGTCTGGCGCAGGCGCGTGCGCTTGTTGCTGGCGGTTTGCCGATCATTGAAGTGACGCTGCGGACGGCGGGTGCATTGGCGGCGATTTCTGCCATCCGGCAGGCGCTGCCTCAGGCGACCGTCGGGGCAGGTACCATCGTCGAGCCGGAGCAGATGGCTCCCTCAGTCGCAGCCGGCGCAGCCTTCCTGGTCAGTCCCGGCACGACTCCCCGGTTGGCCGATGCCGCCGCGCAGGCGCCGGTGCCGTTCATGCCTGGCGCTGCAACGGCGAGCGAAGCCATGGCACTGCGCGAGCGCGGCTTCCGCGGCCTCAAGTTCTTTCCCGCCGAAGCGTCAGGCGGCGTGAGCTGGCTCGCCGCGCTGGCAGCGCCGCTTGCCGACCTCTGCTTCTGCCCGACCGGTGGCATCGACGCGCAAAAGGCCGTCCGCTATTTGGCCCTGAAAAACGTGCTGTGTGTCGGAGGCTCATGGATGGTGCCGGCTACCACCGTTCAGAGCGGCGACTACGCCAGCATCGAAGAGTTGGCGCGGGCCGCCGCCGCCGCATTGCGCGCCGTCTAAGGGCAGGAATCGGAGTCAGGCCGCCTGCCGGCGCTCCAGGAACTCGCCGATCCGCCGCAACGCCTCGACGATGTTCTCGGTCGAATTGGCGTAGCTCAGCCGGATGTAGCCCTCGCCGTGCACGCCGAAATCGGGACCGCCGATCGTGGCGACGCCCGCCTCTTCGAGAAGGGCGGAGGCGAGCGGCTTGGCCTTCCAGCCGGTGCGGGAGACGTTGGGAAAGGCATAGAAAGCGCCCTTCGGCACGGCCGCGCCCACTCCGCTGAGCTTGTTCAGTCCTTCGACCACGACCCTCCGCCGCCGGTCGAATTCGGCGACCATGGCGCGCGCGGCATCCTGCGGGCCGGTGAGGGCCGCGATGCCCGCCCATTGCGAGGCCGCATTGACACAGGAATAGCAGTTGACCGCGAGCTTGCGCGCGTTCTCGTAGAGCCCTTGCGGCCAGACCGAAAAACCGAGGCGCCAGCCGGTCATGGCGTAGGTCTTCGACCAGCCGTCGAGAAGAATGAGCCTGTCGCGCACCTCCGGGTAGGCCAGCAGCGTCTGGTGGGCAAGGCCGTCATAGGTCATCTGCCCGTAGATCTCGTCGGACATGACGGCAACGTCCGGATGGCGGGCAATTCCCGCCACGAGGCGATCGATCTCGGGTTTCGGCGTGACGCCGCCCGTCGGATTGGCCGGCGAATTGAGGATCAGGAGCCGCGTGCGGGGGGTGATCAGCGCCAGCGTCTCGTCAGCCGAGAACGCAAAACCGTTGGCTTCTCGGATCGGCACCGGGATCGGCGTTGCGCCGGTGTACTCGATCATCGATCGATAGATGGGAAAGCCCGGATCGGGATAGAGAATCTCCGCCCCCGGCTCCCCAAACATCAGGATCGCCATATACATCGTGACCTTGCCGCCGGGCACGATGAGGACGAGGTCGGGGGAGACGTCGACCCCATAGCGCTTGTGGAGGTCGGCGGCCACTGCCTCGCGTAGCGGCAGGATGCCGGTCGCTGGGGTGTAGCCATGGTGCCCGTCGTGCAGCGCCTTGACCGCGGCCTCGACGATGTGCGGCGGCGTCTGAAAGTCCGGCTGGCCGATGCCGAGATTGACAATGCTTCGCCCCTGTCGCGCCAGTTCCGTGGCGCGGGCCAGCACGGCAAAGGCGTTCTCCTCGCCGATGCGGTCGAAGGCGGAGACGGTGTGGAGGGTCATGAGCGTTTCCTTCGATGTTCGTGGACCTTGCATGGTCATGGGTCAGGCTTCAAGGAACTCCCGTCGGCGCCCGTATCGCTTAGACGGGGACGCGCACCGTGGCGCGCAACCCTCCGAGCGGACTGTCGGCTAGCGTGATGTCCCCGCCATGGGCGCGCGCGACGTCGCGAGCGATGGCAAGGCCAAGGCCGGTACCGCCCTCGTCCTGGTTGCGCGCCTCGTCGAGCCGGAAGAACGGCCGGAACACATCCTCGCGCTTGTCGGGTGGAATGCCGGGCCCGTCATCGTCGACGTGAATCGTGAGAAAGCGCCCGTCGCGAACTGCCTGGAGCGCAATGCGGTCGCCGTGGCGCTGGGCGTTGGCAACGAGATTGGCGACGCAGCGCTTGAAAGCGTCGGGCCGCACCGTGACGGTCGGGTCGCCGCTAAGTTCGATGCCCGTGGCATGCCCGTGCCGCTCGGCGTCGCGCTTCAGGTCCTGCAAGAGGCGCCGCATGTCGGTGGGTGCCGCAGGCTCGCCGCTGTCACCGCGGGCGAAGGCGAGATAGGCCTCCAGCATCCGCTGCATCTCGTCGATGTCCTGCTCCATCGCCTTGCTGTCCGGGCCCTCGCCGATGAGGGCGAGCGACAGTTTGAAGCGCGTGAGGATGGTGCGCAGATCGTGGCTCACCCCGTTCAGCATCGCCGTGCGCTGCTCGATGGCGCGATCGATGCGGCGCTTCATCTCAATGAAGGCAAATCCCGCCTGCCTGACTTCGCGCGCGCCACCGGGGCGGAATTCGACGAAGCGCCCTTTGCCGAAGTCTTCCGCGGCACGAACGAGCCTGAGGATCGGACGGATTTGGTTGCGGAGGAAAAGGATGGCGACGAGGAGGAGCAGGCTCGACGTGCCGACCATCCACAAGATGAAGATGTGTGAATTGGAGGCGTAGGCGGCGCTGCGCCGTGTCATGATGCGCAGAACCCCGTCGTCGAGCAGGATCCTGATCTCGATGAGCGAGGAGCGGCCGACCGTATCGATCCAGAACGGGCGGCCGATCTGGCGGCTGATCTCGGTCGAAAGCGCGCTGTCGAGCAGCGAGAAGAACGGTTTTGGCAGGGCCGGCGGCAAGCTCTGTTTCGGGAGGAACTCGATGTCGAGACCCATACGATCGCCGGCGATACGCTCAAGAGTGTCTTCGTCGGCCGCATTGGGCAGGTTTTTGTGAATGTCGATGATCGCGGCAATGTCCTGGGTCAAGGCAGCCGAGAGCCGATAAGTCACGAGCTGCCAATAACGATCCATGAAAAACAGGACGACGAAGGCCTGCAGCAACAGCATCGGCGCCACGACGATGAGGAGCGAGCGAGCGAAGAGGCCCTTCGGCATGCGCCGCGCCAGCCAGCGTGACGCGCTGCGCCAGATCGAGCGCGGGGTCTGCAGGGTGTCGACGAGAGACAGGCTCATGACGCTCTCGTCTCAGGTGTCTACGAGCAGCCGGTAGCCTGCGCCGCGGGCAGTCTGCAAGTGGATGGGATTGGCCGGATCGCGCTCGATCTTGCGGCGCAGGCGGTTCACCTGCACATCGACCGTGCGTTCGTTGGCTGAATTGCCCGACCCGGCCAGCGCCTCACGCGAGACGATCTCGCCGGCACTGGCCGCAAGCAGCCGCAGCATTTCCTTCTCGCGGTCGGAGAGGCGAACGATCTGGTCCTGTTCGCGCAGCTCGCCCCGCTCCGGCAGAAACGTGAAGGCCCCAAACCGGACGCTTGCGGCACGCTGCGGCGCCGGCGGCTGCGCGATGCGGCGCAAGATCGAGGCGATGCGAAGCAGCAATTCGCGCGGTTCGAAGGGTTTGGCCAGATAGTCGTCGGCCCCCGCTTCGAGCCCGCGCACCCGGTCGACCGTCTCGGCGCGTGCCGTCAGCATCAGGATCGGAACGGTCGAGTCCCGTCGCATCGAGACCGCAAACTGGACGCCGTCCTCGCCCGGCATCATGACGTCGAGGACGATCAGATCGAAGGCAAGGCTCTTGAGGCAGGCGCGCGCTTCAAGCGCATTGCCGGCTGTCGTGGCGCGGTATCCGTGGTCCTGCAGGAGGCGCGAAAGCAGGTCGCGGATGCGCCGGTCGTCTTCGACGATGAGGACGTGCGCCGCATCGTCGGCGGGAATGCTCGGCGCCAGCGTCGGCGAAGCCGCGGTCACGGCGCGCTCACCATGAGCCGGCCCGCCTCGCCGTTGAGCTGGACGATCTGCGCGACTTTGCCGCGCTCCTGAGGATCGACCATCGCCAGAAGAAAGGCCATCGCCTGGGCGCGCGCCTCGGGCGCGAGTTCGGCAAAGGCCCGGGCGAAGCGCTCGCTCTGCAGCCGGGCGAGATCAAGGGCCAGCCGGCAGCCTTTGGCGGTCGGAAACAGCAAGCGCTGGCGGCGATCGGCAATGCCGGGACGCGCCTCGACGAAGCCTTCCTCCAACAGATCCTTCAGGACACGGTTGAGGCTCTGCTTGGTGATTTTCAGGATGTCGAGAAGCTCGGCGATCATCAGACCCGGCCGGCGATTGACGAAATGCAGCACCCGGTGGTGCGCCCGCCCGAAACCGAAGGTCTCAAGCAGTCGGTCCGGATCGCCGACGAAGTCGCGATAGGCGAAGAACAGAAGCTCGATGAGATCGAACATCGGGGCGCTTTCGCCGCGCCCTTCCGGCAGTGCAATGCGCGCGCCGGGTGTCAGTTCCCGGTTCATTTCCGCCTTGGCCGCGAGCGCAGGCTCCATCGGATCGCCCATTTTACGTCAGCCATATTGACATATTTCATCTCGGTTGTTACTCGTCAAGTGCCATGCGGATACGCACCCAAGTCTTTCTGGCCTAGCGGAAGTTTCGCTCCGGCGCCAGATGAAATGGATGCCGAGCGACCGCCGGCGTCGCGCCGACCGGAGGTGCGACAGCGAGGAACAGCCAGTCGCGCCGGGAGCAGGGCGCGAGCTTGAGATTTCAAGGAGCTGCACCATGTCCGCTATCCCCTTCGACCAACGCGAGGGCGTCATCTGGATGGACGGCAAGCTCGTCAATTGGAAGGAGGCGCAGATCCATGTGCTGACCCATGGGCTGCACTATGCGAGCGCCGTTTTCGAAGGCGAGCGGGCCTATGGCGGCGCCATCTTCAAGTTGCGTGAGCACACCGAACGGCTGAAGGCAAGCGCGCGGGCCCTCGATTTCGAGATTCCCTATTCCGAGGACGAGATCGATGCGGCCTGCAATCTCGTCGTCGAGAAGAACGGCCACCCTGACGCCTATGTCCGCCCGATCGCCTGGCGCGGCGCCGAGATGATGGGCGTGTCGGCGCAGAACAACACGATCCACCTCGCCATCGCCTCCTGGGAGTGGCCGAGCTATTTCGATCCCGCCCAGCGGCTTAAGGGGATCCGCCTCGACATGGCGCAATACCGCCGCCCAGATCCTGCGACCATCCCATGCCGATCGAAGGCGACCGGCCTCTACATGATCTGCACCATCTCCAAACACGCCGCCGAGCGCAAAGGCTATGCCGACGCGCTGATGCTCGATTGGCGCGGACAGGTGGCGGAGTGCACCGGGGCGAACGTGTTCTTCGTCGCCGACGGCAAGCTCCATACGCCGACGCCCGACTGCTTCCTCGACGGCATCACGCGGCGCACCGTCATCGAGCTTGCCCGGCGCCGTGGCATCGAGGTGATCGAACGCGCCATCATGCCTGGCGAGCTTGCCTTGTTTTCCGAGATGTTCATCTGCGGGACCGCCGCTGAGGTCACGCCGGTGTCGGAGATCGGTCCTTACCGGTTCACGCCGGGGACAATCACGCAGACACTGATGAACGACTATTCGGCCGAGGTCCAACCCAAGGCCAAGGCGGCTTGACGAAGAGCGCGACCCCGCTTCTCCCCGTGCGGGAAAAGGTGTGCCGCCACTTGGCGATGGGGTGAGGGGTTACGGCCCTGTAAAATCATAACTATTTCTAACCTAAGACGGACCGGTTTGCCCCTCATCCGGCCGCTTCGCGGCCGCCTTCTCCCGACGACGAGAGAAGGTGGCTACCTCTGCACTTGAGGTTCGTCCTGAGCCCGCAGATGCAGGCGCTGCCCAGCGTTCCGCCGCCGCGTCGTCCTCGCCCTTCGCCGCCACCCATTCGCCGCAGCTGCCGTCGGCGAGATGTTCCTTCTTCCAGAACGGCGCGCGGGTCTTCAGGTAATCCATCAGGAAGGCCGCCGCCTCGAAGGCCGCCTCCCGATGGCGCGATGCCGTAGCGACCAGCACGATCTGTTCGCCCGGCTCCAACCTGCCGGACCGATGGACGACGGTCAGGCCGAGAAGCGGCCAGCGCGCCTCTGCTTCCGCCGCGACGCGGGCGATCTCGGCCTCGGCCATTCCGGGGTAGTGCTCGAGCTCGAGGGCTGCCAGCCTTCCGTCTTCATCACGGCAAAGGCCGGTAAAGGTGACCACGGCGCCGATGTCGGCGCGCCCGCGAGTGAGCGCTCCAACCTCCGCTTCGATATCGAAATCTACCGTTTGAACGCGAATTGTGCGCAACCGAGCGGTCCCCCTATCCGCCCGTCATCGGCGGGAAGAACGCGATCTCGCGTGCGCCGGCAATCGGCGCGTCGTGCTTGACGTGAGCGCGATCGATCGCTGTGCGGATGATCCTCGGATTTTCGAAGGCATACGCATATTCCTCGCCGCGCCCCGCGAGCCAGGCGATGAGATCGGAAACCGTCCTCACCGTGTTGGGAGGCGTGAGGGCCTCTTCGGTCCTTCCGATCCGTTCGCGCACCCACGCGAAGTAAAGTGCCTTCATCGATTTGGACCTCATGTCGTGGGCCGGCCAGCTTCAGGCATCGCAAGAACGCCTCAGTCCTCGACGAAGTGGCGAACCCCTGCCCTCATATAGTCCCAGCCGGTGTAAAGCGTCAGGATGGCGGCAAGCCACAGCAGGCCGAGCCCGATCTTCACGATTCCGGGAAAGAGGAATTCGCCCGCCGGTCCGACGATGAGGACGCCAATGGCGACAAGCTGCAGCCCCGTCTTCCATTTCGCCACCGTGGTGACCGGCACGGGCACGCGCAACTCGGCCAGGAACTCGCGCAGGCCCGAAACCAGGATCTCGCGACACAGGATGACGATTGCCGCCCATAGCGACCAGGACTGGATGGTGCGGTCGGCAACAAGCATGAGCAGGCAGGCCGCGACCAGCAGCTTGTCGGCGATCGGGTCGAGCATCTGGCCGAGGGATGACTGCTGCGCCCAGGCGCGTGCCAGGTAGCCGTCGAGAAAGTCCGTAATGGCGGCAAACGTGAAGATCGCGACCGCCACCCAGCGCATCCAGAAGACCTCGGACCAGAAGAGGCATGCCACCACGACCGGCACGGCAAGGACGCGGCCATAGGTCAGGATGTTGGGGAGGCTCCACGGCCGGGCCGGGGCGCGCGGTGCCGAGGTCGGGCGGGTCGTGGGAAAGGCCATGGGCAGAGGGAACATGCCATGTTGCG
>JAFAME010000420.1 GCA_019233695.1 Methylobacteriaceae bacterium
GCGAAGAAGTAGTCGGGTTTTTGCCCCGCGGCAAGAAAACCCATTCCCCGGTTTCCGCCCGTTGCCAGCGACCACCAGCGACTGCTGCCCCGTCGGCGATTCGCCGGAGCGAACAGCGGCAGGCACGTCGCTCTCCCCGCCGGCGACGGCCCGGGTGCGGCCAATTAACCCGGCCTTCAGCACGTGCGAAGGGCGCGCGCCGACGCGTGCTCCAGAGCACGAGATTTTTGCAAAAAAAACTTGTGCCGTGGGCGCGAACTCCCTAATTATGCGCTGCCCAATTTCGCACGTGCCTGTGGTCGTGTGTCGGCTGGTGGGGATCCGGACAAGAGGCCGGTCAACCACCGCGTAAGGTCGGCAGCCGGAGGCGAACCGGCGAACCCCGCCCAACGGGGGACGCGACTTAAAGCAACGACGGACCGGGCTTTTTCGTCTCTGTCGGCCCTCCAAAGGTCGGCTTACCGAAGAGGCTTGTCTTTCTTGCCGGGCGTGCGGAGCGGGATCTCCCTCTCCAAGCGATGGCCACAATGCCGGGATGGCGCAATGCCCTCCAAGGCAGAAGTGTCCAACGGCGCAGCATCTGATCGATCGGCAGATCGATCACGGATGGCGGGTCAACCGCATCGGGCCGCGTCTCCATCGCGCGCCGATGCCGGTATCGCCGTCCACGCTTTCGTTCGCTTGGCGCGTTTCGCACCGCGCCTGGGAGGATGCCGCGATGACCGACCGTATCCAGGATTTCCTGCGTCGACGACGCGAGGAGGGCGGCGAGGGCCCCTGCCTCGTCGTTGATCTCGAAGTGGTGCGCGAGAACTATCTCGCCTTTGCCAAGTCGCTGCCCGACACGCGCGTGTTCTACGCGGTGAAGGCCAATCCTGCGCCCGAGGTCCTCGATCTCCTGGCCCGCCTCGGCTCGTGCTTTGATACGGCCTCGCTGGTCGAGATCGAGCAGGTGCTGGCAACCGGCGCAACGGCCGACCGGATCTCCTTCGGCAACACGATCAAGAAGGAGCGTGATATCGCGCGCGCCTTCGCGCTCGGGGTGCGCCTCTTCGCCGTCGACTGCGAGGCCGAGGTCGAGAAGGTGGCGCGTGCCGCGCCCGGCGCGAAAGTCTTCTGCCGCATCCTCTGCGACGGCGCCGGAGCCGAATGGCCGCTGTCGCGCAAATTCGGCTGCGCCCCGGCTATGGCGGGGCGGGTTCTCGAACATGCCCATCGCCTCGGCCTCGTCGCCTACGGCCTGTCGTTCCACGTCGGCTCGCAGCAGCGCAACCCGCAGATGTGGGACGGTGCGCTGAAAGCCTCCGCGGCGATCTTCCGCGACCTCGCCGAGCGCGGCATCCACCTGCAGATGGTCAATCTCGGGGGCGGCTTTCCCACCCGCTATCTTAAGGACGTGCCGATAGTGCGGGTCTATGGGCAGGCGATCTTCCGGGCGCTGCGCAAGCACTTCGGCAACCGCATTCCGGAGACGATCATCGAGCCCGGCCGCGGCATGGTGGGCAATGCCGGCGTCATCGAAGCCGAAGTCGTCCTCATCTCGCGAAAGGCCGACGACGACAAGGTGCGCTGGGTCTATCTCGACATCGGCAAGTTCAACGGTCTGGCCGAGACCATGGACGAGATGATCCGCTATCCGATCCGCACCCCGTTCGACGGCGACGAGCGGGCGCCTTGCGTTATCGCCGGTCCGACCTGCGATTCGGTCGACGTGCTCTACGAGAAGGAGCCTTATGCCCTTCCCGTGAGCCTGGAGATCGGCTCGAAGGTGCTGATCGAGGGCACGGGCGCCTACACGACGACCTATTCCGCCGTCGGCTTCAACGGCTTCCCGCCGCTGCAATCCTACGTGATCTGAGCCCGCGGCGCGGGCCTCGCCCGCGCCCTCCCCGACGTCCCTGCACGCGGCCGGCGCGATCGCGCCGCAACGTGCCCGCCTTCGCCCGCGCGGAGAGGCAAAATGCTCCAGCCAGCCGTCGCTCACCTCGCCACCCCTTCACCGAGGTGGCCGTCCATTTTGCGCCCGATCGCGATGACCTTCCGGATTCGCGACGAAAAGCCCGGCGACTGGCACGCCCGCGAGGCGTTGCTCGACACATGCTTCGGCCCGGCGCGCCTCGAGAAGACCTGCGAGCGGCTGCGCGAAGGCCGGCTGCCGGCGCAAGGCCTGAGCTTCGTTGCGGCCGACACCGCCGGTCTTGTGGCGACCCTGCGCCTCTGGCACATCGAGGCAGGCGACCGGGCCGCGCTCCTTCTCGGGCCGCTCGCGGTGGCGCCCGCACGCCGCTCGGCCGGCATCGGCGCGGCGCTCGTCGAGCACGGGCTGCGCCGCGCCCGACGCCTGAGCCATCGCGCCGTCCTCCTCGTGGGCGATGCGCCCTACTATGAGCGCTTCGGCTTCGCGCACGACCTCGCGGCAGGCTTCACCCTGCCTGGTCCGGTGGACGAGGATCGATTCCTGGCCCGCGAGCTCGTTCCAGGCGCGCTGGCAGGCGCACGCGGGCGCGTCGTCGGCGCCGGCGAATTCATGCGGGAGCCACGCGTCGCGCCGCATCACCGGGCTGCCGCCTGATCGCAAGGGACCTGTGGAGCCCCGGCCCGTTCACAGCCGCGGGTCGATCGGCTCGCTCTCCAAGGCGAGGACGCCGAACACGCATTCGTGCACCCTGCGCAACGGAGCGCGAGCGACGAAACGGGTTAGGCCCTCCTGGCCGAGGGCGAACTCGCGCAGCGCCAGCGAGCGCTTGCCGCCGAGGCCACGCTCGCGCAAACGGATCAGATTCTCGGGCAGATCGTACTCAGGCCCGTAGATGATCCTCAGGTATTCCGACCCGCGTACCTTCAGGGCGGGCTGGATAAGGCCCTTCGAACCACGCGGCGTGAACGACAGCGGCTTGACGACCATGCCTTCGCCGCCGCCGGCCGTCAGTTCTTCCCACCAAATGGCAGCCTCGGCGCAGGCCTGCTCATCGCCGAGCGCCACTTGGCGTCGCCGCGTCGCCGTCAGGATCCCGCCGTCCACGGCGATCAGGCGATCGGCAATCTCCATATGCCAGAGGTGGCTCTTGTCGAAATGGGCTGCGCCTTCGCTCGCCAGGAAATGGAAGGGCGCTACCTTCAGATCATCGACGCTCGACACCGGCCATGCATAGGGCCGCCAGGCTGCCGCGTAGCGACGGGCCTTCTCGCGACGCAGCGCCAGGCGATCGCGCAGGTTCTCGACGGTGACGCCGCGCGACACGGCGCGAGTGGCCGCATCGAGCGCCGCCTCGAGCCCCGACTGCGCGGCAACGCCGACGGGCGCATATTGTTGCTCGATCAGGCTCGATGCTTTGGCCGACCAGGGCATGATCTCTGCGTCGATGAGCAGCCAGTCGGTGCCGAGTTCGTCCCAGAGCGCGGCGGCATCGACCGCGCCGCGAATGCGTGCGAGAACCGCGTCCGTCGTTGCACGCTCGGAGAAAAAAGCGCGGCCGGTGCGCGTCCATATGGCGCCTGCGTCATCGCTCGTCGTGCCGAACCGGCGCCTGGCCGCGATCGCGTCGCGGCATAGCGCGATGACGGCGCGGGAGCCCATGTGCTTTTCTTGAAGCACGACTTCGGCCTGGCCGCGTCCCCGGTAGAACGCGAAGGCCTCTTCCGGCCGCTCAAGCCAGGACTCCCTGGTGCTGGTCTCGACCGGCGACATCGTCGGAGGCAGGTAGACGAGCCATTGCGGCGCAATGGCGAAACGACCCATCGCTTCGAGCGCGGCTGCGGCATTCTCCTCTGCCACCACCACGCGCCGAAAAAGCGTCGTGTCGATCCAGCGACGGCCCGAAACATCGGCATGGTCGAGCAGCGTGTCGGCTGCGGCCTGTGCGTCACGCTCGGGTGCTGGCGAGGCGAGCTTTCGGGCGGAGGCTGCATGGGCGCGCGCCGCCGGCACGTCGACCACCTCTCCTTCGGGCCAGCGCAGGGCTGTGAGCTTGCCGCCGAAGACGCAACCGGTGTCGATGCACGCCGTGTTGTTGACCCATTGCACTTCTGCGACCGGCGTATGGCCATAGACGATCGTCGTCTTGCCGCGATAGGCGTTTGCCCAATCGAGGCGCACGGGAAGACCGAAGTCGTCCACCTCGCCGGTGGTTTCGCCATAGAGCGCGAATTCACGCACTGCCGGCGAGCCTCGGCCGATCATCTCCTCCTTGAGCCCCGCATGGGCGACGGCAAGCCGCCCGCCGGCAAGCCAATAATGGCTGCGCAGACCATCGAGGAACGTCTTGACGCGGTCGCGGAAGTCGGCCGTCTCGGCGGCGAGCTGATCGATCGATTCCCGGAGGCCATGGGCGATCTTGACGTCCCGGCCGGCGAGCCAGCGGCTGAGCTTTTGATCGTGATTGCCCTGCACGACATGAGCCTGCCCGGCATCTACGGCGGCCATGACAATGCGCAGCACGTCGGGCGTGCGCGGGCCGCGGTCGACGAGGTCGCCGACAAAGACGAGCTTGCGACGCTCGGGGGGCACAATCTCGATCGTGGTCCCGTCCTGCCGCAGGCCATAGCCGAGGCGCCGCAGCAATGCCTCCAATTCGTCGGCGCAGCCGTGAACATCGCCGATGATGTCAAACGGGCCAGGATCGTCCCGCCGGTCGGTCCACAGCGGTCGTCTCTCGACGCGGGCCGCGGCCATGCCCTCGACGGATGACAGGCGCCACACTTGACGAAACCCCTCGCGCGGCAGTCGCGCAAGCCCTTGGCGGATTTCCTGGGTCATGCGGCGGGGGACGGAGGGCCCGAAATCGCGGTTCTGCCGCCCCTTGTTGTTGGCGATGCACGCATCGGCCCCCGGATCGATCACGACGGCCACGGGCAGGGCATGCCAGCGCCGGGCGATCTCGATCCACGGCTTTCGGTCGGCGGCGCGGACGTTGGTTGCATCGAGAACGACCAACCGGCGGTTTTTCAGGCGAATCTCGGCGATGGCCCGGGCGAGCTCGAAGGCATCGGCGGTCGCCGACTGGTCGGTCTCGTCGTCGCACACGAGCGCGCGGCACTGGTCCGACGAGATGATCTCCGTCGGCCGAAACCAGCGTGCCGCGAACGTCGACTTGCCCGCTCCCGTCGCGCCGATCAGCACGACAAGCGAGAAGTCCGGGATGTCGAGGACGACCGCGTCTTCGAAGCTCATCGCGTAAGCACCGCCATTTGGGTCGGCGGGCCGAATTCAGGGTGCGCGTCGCCGATGCCGGAGTGCACAGCGCGGTAGCCGTATCGGCTCGCAATCGTGCCGGCCCAGGCCTGCATCTCGGCGCGCGTCCACTCGAAGCGGTGGTCGGGATGGCGGAAGGCGCCCGCCGCGAGCGTCGGAAAGAGCACGTTGTGGTCGGCATTGGGCGTGGTGACGATCACGGTCGCCGGTCGGGCCGCGCCGAACACCACTTCGGCGAGCGCCGGCAGGCGGTCCGGATCAAGATGCTCGATCACTTCGATGAGAGCGGCGGCGTCCACGCCTTGCCAGCGCGCATCGCGGTAGGTGAGCACACCGTGCAGCAGCGAAATGCGCTCGTCCCGCGTGGCGCCGATCCGGCCGATCTTCAGGCGATCGGCGGCCCGTTCCAGGGCGCGCATGCTTGCATCAAGACCGATCAACCTGGTGAATCTCTGGTCGCGGGCGAGCCGGGCAAGGAGCTTGCCTTCGCCGCAACCGAGATCGGCGACTGCCGAAGCGCCCGCTGTCGTAAGCGCCGCCGCCACCGCCTCGATCCGTAGGTCGTGCAGGCGCAGCGGCGCTTCGAGGATGTCTTCCGCTCCGGCCGTCCGGCCGGATTCTCCGTCAAAAACCTCCTCCGGAGCAAGGCGCGCCAGTGCCGCGCGGACGAGGGCGCCACGACGCTTCAGATAGCGTCGAATTACAAGCTCGCGCTTGGGATGCGTTTGCAGCCACGCCCCGCCCTTGGCGAGCAGCTTTTCGACCTCGTCGTCGCCGATCCAGTAGTGCTTGTCGTCGTCGAGCACCGGCATCAGCACGTAAAGGTGGCTCAGCGCATCGGCGAGGCGCAGAATGCCGGCAAGCCGCGCCCGGACGTAGCGGGACGGGCCGGCTTCGCCCGCGATGCGCTCGACCTCGACCATCCAGCCGAGGGGTTCGAACAGCGCCCGCACGAGATCGCCCGAGCCGCGCACCGGCAGCGGCGTGACGATGATTTCGAGCGGGAGGGCCATCGCTGCAAGATCCTGGCGTTCGCGCGAAGTGCCGGCCATCGCTGAGCGAAAGACGCGGTTGAGCGCCACCGAGAGAAAAGACGACGCGACATAGGGGCGATCGTTGACATATTGGTCGAGCAGACCCTCGGCCGAGCCGCGGCCGCGAACGAGGCCGATCGGGTCGATATCCAGGATCAGGACCGCTTCGCAGCGCGCCTCCTGCGCCTGCGGGAAGAACACCACGGCGCGGCCGAAGGCAAGCTCCACCTCGTGCACGCGATCTGGGTGTTTCATCAGCAGAAACCCGAGATCCGTTGCGGGCCGGTGGGTGGTGGAGATGGACACGAACATGGGACGGCTTGCTGTGTTTCTGTGCCCGCTCTGTCGATTGTGTGAGGAGGCTCAGTGCTTGCGGGTCAGGATTGCGGGCAATTTCCAAACAATCATTTCCACCCGTTCTTCCTACTAGCAGAAAACGCCGCTGCGTCGGGTCGAGGGAACACAGCAGTTCGCGCATGCGCGGCGCCCATCTCTTGACCAATGCGATGGCCCTTGCTTGAACGCAGCGGCCCGCCCCGCCTGTTGCTTCCCTTCCCGGAGACCAGGATGCCCGAATGGTCCGTCCATGCCCGCTTCGATGGTCCGATCGTCATGATCGGCTTCGGCTCCATCGGCAAGGGCACCTTGCCGTTGCTCGAGCGGCATATCGCGCATGACCGCTCGAAGTTCGTTGTCATCGATCCCGAGGACAGCGACCGAAGGCTGCTCGACGAGCGCGGCATCAGATTCCTGCACCTGGCGATCACCCGCGAAAACTTCGATTCGGTGCTGAAGCCGTTGCTCGCGGCAGGGCCCGGCCCGGGGCTTGTCGTCAACCTCTCGGTCGAAGTGGCGTCGGTCGCCATCATGCGGCTCTGCAAGGAGCTTGGCGCCTTCTACATCGACACCGTGGCCGAGCCCTGGCCGGGGTTCTACACCGATGCGCGGCTGACCATGTCGCAGCGTTCGAACTACGCCCTGCGCGAAGAGGTGCTCGACCTTCGCCGGGCTCTTCCGGGCGGACCGACGGCCATCAGCTGCTGCGGCGCCAATCCCGGCATGGTGTCCTGGTT
>JAFAME010000049.1 GCA_019233695.1 Methylobacteriaceae bacterium
GGCACCGTCGGGCGCCTCGACGAGCGCGGAACTCTCATCGTCGATCTGCGCGGCAGCGGGGCAGAGGGAGGAGCTTGAGATGAGCCTCACCGGCGCCGAGATGGCGATCATTCACAGCCGGCTCAACGGCATCGGGCGCAAGATGGCCAACACCCTCCTGCGCAGCGGCCGCTCGGGCATCCTCGTCATCGCCCGCGACTTCTCGTGCTGCATTCTCACCGCGCAGGACGAACTGCTGGCCTTCGCCGAGAGCCTGCCGATCCATGTCCTCTCAGGCCCCGATCGGATGGCGGCGACCATGCGCGAGTTCCATCCCGTGCTGAAGCGCGGCGACGCGTTCCTTCACAATTCGCCCTATCACGGCTGCACGCATCCGGCCGACCATTCCATCCTTGTGCCGGTGATCGATGAGGAGGGCGTGCATCGCTTCACCGTTCTCGCCAAGGGCCACCAGGCCGATTGCGGCAACGCGCTGCCGACGACCTACATGGGCACGGCAGTCGATGTCTATGCCGAGGGAGCGCTGATCTTCCCGGCCGTGAAGATCCAGGAAGGCTACGCGCACGTCCGCGACGTGATCCGTATGTGCGAGATGCGCATCCGGGTGCCGCATCAATGGTGGGGCGACTATCTGGCGACGCTGGGCGCCGCGCGCATCGGCGAGCGCGAGCTCATTGATCTCGGCAAGGAGATCGGATGGGATACGCTCGCCGAATTCGCCCGCGCCTGGTTTGCCTACAGCGAAAAGCGGATGGTCGACGCAGTCCGTCGCCTTCCGGCGGGAACGATCACGCGGACAAGCCGGCATGATCCGATACCCGGCACGCCGCCGGACGGCGTCGAGATCAAGGTCACGGTGACGAGCCGGCCTGAGACGGCCGAAATCGAGATCGACCTGCGCGACAACCCCGACTGCATGCCCTGCGGTCTCAACCTCAGCGAGGCGACGGCCCGCTCGGCAGCCCTTCTCGGCGTCTTCAACAGCATCGACGCGACGGTGCCGAAGAACGCCGGCAGCTACCGCCGGATCAAGGTGCACCTGCGCGACAACTGCATCTGCGGCATTCCGCGGCATCCGACGAGCTGTTCGGTCGCAACGACCAATATCGCCGATCGCGTCGCCAATCCCGTGCAGGCGGCCTTCGCCAATCTCGCCGACGGGCTCGGATTGGCCGAGACCGGCGCCGTGCTGCCGCCCTCGATCGGCGTCATCTCCGGCATGGATCCGCGCAGCGGCGCGCCTTACGTCAACGAGGTCTATCTCGGCGTGACCGGGGGAGCCGGCGCGCCGAAGGCCGACGGTTGGCTGTCGATCGTCCACGTCGGCAACGCCGGGGTCTGCTATCAGGACAGCATCGAGCTCGACGAGCTCCGCCAGCCGATCTTCGTTGCAGAGCGGCGCCTGCTCCAGGACACCGAGGGGCCCGGACGATCACGCGGCGCGCCGAGCGCGCTCGCCGTCTTCGGGCCGACCGAGGCGCCGATGTGCGTCGCCTATGTGAGCGACGGCAACATCAATGCTGCCCAGGGGACGCGCGGCGGCGGGGCCGGTGGAACATCGAACCAGTTCCTCCAGCGCCAGGACGGGACGCGGGAGGCCATCCCGAGCTGCGCCGAAATCTGGCTTGAGCCCGGAGAGATGATCGTGTCGATCTCGGCCGGCGGGGGCGGCTATGGGGACCCCTTCGAGCGCGATGCCGAGCGGGTTCGCCACGACGTCGCCGAGCGCTGGATCAGCCGCGAGCGGGCGCGCGCGGTCTATGGCGTGGTGCTCGGCGGTGACGGGACGGTCGACATCGAGGCAATGCAGCGGGCACGGGTTCGAACGGGTCGGCTCGGTGACTCACGCGGGCGCGACGGGCAGGTTCTCGGCCAGGAAGGCCTTCAGCACGTTGTCGGTGATGCGCGACGTGTCGCTGTCGCAGCCGCTCGCCGACAGGGTGGCACACCAGATGATGGAGCCGGTTGAAAACACCGCGCCGCCGTTCGGTCCACGCATGAACAGCATGTCGGCGCGAATGCCCGATTGCGGGTGCGAACCGCTCATCCAGGGGTGGGTCGACGGGACGAGCTCGCCGGCGGCCTGATAGGCGTCGCTGAAGCGTTCGGAGGAGGCGAGAACGACGGCATGGGCCGGCGTGCCCTCGCGCGCATCGGCCCGGTCGACTTCGAAGCCGGCGGCCCCGTGGCCGAGGACGAGCGAGGGGCCACTGCCGAAGGTTTCGCCGGATACTCCCTCGAAGACCCAGCGCCATTGCGGCTCGAAGCTCGCCTCTCTGCGGCGGTAGGGCACGCCCCGATCATAGCCCTGCCCCGAAAAACCGATCCCGAGGGCCGACTGGGGCGCGCGGCCTCGATCGCGCCACAGGCCGCCGCGCTCGCCTGTGAGGCTCAAGGTCTCCTCGCCCGCCTCTCCCGACCAGGTGCGGCTGCCGAAATAGCGGCGGATCTCGATGATGTCCGGGCTGTCCTGCGCGATCGCCGTCACCCAATAAAAGCCATTGCCGCCGAGATACATGAGCCGGCCCCCGGCGGCGAGCCAGCGGTCGCGGGCGTCGAGCATGGGGCCTGTCCAGTATTCCGGATGCGACCCGGTGACGACCACGCGGTAAGGGGCGAGCAGTTCCGATCGATCGGAATGCAGGAGATGGTCGGTCAGGATGTCGAAGACGTAGTTCTTCTGAACCAGCCAATCAATGATATGCAGGTCGGCGGCAAACTGGTGCGGCGCATCGAAGGCGCGGCAGCGCGCCTTCGGGCGGAAATCGATGATCGGGCGGCGCAGCGAGCCGTGGCAGATGCCGCTGCCGTCGGAATGCGTGTCATAGGTGCTTTTGAGACCATTCTCCGCCACGTAACGATAGGCTTCGGCGCGCAGGCTCATGTCCTGCATGGGCGACAGCTGGACGGTGCCGGAGAGGTCCAGGGATTCGTTGGCGTAAGCAAGGTAGCTCAGCGTCGGCATCAGCACGGCGAGAGGCGGCCTGTCGCGCGCGCCACGAGGCGGGCATACGAAAAACGGAAGATGATCCTCCTCGCCCCCGGTGCGCAGGCGCAGCGCATAGACGCCCGATGGCAGATCGTCGGGCACCCGCAGCCTGTGGCTCTCGGGCCAGCCGACGTCCGCCACGTCATCGTCGTGGAAATGAACCGCATCATGCGTGCTTGCCGTCGGCGCTCCGCGCGGCGCGCCGCCGGGCCAGTCGGGACCCGTCATCGCTCGCGCCGGGCGGTTGACGAGGCGTCCGTGCCGGCCGCCTCCGCTCACGTCGACCAAGGTAGTGGCTTCAGCGCTCCGGCCGAAATCCCACGCAGCGAGAACGGCATCGTGCGGTGGGTCGTCTGCCGCCAAACGGACGCCGGCGAGGATCATCGGACGCGCGATCTTGCCATTGAACACCATGACCGGGCGCGGACCGTCGGCCGTCGGTTCGAGGCCGCCGGCACCGAACAGAAGCGAAGCGCGCGGGCGCAGGTCCGCTCTGCCGTCAAGCGTTGTGCGGACAGTCTCCTGCTTTGCGAGCGCGGGACTCCAGCGCTTGGCGACAACCGACAGCGAGACCGCTCCGGATCGCCCATCGATCGATAAAGCAAGATGATACCATTCTCTCGCTTCGAGCCGGACACCGGACCGGAGCGACCTGCCGCCGGGAAGGCGGCATTCGATCGTCCCTGCCTCGGCGAGGAACATGCCGAGCCCGCTGTCGCCGGGCGGAGCAAGCCACGATAGCACGCCCTGGGCACCGGCACGCGGCAGCGTCGGCCAGATCCACACCGAGAGGCTGAAGCTCTCGACGCCGTCGAGCAGATCGTCAAGTTCGGCGATGCCGTACGAACCCTTGCAGATCTCGCGTGCAAAGCCGCGGTGGCGGCCGTCGAGCGGCGAGGCCACCTCCGCTTCCTTGAAGCCCGGTCCCTTGGGGTTTTGGTCGCCATGGCGCAGCCTGACGAGCTGCGCCGTGTAGTAATCTTCGGTGCAATGAACGTGGAAGGCGATGTCCTCGCCAGGTCGAACCGACCAGCGGTCGGAATAGCCCGTCAGCCGCATTCCATCCTCCCGCCGCCCGACCCGAGCACGCGCACGCGGCCTCAGCCCTGCCAGCCTGAATTCTAGACTCGCTTCCATTCGCGTTGAAGCAGTCCAACGCCGCTCCTTCCTGCGACGAAGCGCCTGATGAAATCGCGGATTGTCATCCCGGAAGCCGCGCAGCGGCTCTCCGGGATCCGGCGGCAAGCTCCGGAAGGGGGGCAGGTTCCGGATCCGGCTCTACGCACCGCCTTCGCGGTGCTTCGGCCGGGATGACGCGGCAGGCTGCCAAGGAAGGTTGGCGGAGATGATCGGGAGAGCGTAGCCCTGGGCTGTCACGAGCCCCGCATGCCGTTGCCGACGTTGTTGAAGGTGTTGGTGACCTTGCTGCCGATCTGGCTGACTGCGGTGATGATGGCCAGGGCGATCAGCGAGGCGATGAGGCTGTACTCGATCGCGGTCGCGCCGCGCGTGTCCTTTGCAAAGCGCGCAAGGAGGTTCAGCATGGACGCATTCCTGAAAAACCGAGTGCTCCGTTGTCGGAATGCCATCGGAACACGTAAATTCTTTTGGCGAAGTTAAATTTGTGCTGCAAAAAGCCCTGCCCGGACCCAAGGCGTCGATGGCCCCGATGCGTGACGGGCAATCGGCGAACGCTGCATGGTCAAGCTTCCGCCCGGCGAAAACAATCCGTCGGGATCGAGCCAGGAGCACACGAGGGAGGACATGCCGATGGCACCTGAAGTCTCCCGCGCGGCAGCCGGTCCCTTGACGCTCGCAATCGACATTGGTGGAAGCCATCTGAAGGCGGGCGTCATGACGGTTTCCGGAGAGATGGCATCCGGTCCCGTCAGGGTGAAGACACCGAAGCCGGCCAAACCTGAGGCCGTCGTGACATCCCTGGTCGCGCTTGCCGGTCAGCTCGGCAGCTTCGATCGCATCTCGATGGGCTTTCCCGGCGTCGTCCGAAGCGACACGATTTTGACCGCCCCGAATCTCGGCACGCCATATTGGCATGGCTTCCGATTGGGCGCCGCCATCGCGGCGCATCTGAAGAAGCCGGTGCGCGTCCTCAACGACGCCAGCGTCCAGGGGCTTGGCGTGATCAAGGGCCGCGGGCTCGAATGCGTTCTGACGATGGGGACGGGCATGGGCTTTGCGCTCTTCCAGGATGGCCGGATCGCGCCGCATTTCGAGATGAGCCAGCATCCCATCAAGACCGACGAGACCTATGACCAATACCTGGGCGAGGCAGCCCTCCAATCCGTTGGTGCGGAACATTGGAACAAGCGGCTGCGCAAGGCGATCGCCATTCTCGAGACGGTGATCAACTACGACACGCTCTATATCGGTGGCGGCAATGCCAAGCTGATCGAGCTGCCATTGCCTTCCAAGGTGAAAACCGTTTCAAATGCGGCCGGCATCACGGGCGGCGTGCGGCTGTGGGACGAACGGATGGATCATGCGTTTGACGAAGCCCCGGCGAGCTTCGCCGCTTAGCGCCCGACAGATCCGGGCCACAACCCTTGGAGCGGGCTCCGCCGATTCCGGCCGCCCGCTTCCGCCATTGCATCTCGGCCGGATCGAAGGGGCAGGGCGGACGCGATGACGGCTGATATTGTCTTTCTGTTCGATGTCGACAACACGCTGCTCGACAATGATCAGATCCAGCAGGACCTCAGCGAACATATCCAGCGATCGTTCGGGGAACGGGCGCGCGATCGCTACTGGGCCATTTTCGAGGAGCTGCGCCGCGAGCTTGGCTATGCCGATTATCTGGGCGCGCTGGAACGCTACCGGCTGGAAGAGCTGCACGATCCGCAGATCCTGCGCTTGGCAAACTGGCTCCTGGATTATCCCTTCGCCAATCGCCTCTATCCCGGTGCCCTCGACGTGGTGAAGCACGCCGCCACGTGGGGTCCCGCCGTCATCCTCTCCGATGGAGACGCGGTCTTTCAGGCCCGCAAGGTGGAGCGCTCCGGCCTGTGGCGCGCCTTCGAGGACCGCGTCCTCATCTATGTCCATAAGGAAAAGGAGCTCGATGACGTCGAGCGCTGGTATCCGGCGCGCCGCTACGTGCTGATCGACGACAAGCTCGGCATCCTCGACGCGGTGAAACGAAACTGGGGCGACAGGGTCACGACCGTATTTCCCAGGCAGGGACACTACGCTCATGATGCCTCGATACTGGCAAATCATCCTCCAGCCGACGTCGAGGTCGAGTGCATCGGCGACCTGACGAAATACGATCTGCCGGCGCTGCAAAGGGCCTGACGCCGAGGCTGCTCGCCGTCTCGAAGGCCGGGCTTCGACAGCCGCTTGCTTTCGCGTCCAAAACGCATTGTGATGCGGCCTCGGCCGGCCGCGTGCGCCAGCGTGCCGGCCCGCAAGCCCGGGAGATCGAGATGTCGGATCGATTGAAGCAAGCGCTCGTTGCGGGGGTCCTGCTCCTGTTCTCGCCCGCCACCATGGCGGCCACGCCCGCCGACACGCTCGTCATCGCCAAGAACATCGACGACATGATCACGCTCGATCCGGCCGAGGCCTACGAGCTGTCGGGGATCGAGATCGACACCAACGTCTATGACCGCATCATGCGCTTCGAGGCCTCCGACGTGACCAAGCTTGTCGGCGGCGTTGCCGAAAGCTGGCAGGTCAGCGAGGACGGCAAGACCTTCACGTTCAAGCTGCGCTCCGGCCTGAAATTCCAGTCGGGCGATCCGGTCACGGCCGAGGATGCGGCCTTCTCGCTGCAGCGCGTCGTCAAGCTCGACAAGACGCCGGCCTTCCTCATCACCCAGCTCGGCTGGACCAAGGACAATGTCGACAAGCTGGTCAAGGCGGTCGATGCCGGCACGCTCCAATTCACCATCAGCGAGGACTTTTCGCCCTCGCTCGTGCTGAGCCTGGTGTCGTCCATCGTCGGCTCCGTCGTCGAAAAGAAGACGGCGCTCGCCCATGAGGTGAACGGCGATCTCGGCAACGGCTGGCTCAAGGCGAATTCGGCGGGCTCCGGCCCCTTCGCATTGCGCTCATGGAAGGCCAACGAAAGCGTCGTGCTCGACGCCTTTGCCGGCTATCGGGGCGGCGCCCCGGCACTGAAGCGGGTCGTCGTGCGCCACGTTCCCGAACCTGCCGCCCAGCGGCTCCTTCTCGAAAAGGGCGACGCCGACATTGCCCGCGACCTGACGCCCGATCAGGTGGCGAGTCTTGCCGGCAACAAGGACATCGTGGTCACCACCGCCCCGCAGGCAACCCTCGTCTACGTCGCCCTCAACCTCAAGACGCCGCAGTTCGACAACGTCAAGGTGCGCCAGGCGATGCACTACCTCGTCGACTACAACGCGATGGTCAATTCTTTCCTGAAGGGCGACTACCAGGTGCATCAGTCGTTCTGGCCGTCTGGCTTCTGGGCTTCGCTCGACGAGAACAAGTATACGTTCGATCCGGCCAAGGCGAAGGCGCTGCTCGCCGAGGCGGACTACCCCAACGGCTTCGAGGTGACGTTCGATGCGCCCAATTCGGCCCCTTATTCGAACATCGCCCAGGCGATCCAGTCGACCATGGCGCAGGGCGGCGTGAAGGTCACCATCCAGCCCGCCGAACAGAAGACGGTCATCACCAAATATCGCGCCCGGCAGCACCAGATGCTGTTGATCTACTGGGGTCCCGACTACATGGATCCGCATACGAACGCGGATTCCTTTGCCCGCAATACCGACAATTCCGACAATCCCAAGGACAAGCCGCTCGCCTGGCGTAACGCGTGGCCTATTCCAGAGATCAGCAAGCTGACCGACGCCGCGGTGCGCGAGAGAGATGCCAAGAAGCGCGAGCAGGACTACATCGATCTGCAGAAGAAGGTGATGGACGAAGGCCCGTTCATCATCATGTTCCAGGAGACCAAGCAGATCGCCGAGCGTGCCAGCGTGAAGAACTTCGTCGTCGGACCAAGCGCCGACGTCGTGTTCTACAACGTCGCGACCAAGTGAGAACGGTGGCGGCCTAGCCGGATCCGGAACGCAGGGTCCTGTCGCGCAGGCGCGACGGGGTCCTTCGGTGTCACCGGCCGAGCCCTGCGAAGCGACGCAGGGCCGGGGCGCGGAAATGTGCTTGTCCGAGTCAGTGGCGGTCTCGGATGTGCGGGCTTGATCCTGCTCGCGGGACGTGTCTAACGTCACCTGCGGAATCATTGAGACGCCGGCGCACAGTGCCCGGCACCGAGGGGACAAGCGCTGTGCCGCTGTGGCAGGCATCGAGCGGGCCGTCGTCGGCAGATTTTGCCATGACGGGCGGCCGGGGGTTGGAGGGTGCCTGATCTTCAAAGCCTGATTGATGCGCCGCGGGTTGGTGACCGGAAGGCCGTGGCGGAGGCATTCGCGCGCGGCCAGGCGTGCTATCGCGCTGGGGCGTTCGCCGAATCGGCGGCGATTTTTGCCGAGTTATGCAGAGCGAGGCCAGGCGATCCGGATGCCATCCGTCTCCTCGGCCTGTCGCAATTGCGGCTTGGAGAGCGGGCCGATGCGCTCGCGCTATTGGCCAAGGCCCGCGCGCTTGCTCCGGACGATGCTTACGCGCAGTTGCACTATGGTCTCGGTCTTCATGCGGTCGGCCGGCACGCCGAAGCCGCCGCCCAGTTTCGCGCCTGCACGCAACTCCTGCCGGATGATCCGGCGCCGTTCCTGAATCTGTCGGCGGCGTTGCTTGCCTTGGGCGAGCATGACAGGGCGCTCGATGCGGCGCGCCGGGCGCGTCGGCGCGCCCCGAACATGGTGCAAGCCGTCTACATGGTCGGCCTCGCGCTCCTGGCGCTCGATCGGCTCGATGACGCCGAGGAGAAGTTCGCCGCAGCGGTGCGGCTCGCACCCGAATTCGCCGACGCGTGGGTCAATCTCGGCATCGTGCGCTATCGCCGCGACGACATCGAGCGGGCCAAGGTCGCAATGCGGCGGGCGCTTGTTGCCGCGCCTGGGCATGCGGCTGCCGCCGCCAATCTCGCCGTCTTCCTGCGGCTGACCGGCGCCCCGGAAGAGAGCGAGGACTTGCTGCGCGGCGTCCTTTCGTGCCACCCGGCGGCGGCCGAGGCGCGGCTCAACCTGGCCGCGGCACTCCTGCAGGAGGAACGAGCCAGCGAAGCGCTCGCCCTTCTCGACGAGCAGCCCGTCCCGGCCGAGCCGCGGCTGGCCCGCCATTGGCAGATGCAACGCTCGTTGGCGCTGCTGCAGCTGGGCCGCGTCGAGGAGGCGCGCGCTGCCCTGGCAAAGATCGGAGAGGCTCCGCCGGAGCTGGCGCCCTTGTCGTCATGGCGTCGCATCTTGCTGGCATTGGCAGAGGGCAAGCCGGCGGAGGCGCGCAAGCATGCCGGCGTCATGGAGAGGGCGCTCGCGGCGGCTCCCGGCCTGGTCCCCGAACACCGCATCATGGGGCATTTCGATCTGGCGAAGTTCTGGTCGCAGCAGGGCGAACCTGATCGAGCCTTTCCCCATTGGACCGAGGGCCATCGCCTGATTGGACGTTTCCAGCCGTTCTCGCGCCAGGCCCGCCGCAATTTCGTCGACGCGACGATCGCGCGCTTCGATCGCGCCCGTCTGGCCGACGGCCCTCGCGCGCGCAACCGCGATCCGGCGCCCGTTTTCATTGTCGGCATGCCGCGCTCGGGCACGACGCTAGCCGAGCAGATCATCGCCAGCCATCCGCAGGCTTTCGGTGCGGGAGAGCGAGCGGCTCTCGGTCGCGCTTTTGCCGAGCTCGGCGGCTCCGACACCTCGGATGCCGTGGGGCGGATCGCCGCACTCGAAGAGGCCTCGTTCGATGCGGCGGCGGAGCGCTACCTCGCCGAGCTGCGCGCGCTCGCGCCGGGGGCGGCGCGCATCATCGACAAGATGCCGGGCAATTTCGACTATCTTGGCCTCATCGCGCTGATGCTGCCGGGCGCACGCATCATCTACTGCACGCGCGACCCGCGCGACATCGGCCTGTCGATCTTCACCTACCGCTTCTTCGGCCATCATCCCTATGCGCACGATCTCGGCGATCTCGGCTGGTACATCGCCGAGCACCAAAGGCTCATGGCGCATTGGCGCGCCGTCCTGCCGAACCCGCTTCTGACCGTCGAACTCGCGGACTGGGTCAACGATCTCACCGGCACCTTGCGCCGCGTCCTCGAATTTCTCGACCTGCCCTATGACGCCGCCTGCGAGCGCTTTTACGAGCGCGACAGCCGGGTGCTGACCGTCAGCCGCAAACAGGTGCGTGAACCGGTCAATGCGCGCGGCCTCGGCCGCTGGCGCAGATACAAGAGAGAGCTGCGGCCGCTGATCGCCGAGCTCGATGCCCATTCCGTGCAGACAACATCGCACCAACACAGCGCGCCGTCGCGTGCCTCGATCGGATCGCCGTCGGTGAACCATGAGGGGGGAGTTTCATGACGACGACCTACACGGTCGGCAGCGAAGGGGCGACCTTCGGCAACGCCACGACCACGACGCTGAACGGCGCCATCAGGGCGATGGATACGGGCCCCGTCGACAATTACGTCATCAATATTACCGGCAATTTCAGCCTCAATGTGGATCTGTTGGCGATCAATCTGCCGACCGGCTCCACGCTCACCATCAATGGCGGCAATTTCGCGCTCGACGGCGGCGGCACGCAGCGCGGCCTGTTCGTGTATTCCGGTCAGGTCACGGTCAACGATCTGACCCTCAATCACATGAGCGCCGTCGGCGGCGCCGGGGGCGCCGGGGCTGGCGGCGGCGCCGGCTTGGGCGGCGGGCTTTTCGTTGCGTCTGCCGGTTCGGTCATTCTCGACAACGTCAGCTTCACCAACGACGCGGCGAAGGGGGGCAACGGCGGCAACGGCAACGGCTATAACGGGCAGGGACAGCCTCTTCATGGCGCCCATGCCACCTTTGGCGCCGGCGGAGGTCTTGGCGGCGCCGGCGGGCCGGGCGGACCTGCGGCCGGAAGCCTCGGCGGCGGGGGCGGCGTCGGGGTCGGCGCCAGTGGCGGCGGGCCTAGTGCTTCCGGCTCGCCCGGCATCATCCCGCGCGCCAGTCCCGGTGGAGCGAGCCCGGGCCAAGGGGCCGGCGGAGCCAGCGGTGGCGGCGGTGGAGGCGGCTCAAGCGGGGGAGGTGGCGGCGGCGTTGGCGGTCATGCGGGCAGTTTGGGGGCGGGGGGCGCCGGGGGATTCGGTGGCGGCGGCGGGAGCGGGACCAGCTTCGGCAACGGCGGGGCGGGAGGCTTCGGCGGCGGTGGCGGCGCTTCGTCCGTCGGAAACGGCGGCAGCGGCAGTTTTGGCGGCGGCGGTGCCAGCTCGTATTACGGCCTGTCCGGCGCCGGCGGCTTTGGCGCCGGAAAAGGGGGCTCCCGCGGAGACGCCAACCACAACACCCCATCGCACATATCGTTCGGTGGTGGCGGCGGCGGCCTTGCCGCGGGGGGCGACGTCTTTGTCCAGCAAGGCGGCACTCTGACCATCGAAGGCGGCAGCCTTGGCGCGGCGACACTGACGGCTGGCACAGGCGGGGCGGCCGCCGGCGGCGGCGGGACCTCCACCGCGGGTGGGGTTGGCGCGACCTACGGCGACGGCCTCTTCATTCAAGGCAACCAGTCGGTGACGCTCGCTCCGGCGCTCAACAAGACGTTGACGGTCGCTGGCGTGATTGCCGACATGACCGGTTCGAACGATGCGAGCGGCCTGACCGGCGCCGGCGGCCTGGTCGTGAACGGCGCCGGCACCGTCGATCTTACCGCTCACAATACATTCACCAATGGGATCAAGCTGTCGGGCGGTGGTACGCTCGAACTCGGAGCTTCCGACAGCGCCGGAACCGGCACGATTGCGTTTCAGTCCGGCAGCCCCGCGACATTGCGGATCGACGGCACGACGATACCGACGAACACGATCAGCGCCTACGCCGATGGCGATGTGATCGACTTGCGAGGCCTTGCATTCGCCACCGGCGCGACAGCGAATTACGACTCGGCATCCCACATCCTTACCGTCACCAGCAATGGCATCAGCAAGCAGCTGAAGCTGGCCAGTCCCACGGCAAGCTCGTTCCACGCGGTCACCGACGGAGCGTCGGGCACGCCAGGCACCGAGGTCACCGCCGCCGTTGCCCCGAGCGTGTCATCGATCGCGCTGAGCGGGACGCAGTTGAACATCGCCAACGAGACGACGGGCGTCACCGTCACCGTGACCTTCTCGGAGGCCGTGAAGGGGTTCGACGCCGCCGATCTCGTGTTGCCGAGCGGCGTGCATGCGACCGCGCCGACGTCCAGCGACGGCGGGATCACATGGACGAGCAAGCTGACGGCCGATGCCAACGTGGCCGCCGAGAGCGCCATCGTTTCGATCGGCACGACAGACCAATGGACCGATCTTGCGGGCGATCCAGGCTCGGCGGGCGCGGGAAGCTCGCCGGTGACGCTCAGCGTCGACACGCAGCCCCCGACCGTGTCTTCGATCGTGCTGAGTTCGAGCCAGCTCAACATCGCCAACGAGGCGAGCGGGGTGACGGCGACGGTGACGTTTTCGGAGAAGGTGACAGGGTTTGATGCCAAGGACCTGGTGCTGCCGAGCGGGGTGCATGCGAGCACGCCGGCGTCGAGCGACGGCGGCCTGACCTGGACGACGACGCTGACGGCCGATGCCAACGTGGCGGCTGAGAGCGCCAATGTGTCGGTCGGCATTGCCGATCCGTGGGCCGATCTTGCCGGCAACCCGGGCGGGCCGGGCGGCAGCGCCGCCCTGAAGGTCGACACTCAGCCGCCGACCGGCACCATTGCGAGCTCGGTGTTCGACGAGGCGACCGGCGTGCTGA
>JAFAME010000222.1 GCA_019233695.1 Methylobacteriaceae bacterium
CCGCCGCCAGGTCTGCCCGCGCAGTCGCAAGATCGCAGAGCTGATTGCGAACTTCGCCGCTCAACGCCGAAAAATCCGCGCGCTGGTTAGCCAGCGTGGCGCGTTCAGCAGCAAGAGCCGTCCGCTCGGCGGCTACGGCATCCCGCAGCTCTGCAAAGTCGCCGAGCCGGTTGCGAACTTCGGTGTTCAAGGCCAAAAAATCCGCGCGCTGGTCCGCCACCGCGGCGCGTTCGGCAGCAAGAGCCGTCCGCTCGGCGGCCACGGTATCCCGCAGCTCCGCAAAGTCGCCGAGCCGGTTGCGAAGTTCGGTGTTCAAGGCCAAAAAATCCGCGCGCTGGTCCGCCAGCGCGGCGCGTTCGGCGGCCAGAGCCGCCCTTTCAGATGCGATGGCTTGGCGTAAGCGGCGCAGAGTTCCAAATGGCCAGACCGTGAAGCTCATGTGGACGTCGAAGGCCCAGCCGGCGCAGGCGCTTTGTTCGAATCATTGAGCAGGCTGATGCGCTCCGCCAGCTGGTCGAGGGTATCGACATCGAAGAAGATGCCGGGCGGGTACTTGCGCCCCAGCCGCTCCTCAATCTCCAGAACGAGGGTCAGCAGGTCGACGGAATCGATCCCGTATTCGGCCAGGGGACGGCGTGGATCGATCGCGTCCGCGCTCGTGCCGAGGAAGGTGGCCAGGGTCTCGACCAGGGCGGCCAAGGCTCGGGTCGCATCGCCAAGCCCGACAGGTCCGGTGCGCGATTTGTCTGCCGGAAGCGGCGATAGGTCACTCTCGGTCACTGGCGATACTTGCCAAGCCAAGGGTGGTCCGAGGTGGGCGTCACGATCGGCAGCCGATCCGACGTGTAGAGCTCACGGCACTTGCTCCGGCGCACCTTGCCGCTCGTAGTAAGGGGGATTCCCCCTGGCCTGACCAGCACGAGATCGAAGAGACGCACACCGGTTTCATGGCCGACCGCCGCAAAAGCGGCGGCCAACGCCGGCGAGAGGTCCTCACTCAGCGCGCTTCGCGCAATTTCGTGGGCGGCGACGACCTGCTCGCCCCAGTCGTGATCGATGCCGAAAGCGGCTCCCCTCGCGGCAAATGCGGGATGGGACGCAGCGATCGCATCCTCGACGTCTTGGGGGTGCAGCGAGGCGCCGTTCACGATCAGCAGGTCCTTCATGCGGCCGACGACATACAGCTCGCCATCGAAAACGAACCCGAGATCACCGGTGCGCAGAAACGCGCGGCCCTGCCGATCTGGAAGGCGCGCGCCGAATGTCTCGAGTGTGGCGGCGGGACGGTTCCAGTAGCCCGCCGCGACGTTGCGACCGCTGATCCAGATCTCGCCGGTCTCGCCTTCACATCGCTCTCGCCGCGAGTCCGGGTCCACGATGAGGATCGTCTCATCGTGCCAGCCTCGGCCGCAACTCACGACCCGCCTCTCGAGACCCGGCGCTGCCTCGGCCACATGCGCCTGCTCCAGAGGCAGCATGGTCTTCACGCCCGCCCCGACCTCGCCGCCGCTCACAAACACGCTCGCCTCGGCAAGCCCGTAGGCCGGGTACAGCGCAGCGGCACGAAAACCGTGAGCCGAGAACGTCGCCGCGAACCGATGCAGGGTCTCGGCACGCACCGGCTCGGCGGCGCAGAAAGCCACCCGCCAGCTCGACAGATCGAAGCGCGGCCAAGTATCGGGGTTGTGCCGCCGCGCGCAGAGATCGAAGGCAAAGTTTGGTCCGCCGCTGATCGTTGCCCGATATCTGTCGATTGCCGTGAGCCAGCGCGCCGGCCGCTGGAGGAACGCAAGTGGCGGCATCAACACCGTCATTGCGCCGGCAAAGAGCGCTTCGAGAACGACTCCTAATAGCCCCATGTCGTGAAAGAGCGGCAGCCAGCTCACATAGACGCTGTTGTGGTCGACCTGCTGCGCCGCGCGAAGCATTTCAAGGTTCGCCATGAGGGCGGAATGCGTAACGGCAACGCCCTTAGGCTCGCTGGTCGACCCTGATGTGTATTGGAGCAGTGCCACCGAATCCGGAGCGACCGCGTGACGTTCGAAATCGACCGGATCCTCCAGCCCGTCCGTCGCAATCACCGATACGGCGCGCAATGCATCGACGTGCTTCATCGCACCGCGGGCGATCATCGCGGCAGTCGTGAGCGCTGCGACGGGCCGCGCGTCCTGCGCAATCGCCGCGAGCCGGGTCGAGCCCCGCTTTCCCCCGAGCGAGGGCACAGGAACTGCAATGGCGCCGGCGTTCAGGCAACCGTAAAGGGCCGCGACGAACGCCAGACCCGGCGGAAACACCAGGAGCACCGGACGGCCGGCGGCGCCGATCGTGCGCAGCAGTCCCGCCACCTTTCGCGCTTCGCGCCGCAGCGCGGCGAAGGACCATCGATCGGTTTCGCATTCGCCATCGTCGAGATAGACCAGGGCCGGTTTCTCCGGCTGGAGCCCCACCCACATGTCAAGCCGGTCGGCCAACGTCCCGCTGTACGAAGTTTGAAGAACGTGTCGGGTCATGTCATGGGCGGCTCCTGAGCGACGCGTGTCTCGCCGCTCCGTCAGGCGAGCGCCGGCCCGCGTGCGGGTTCACGCAGCCGCAGAGCAGGCGGGGCGACGGTCGGCGCAAGGAGCGGCTCAGCCTCGAAGGGTCGATCCACCACCATCCGGTATTGCTGGTAGCGGACCAAATATCCCGCAACGGCGGGCAAACTGGCAGCCTTCCGGCCGGCTGCACGGATAAGATCGGCAACCATCTCGGACTCGGCGGCGCCGCGAGCCACGAGATTGCGCAGGGCCGTCTGAAAGGGAGGCATGCGCTCGTCGGACTGGCGCCGGGTGCGGCGAGGCTGGCCCGCGTCGGCGCCGAACGCTTCAATGAAATTGAGCACCCGTTGGCGGAAGCTCTCCGGGGCGTAGGCTTTGCGCGCGAGCCACGCAACCCCGTCCATGAGTTCCGTCCGCGTCATGCGCGCGGGAATGATATTGGTCCAATGCGGACCACGCGAAAACCCCTCCCATGCCTCGCCCGCCAAACGGCCCTCGCGGGCAAGCCTCGCACAGAGGGGAGTGCTGTGCAGGGCGACCAGGGCCTGGATGCTCAGATCGGGAACCGGAAAGGTCTGGAGCGCCGTGAACAAGGTCTCGAACACGTCCGGCCCGTCATGGTCGAAGCCGGCAATGATGCCGGCCTGGATGCCGATCCCGTGGCGGGCGATGGTATCAAGCGCGGCCTTGATGGGCTGCAGCAGGTTCTGCCGTTTGCCGGTCTCGCGCAGGCTCTCAGGATTGACGCTCTCGATACCAACAAAAATGCTCAGGAAGCCCGCCGCCACGCAGGCCTGAAGCAGCTCGGGATCCCGGGCCACGTCCAGGGAGGCCTGGGTCGAGAACATCATCCGATCTTCGGCGCGGGCAGCGTTCCATTCGGCCAGGGCTTCGAGCAGCGCGTAGGCGCGGCGGCGGTGAACCGTGAAATTATCGTCGACGAAAAACACTCGACGGCAACCCAGCGCATAGAGTTGATCGAGCTCGCGGAGGACCAGCTTGATGTCCTTGTAACGCTGCTTGCGGCCTTGGTACTGGATGACGTCGCAGAACTCGCATTCAAAGGGACAGCCGCGCGAGGTCTGGACCGTGCCTGAGGCAGCGCGGCCGATCGGATAGAGATCCCAGCGCGGCAGCGGCGCCAGGCTCATGTCGCAGCGTCCGCCCTCGTAGCGGTCGGCCCAGGTACCGGCGGCCAGATCGGCAAACAGCCGCGGTGCCAGCTCCTCGATCTCTCCCGTCACGAGAATATCGGCGTGCGGCCGGGCATCCTCCGGGTTGAGGCTTGCGAAACATCCCCCGATGAGAACGATCAGGCCGCGCCGGCGAAAGTGCCGGGCGAGCCAATACATGCGGCCTCGCTGGGAGATCTTGCCGGTGATCGCGACGAAATCCACCTGCGCATCGAGATCGACGGCGTCAATGCCTTCATCGACGATCCGGATGTCCCAGTCCTGCGGCACCATGGCGGCGAGGGTGACGATCGTCAGATCGGCCATCAGCACCCAGCCGCGCCCATCCCCCGGGGCGTAGGATTCCGCCGTATGGTAACTGACCGCGTCCGCCGCCGGGTTGACAATATAGATGCTTGGCATTCCACCCCTCGACTCAGACGGTATCGGTCATCCTCGATCTTGCCAAGTGCGCCGCCGCGCGGGCGTGCTGCCCGTCGCCGAAGTCTGGGCTCACTGAATGAACCAGCGAATGCTGTACCACGGATAGGACGTGACCACCGCCGATCATTGAGTCTGCTCATTGATCGAAGTAGTTTCGAACCTGTGTTCGGCGACAAGGGCGAAAATCGTGTATCGAGTGAACCACAACGAGAAGCATCTCGCTGATGAGTTCATGGCCAATCCGTTCGGGCGGCCCAGCCCCGAACTGCAGCGGGTCCTGATCGTCTTCCGGGGCGAGCCCGTCGCCGGCAAATACGTGCTCGTTTGCACCAAGCCGTTCAAGGAGTGGGCGCTTGCCGAACTCGGCGGCAAACGCGGCGAACCGGTGAAGCTCCTTGGCGAGCGTTTCACCTCGCTCGAGGAAGCCGAGCGATATGTCTTTCGCAAGCGCTGGAAGAAATACACCGGACACGATCTCGCCTGAGACAACCCCCTGCCGCCGCGGATCTCCAATGAACATCATCGGCTATAGCGACCGGATCTCCGTCCGCGCCGGCGAAACGATCCGGTTCATGGTCAGTTGCGAGCGGCCGGTCTCCTATCGTGCCGATCTCGTGCGCGTCGTCTGCGGCGATCTCAACCCTGCCGGCCCCGGTTACCGCGAAGTCGAGATCGACAGCCCGATCAATGGTCAGTACGAGGGTCGCCGTCAGCCCCTCCTGTGCGGCTCCTATGCCATTGTGGAGGGCGCCAGGCTTGCCGAGGTCCGCAGTCTTTGCGTGCAGGCGATGGTTTGGCCGACACGGCCCCGCGGCAAGGAGCAGGTTCTGCTGTCGCACTGGTCTGGTGAACAGGCAGCCGGATACGAGCTTGTCATCGACGTGAGCGGAGCTGTCGCTCTGCGGCTAGGCGACGGCTCGGGCCGGGTAGAACTCGTCAGCACGGAACTCCCCATTCGCGAGCGCGAGTGGTGTTTGGTGGGGGCGAGCGTGGATACCGAAGCGAAGCGCGTTGTCCTCCATCAGCAACAGCAGATCGCCTGTGAGCGCTCGACCACATCCGCCGTCATCGAGCGCTCCGTCGCGATCCTGCCGGCGACAACCGGGGGCCCGTTGCTTATCGCTGCCCGCCTCGCCGGGCGCTCGCCTGACGGCAGGTGCCTCACCGAGGCGCACTATAACGGCAAAATCGATTCTCCACGCCTGTCGGGCCGGGCTCTCACGGCCGCAGAGATGATACAGCTCTTTCAGCGCAGGGTTCCCCAGCACTTGCGCCCCGACGTTGTGGCCGCCTGGGATTTCTCGCTCGAAATCCCGGCCCAGCGCATCATCGACGTCTCCGGGAACGGCCTGCATGGGACATTGGTGAATCTGCCCGCGCGGGCCATGACCGGCTACAACTGGTCTGCCAGCGAGATGCGATGGAGCTCGGCCCTGCAGGAATACGGTGCCATCCATTTCCATGATGACGGTGTCTACGACGCCGGATGGCAGTCCGATTTCGCTTTGACCGTGCCCCAGGGCATGCCGAGCGGCTCCTATGCGGTTCATCTCCGGGCGGGCGATGACGAGGATTATCTGCCCTTTTTTGTGAGATGCGAGACCGGCAAGCCAAGTGCGAAATTGCTCTACATTGCCCAGACCGCGACCTACATGGCCTATGCAAATCTGTCCTTCACCTTCACGGCGTCCGCTGCTGAACTCCTGGCCAACAGGCTCATCGTCGTGCAGCCGTGGGAAGAGCATCTCAACGCGCATCCGGAGCTCGGCCTATCTCTCTACGATGACCACTCCGATGGCAGCGGCGTGTGCTACTCTTCGCGCCTGCGGCCGATCCTCAACATGCGGCCGAAAGTACAGACCTCGACTGCCGGCCTCGGCTCGATGCTCTGGGGCTACAATGCCGACACGCATCTGACTGACTGGCTGGAGGCCAGCGGCTACGCGTTCGATGTCATTACCGACGAAGATCTGCATGCCGAAGGCATCGAAATATTGCGCCACTATCGAACCGTGATGACCGGAACGCATCCGGAATATTATTCCGAGCCGATGCTCGACGCCCTCAAGGCGTATACCGAGCGAGGCGGGCGCCTCATGTACATGGGCGGCAACGGCTTCTATTGGCGCATCGCCTATCATCCCGTGCTTCCGGGCGCGATCGAGGTGCGGCGAGCCGAGGACGGCACCCGAGCCTGGCTCGCCCGGCCGGGCGAATACTATCACAGCTTCAGCGGCGAGTTGGGCGGCTTGTGGCGGCGCCAGGACCGGCCGCCGCAGCGCCTCGTCGGCACTGGTTTCATCGCGCAGGGCTTCGATCTCTCGACCGGTTACCATCGTACGCCGGCAAGCGAGAACCCGCGCGTCGCCTTTGCTTTCGAGGGCATCGACCGCGACGAGCCGATCGGCTATTTCGGCTTGATCGGCGGGGGCGCCGCGGGGCTCGAAGTCGATATCGTCGATCCGAGGCTCGGCACGCCGCCGCATACCCTGGTCGTTGCGCACTCGGACGAGCTGCCGGACTCCTTTTTGCTGGTCAATGAGGAGCAGCTCATCAACACGCCGGATGTCATGGGCAGCACGAACCCGCGCATCCGCTCCGACCTGGCGTTCTTCTAAACGGGCAACCGCGGGGCCGTATTTTCGTTCAGCTCGATGGCCTGGTGCGGCAGCCTTGCGCACAACGGCTATGACAACAATGTCTCCCGCCTCACCGGCAACGTGCTGCGCCGCTTTCTCTCCGACGAGCCCTTTTGAGCCATGCTCAGGCCGTCACGCGGCAGACGGCCTCCGTCCGATAGCCCGTGATGACCCTGACGTAGCCCGACAACGCCTGGTCGAGCTCCCTGTCGCCGGTATCGACGCGAAGCGGCTGAGCGGCGAGCGAGGCGAGCTTCTCGGGAGTTGCCACGATCGTGATTCCACCGCGGCCGGCTTGGCGGAGCACTGCCGGGCTGATCTGCTGATTGCCCCTGCCGAGGAAATGACCCTGGCCGCCGATCGGGGTCACGATGACGCTGACCCGCCGTCCTCGGGCGGCATCCAAGAGAACACTCTCACCGACGTCGGCGGCGACGACCTTGCGGTCACAGATGAGGTCGACGCCAAGCAGGGTCTTGGGGAGACCAAGCCGTCGAAGGATCGCCCGCGTGGTCGTCCCCGGCCCGACGACATAGAGCCGGTCGGGTTCCAGCCGGTCGGCAACTTCGGCAGCGATCTCCTCCAGGGCGGCAGCGTCGCTGTTCGCGCGCCCGGCTTTCATGCCTTGGACGAGATCGCGATGGAACGGGATCGACAGAAATCCGAAGAGCTGGGCGGTCAGGTCGCCCGCGCGATAGGCCTCTTCGTCGATGTCCATGACCTCGCGCGTGCGCAGCGGCAATCCGCCGTCCAGAAAGCGGGCAGCGAGTTCGCCCGCGGCGCGCGGCGTCGTCGCGTAGGTGGCCGAATGCATCTTGACGCCAGCCGGAATGCCGATGACCGGCACTGTCTCGCCGATCGCCCGGCAGAGGTCGCGGGCTGTCCCGTCGCCCCCGGCAAGCAGCAGAACCCGAACCCCGCGCGACGCCATTTCGGTCGCCGCACGCTGCGTATCGACGGGAGTGCTCGCTTCGGCATATCCCCCGGCGATCGCGGTGACCGCCAGGCCCGCCGCGCGGGCCACCCGCTCTCCCATGTCGCCCGAGGCCGCCACGACTTCGATTCGGTCGCCGAGCGCGGCTGCGATCACCTGGAGCGCTCCGAGAGCGCGTTGCGGCGCCGGGGCGACCGCGCCGAGCGCCCTCGCTTGCCGGAGGATCTCGGGCGAGTCGCTGCCTTTCAACCCGACCGCGCCACCCATCCCGGCGATGGGGTTGACGATGAGGCCGAGTTCCAGCCGTTCGGGCATGACTGAGCGCTCAGCCGTTCGCCTTTTTGCGCTGCCAAGCGCGCCAAGTGAACGCCCAACTCCGCGGATGGTCGGCGGCAGCGAGGTCGAGCGGCGGAACAGAGGCGCGATGCGGAGCGGTCTTGACGCGGTCCGGCGAGGCGTAGGCCTCCTCGATGATCCGCTCCAGGATCTCGCAGCACTCGTCGAGCTCGTCGAGCGTATAGGATTCGCCGGGCTCGATGGTGAACGGCTGAGGCACGAGCACCGGTACATGGCTCTCCATGTAGTGCTGCATGCCGTAGTCGATCATCCGCCATTTCACGTCGGAGGACGAGACCCCGGTTTCAGCATGCAATCGCTCCATGCTGTATCGGACCTGTTCCAGCCGGCGGTGCTTGTTCTCCGGCCAGGGAATGTCGACCCCTCGCAAGCGCGCGATCTTCGACAAAAGATACTTGCTGTTGAGTATGGCCGTCTCGGCCACTGCCCGCAGCCCTATTGCCCCGAGGCTCATGGTCCAGGCGTAGGCTTTCAGCACGGTCTGGACGTTGCCGAGGAAGTCGCGAATCTTTTCAATCGCCTCGGGCACGACGTTGGCCAGGCGCCGTTCCATCGGCGTCAGAAGCTCGTAAACGCCGAATATCCGGGTATCGAGAGGAGACATTCTGGCCGAGGTGAAACGCGTGTTTCAGGATAAGTATGCGGCCCGTGTTCGAGGGCAAACTCACGCCCTTTGCGCGCTCAGAGTGCGAACCTACCCGCCGGATGCCCGGTCGGCCGAGATCGCAGGCAGGCTTGACGCCTGCAGGCGTCCGCGCACCGTGCCGGCGCGTTGGCGGGACTGGACGAGGGACTAGTCGGCAAGCACTCCAATAAGAATGACGGTGCCCATCACCGCGAAATTCAGCGAGCTGGGGATGCCGAGCAGGTTGACGAGGTTCTGCAGCACCTGGAGCAGGATCGTCCCGAGCACGACGCCCATGATCGAACCCTCCCCTCCGCGCAGCGAGCAGCCGCCGAGCACGGCAGCGGCAATCGCGTAGAGCTCGTAGAACGAGCCGTGCACTGCCGGCGAGATCGAGCGCGTGTACATGGCGATGAGAATGGCGGCGAGCGCCGTCAGCCCGCCGCAGATCACGTAGGCCGACACGACGATGCGGCCCGAGCGGATGCCGGAATAGCGCGCCGCCTCCTCGTTCTTGCCGACGGCGTAGAGGTAGCGGCCGAACACTGACCGGTGCAGGACCACCCAGGCAACCGCGCCGACGACGAAGAGCACCACGACGCTATGCGGCAGGGGAAAATTCAGGATGTTGGTGCGCCCCGCCGTCATCCATTCGAGGGTCGGAAAGCTCGAACTGAAGCCGAAGCCGGCGGTGGCGTCCTCTGTGTAGTAGCGGGCGACCCCGCGATAGATGAGCAGGCCGCACAGGGTCACCACGAACGGCTGGATGTGCATCCTGGAGACAAGGAGGCCATGCACTGCGCCGATGGCAAGCCCGCCGGCGATGACGAATGCGCAGGCCGCGATCCAGTTGATGCCGTGATTGACGATGAGATCGATGAAGACCACGCCGAGAAGGGCGATGACCGAACCGACGGAGAGTTCGATGCCGCCGGTGATGATGACGAAGGCTTCCGCTATCGAGAAGACGCCGAAGAGGCCCACCTGGTTGGCGGTGTTGGAGATGTTGCCGACGAGGAGAAAGCGCGGATTGATCAGCGCCACCACCGTGCCGACCACGATGATGAGGACGAGAAGGCTGAGGTCTTTCTTTTGCAAGGCGTTCAAACCGTGTGGCCAACGGCGAGTTCCAGCACATTGTGCTCGCTGAACTGGTTGCGTTCAAGGAAGCCGGAGATCGCTCCCTCGTGCATGACGGCGATGCGGTCGCTGACGCCGATCACCTCCTCCATGTCGCTTGAGATCATCAGGATGGCGACGCCTGCGTCGGCGAGCCGGCGCAGCAGCTGGTAGATATCCTGCTTGGCGCCGACGTCGATGCCGCGGGTCGGCTCGTCGAAGATCAGAAGGCGCGGGCGCATCGACAGCCATTTCGCAAGCACGACCTTCTGCTGGTTGCCGCCCGAGAGCGTGCCCACGGCGGTCATCACGTCGGGGGTGCGGATATTAAGGCGCTCGCGCTGTCGGCGGGCGTTCTGCACCTCGGCCGCGGTCTGCACCAACATGCCGCGCGCATAGGAAGCAAGGTCGGGCAATGAGATGTTTTCGGCAATCGAGAAATCGAGGAGGAGGCCGGATCGCTTGCGGTCCTCCGGCACGAGATAGATGCCCCGCTCGATCGCCGCGCTCGGCTCGGCGATGCGGATGGGCTCGCCCTCGAGCCGGATCGAGCCGCCCCGCAGCGGATCGATGCCGAAGACGGCGCGGGCGAGCTCGGTGCGGCCGGAGCCGACGAGGCCGGCGAGGCCGAGGATCTCGCCACGCCGAACGCTGAGGCTGACGGCACGGTCGGGATAGGTCGCCGTCCGCACCTCGACGATATCGAGCACTCTATCGCCCGGCGGCGAGGCGGGCGGGATGTAGAGCGACTTGAGGTCGCGCCCGATCATCAGCCGGATCAGCGTCGCGGGCGCGATCGCCTCGCGTGCAAGCGCGCCGACCACCCGCCCGTCGCGCAGCACCACGGCGCGGTCGGCGCACCGCTTCACCTCGTTGAGGCGATGGGTAATGAAGATGACGCTCACCCCTTGCGCCTTGAGTCCGTCAATCACCTGCAGCAGCCGGTCGGTCTCGGTCAAGGTCAGGCTCGAGGTCGGCTCGTCCATGATCACGAGGCGGGCGTCGAGCGACAGCGCCTTCATGATCTCGACCAGCTGGCGCTGAGCGAGCGACAGCTCGGCGACGAGCCTATCCGCCTCGAAATCGACGGCAAGGCGCTCGAGGAGCGGGCGCACCTGCGCGCGAAGCCGTTTACGATCGATCAGCTTGAGTGGACCGGCGTGGAGCGGCTCGCGGCCGATGAAAATGTTGCCCGCGACGTCGAGATTGTCGAAGAGGTTGAGTTCCTGGTGCACGAAAGCGATGCCGGCCTTGATCGCCTCGGCGACGGTGAGCGACGCACGCGCCACCCCGTCGATGCGGATCGTGCCCCCGCTCGGCTCGGTGACGCCGCCGAGCACGCGCATGAGCGTCGATTTGCCGGCGCCGTTCTCGCCGACCAGGCCGATCACCTCGCCGCGCGACACCGAGAAGCTGACGCGGTCGAGCGCGGTGACGCCGGGATAGATCTTGCTGATGTCGATAAGTTCGAGGAACCGTTCGGACACTGGCAAAACCAATTGCGGCCGGAAGCCGCTCGTTCCTGCGAAAGGGAAACTTTGGGCCCAGTCACCCCGTCATGGCCGGGCTTGTCCCCGGCCAAGCCCGGCTGTGGCGGCGGCCCATCCGCGGCTGCTATTTCCCCATTATCTGCTTCATCTGGGCCATGAAGTCGGTGACGTTCGACTGATCGATGACCTTGCCCGGAACGATGATGATGCCGTTGGCGGGAATGCCCGATTTGTCGCCCTCGAGAGCTTTTGCCATCAGCTTCATGCCCTGGTAGCCCCACTCGAAGGGCTGCTGCACGACGGTGCCGACGATGCTGCCTTCCTTGACGCCGCCGAGGGTGATGGGGTCCTCGTCAAAGCCGATGATCTTGATCTGGCCGAGCTTGCCCGCCTCCTTCAGCACTTCGTAGATGCGCGGCGTGTTGTAGGAATAGAAACCGACAAGGCAACTCACGTTCGGATTGGCGGCGAGGATGTCCTCGACGTTGCGCTTGGCGCGGGTCTGGTCGATCTCGTCGCCGCGGACGTCGACGAGCTCGACTTTCGAGCCCTTGATGGTCTCCTTGACGCCCTCGATGCGCTCGCGCGCGTTGTCGGCGCCGAGGAGGCCCACGAAGCCCACGCACTTGCCGCCGTCTGGCAGCGCCTTCAGCATGAGCTTGCCCGCCTCCTTGCCGAGATCGGTATTGGAGGAGCCGATGTAGGCGACGCGCTTCGACTTCGGGGCGTCGCTGTCCGTGGTGAACAGCAGTGTCTGCTCGGCGACCTTGTTGAGCCCCTCCGTCTGGTTCTTCGGATCGACTGCGCTCACCATGATCCCCGCGACACCGGCAGCCACGAGATCGTCGAGCACGCGCTGCTGGACAGCAGGCGCCGCCTGCTCGGGATATTTGAACTGCAGGTCGTAGTTGGGTAGCTCGCCCTGAGCTTTCTTCACGCCGGCCTCGGCGATCTTCCAGAAATCAGAGGCGCCGTTGACGACGAATGCCAGGGTCTTCTTGTCGGCCGCCTGCGCCGAGCCGACGGCGAGCGCCAGGGCGGCGGTGAGACCCGCAAAGAATAGACGCTTCATAGAGCTTCCTCCCGCTGAGATGCGACTGATGCTTGCGGCAGACTGCGCCAATCGCACAGCCTGCCCCGCCGCGGAACGGACGTCGCTTGCCGCCCGCCGGTCTCGCCAACACCATCGGCGATTTTTCGAATTTGTGCGGACCCCCGAGACTCCGGCAATCCCCTCCCTCGTCCCTGCTGGTCCACTCCGTTTCAAGCTCGCAAAAAGCTTAGCCAAGCAGCGAACGGCGCGCAACATCTTTCGTATGATTTATTCCAAGGAGCGACAGCCTGCCCCGGCTGGCGGCACGACGAACGGGTCGCTGAGCTTCGACGGCGAGTTGTCTTGCCTTGTCAAACACGGCTAGACTGTGGCGTCGGCCGCTCGCCAGGTTACCATGTCCAGGATTGCCGGCATCCCGATTGCGCGCATGGTCGGGTGTTCCCTTCGAGGAGCAGCCGCGGCTGCGTTGTTGCTGGTCCTCAATCCGGCAGGCGCGCAGCAAATCAATCCGGTGTGGGCGCAGGAAGGCGGACTCCAGCCGGGCGAAGCGTTCGTGACCCGTTTCTCGGGCGCGGTGTCAACGCCCGGTCCGACCGGAAAGCCGACCTTCTCACTCGATCCAAAAGGCGTTGTGGGCAGTATCATTGATATTCGGGCGCCGCGGCAGCCGCCGCTCGGCCAACACTGGATAGACGAACCACAACGCAATCCGATACGGGCCGAGGCGGTCGGTCAAGTCTTCGGCGTGGCGCTCGACGATGCCACGCCGCC
>JAFAME010000237.1 GCA_019233695.1 Methylobacteriaceae bacterium
GCGCCCGCCAGCGTCATGGCGAACTCGCGGAACAGCGAGCCGGTCACCCCCGAAACGAAAGCGATCGGCGCATAGACGGCCGCGAGCGTGATCGTCATGGCGATGACCGGCAGCGCGATCTCGCGCGCGCCCTTGAGCGCGGCATCGCGCGGCGTCATGCCTTCCTCGATGTGGCGATAGATATTCTCGACGACGACGATGGCATCGTCGACGACGAGCCCGATCGCCAGCACGAGCGCCAGCAAGGTGAGGAGATTGATCGAATAGTGCAGCGCCAGGAGAAGGATCATCACACCGACAAGGGACAGCGGGATGGTGACGATCGGGATGATGGTCGAGCGGACGTTGCCGAGGAAGAGAAAGATGACGCAGATGACGATCAACGCCGCCTCGGCGAGCGTCTTGCCGACTTCCCATAGCGAGGCGCGAATGAAATCCGTCGAGTCGTAGGCGATCGTCGCCTCAAGCCCGGTGGGCATCTCAGCCTGCAGGCCCGGCATGGCGGCGCGCACGCCCGAGATGACCGACAGGGGATTGGCGGTCGGCGTGCCGTAGATGCCGATGAAGACGGCCTTGAGGCCGTCGAAGACCGATGAGGAATCGACGCTCTGCGGGCCAAGGTCGATCTTGGCGACATCGCCGAGGCGGACCAGTGTGTCGCCGCGCTGGATGATGACGAGCCGGCCGAAGGCGTCGGGATTGTCGAGCGAGGTGAGCGCATTGACGCTGACCTGGATGAAGTCCGACTTCACCTCGCCCGCCGCAGAGGTGAAATTGTTGGCGGCAAGGGCGTTGCGCACGTCGGCGGCGGTGATGCCGAGCGCCGCCATCCGGTCGGGATTGAGCCAGATGCGCATGGCGAACGTCTGGCCGCCGAGAATCTGGGCGTTGGCCACCCCGTCGATCGTCTGCAGCCTCGGCTGCACGACGCGCGTCAGATAGTCGGTGATCTGCGGGGCCGTCAGCACCTTCGAATTGAACGAGAGGTACATCAGGGCAAAGCCTTGCCCCGTCTGCTTGACGACCACCGGATCGTTGGCATCGCGCGGCAGAAAGCTCTTGACCTGATTGACCTTGGAGAGAACGTCCGCCACCGCCCGATCTGGATTGGCGTTGAGCAGAAGGTTCAGCGTCACCGTCGAGGTGTTCTGCTGCGAGGTCGAAACGAGCGTGTCGATGCCCTCGGTGCTCGCCACGGCCTGCTCGATCGGGGTGGTGATGAAGCCCTTGATCAGGTCGGCATTGGCGCCCGGATAGGTCGTCGTGATGGTGATCGTCGTGTTGGATAGTTCCGGAAATTGCCGAACCTGAAGCCGGAACACCGCCATCGTCCCGATGAGCAGGATCAACAGGCTGACGACGGTCGCGAGGACCGGACGCCGGATGAAGATGTCGGTGAAGGCCACGGCCGCCCCCTATTCCTTCGGCCGGACCGGCTGGGGTTGCAGGTTCGCGTTCGGATCGATCCTGACCCGCGCATTCGGCTGCAGCTTGATCTGGCCGGCGGTGACGACGCGCTCGCCCGCGGCAACGCCTTCAACGATGGCGACGCGATCGGCGCGAGTTTCGCCGGTGCGCACGAAGCGGCGCTCGGCGATGAGCGCCTCCTCGGCGGGGGGCGCGGCCGGGGTGGCGGCTTGCGCCGGCCCAGCCGCCGCCGCGGGCCCGGCCTGCGCCGAGCCTGGTGCAGGCGCGGCGGGCGCCGGCGGCGCAGCCTTTACGACAAACACGCTGTCGCCGTAGAGGCTGTAGGTCACGGCGGTGCGAGGCACGGTGACGACCTCACGCTCGGTACCGGCAACAACATTCACATTGGCGAACATGCCCGGCAGGAGCCTCTTTTCCTTGTTGTCGAGCTGCGCACGCACCATGATGTTGCGCGTGTCCTGGCTCACGCGGGCGTCGATCGACTGGATCTTGCCGGCGAAGGTCTGTCCCGGATATGCGTCGACCTCCACCTCGACCGACTGGCCGATCCGCAGCGCGTCGAAATTCTGCTCCGGCAGAGAAAAATCGACGTAGATCGGGTCGAGCTGCTGAAGCGTCGTCAGGCTCATGCCGGGCGAGACGTACTGGCCGATATCGACCTTGCGCATGCCGAGCCGGCCGGAAAACGGCGCCTTGATCGCCTTTTGCGCTATGATTGCCTTGTAGCGCTCGACGGTTGCTGCCGCCGAATCGCGCGCCGCAAGAGCTGCATCGAAGCTCGCCTTGGCGGTGTTGTTGGTGCTCAACAGCGAGCGCTGGCGTTCGAGCGCGACATCGGCGTTCTTGAGCTGGGCTTCGCCGTTCTTCAGGTCGGCCTGCTCCGTCGAATCGTCGATCTCAAGAATCGGCGCCCCTGCCTGAACTTCCTGTCCGGAATCGAAATGGATGGCAGCCACGATGCCGCCGAGTTGCGGGGCGACGTCGATGCCCTGGATCGCCTTGAACGTGCCGATCGCCGGCACCTTCGGCACCCAGGATTCAGTCTTTGCCTCCTCCGCCATGACGGTGGTGACGGGCTTTGGCGCCTGCGCGATGGCGGTCTTGATGAACTGCGGCTTCAGGACGAAATGAAAGTAGCCAAGCCCGCCGATCAGAACCGCAAGCACGCAGAACGTGAAGACGAAGGCGATCGGGCGCACGATGCGCGCGGGCAGCCGGCGCACCAACATGGCGACCCCGGCCAAAACCACGAACGCGATCGGCCCGACAACGTTGCCGAACAGGCGAACGAGAAGCACGAGGACGCCAAGGGCGAAAACGCTGACGATCAGTCGACGAACCATGTTCCGGGCTCGGTTTTCCGATTGAGTGGGCGAGCCTCGCCCGCCTTGCCGTCCGGCCAATGCCGGGCCGCACGCTGGTTCCTACCGCGCTGGAAAACGCGCGTGTGACGAATGACGAATATTCTCTACACGTAATGCTGCAGCGCGGCAAGACCGGGGTGGTGGGCCTGACATGGGGAGCCAATTGATCACGTCAATGAGGCCGCATGGGAACAAAGCGCGGCCGGGAACCCTGTGGACAGGTGGAGCGATTCGTGCCCGTTTCGTGCTCGCTCTGAGCCGCCGTTCCCGCCGCGGCACGACTCCCCCGCTGTATCGCTGTTTGCCGCGTGTCGGCAAGGGCCGCCAGGGCGCTTCTGCGCCTCCCGACTTCCCCGCTCGCGAGTTGAACCACCTCGTGTTATCGTTGTAAATCCGCCAGAGAAACGGCTTCGGCAGCCCCGCTCGACGCGCGGGCGGACGGGACATCGGTCGTTGCAGGGGCCCGTCGAGGACATTTCGTCGCGCTCTCGTGTCCGCGGCCTTCGCCGTCGATCGGCCGCGCCGGAAGCTTGCCGAAAGAGGCCCGCAGCGCGAAATGTCAAGCGTACTGCCGGCCCGATTGGCCGCCCGGCGGGGACCCATGCCAGCCGATCGCTTCGAGCCCTCACATCCGGCAAAAAATGGCCCGCAACGACGTGGCTACCGTCGCGGGCCAAGTAGGGTCGCGGAGTTGGGAGGTTCGCGACATTGCCAAGCTACAGCTTGAGCATAACGGGCCAATGTGTGTTTTGACACGGGCAAGCGAAATCGCCCCGCAGGGGCGTGCGGGGCGAGTCCGGGTCTGGGGTGAATACCCGCGTTTCTAGAGCTTTATCCTTAGGCTCGGCCGTCGCAAATGTGCTCCGGCCTTACCTTGCAGCGCCGACTGCGACCTTCGCCGCGTCGAATTGCCTCGTCCGCCGGGCTCCTTGATGCTCCTCCCTGATGGAGCAATGCATCCTGCCGCAAAAAGCTGAGGCCTGACAATAGGGTCGCCGGGCCTGTGGAAAAGACCATGGTCGAGGGGCTCGCGCTGTGGCGGCGTTGCTCCGATCCAGAAGGCAAGAAAGCCCGCCGTGATCCCCTCAATCGCGGCGGGCGACGCGCCCGGCAGCTTCAAGGGAGGAGCATCAGCCGGCGCGTCGCAGGTAGATTTGCGCGTCGTGTGGCCGATTGCCGTGCCGATGCACACACCCAAGCCAGACTACGCCCGTGCGCCGCTGGTACCGTCAGTGAATTGGCAGATGCAGGCGCGCGCGGCTGCCTTGAACTGGAAGAACCTGTTGCGGCAATCCCATCGCTGAATGCGGCCGCGCTCCCACCCTCCATTTCAGTAGTTGATGGTTGTCCGCAGCCCGAACACGGCCGAGTCGCGGATCGCGGTCAGGCCGGCTGTAATCCTGGGGTCGGTAACATGTCCGCCCGGATGGAAGATATATTGAAAATCAGGTTGCACCGACCAGCCGGGCAGGATTTGCGCCTGATAGGTGAGTTCGACGACGGCCTCATAGTCCCGGGTGGGCCGACCAGGCATGATCGCTGCCAGATCCCGATCGAGCGCCCGGGCGTCGTCGGAGATGCGGGCATAGGCGAAGGCTGCGCCGAACGCATCGTCCGGACGGCCGGCAATAAGGCCGGTAAAATTGGCGCCGCCGTCGATGTAGAAATCGATGAGGTTTCGATCCTGCGGGCTTGCCGAGGCACGCACGAACACGCCAATGCCCTTGTCGGGCGTATCGGCCGAGGCGCGATAGACCATCTGGTCGATGATGCCGTAAATCCCTTGATTGGAGCGCAGGCGCGCCGGCGTTCCATTGCTCATCGGGTCGGCGAGGGAGCGGCCGTCGGTTCCGATATGCTGATCGTCGAACCGGCCGAAATTGCCCCAGGCGCCGATCTTCAGCGTGCCGGGAAGGCCGGAGGCGCCTGGCTCGCTGCCGTACTTGTATTGCCCTTCGCCGATGACGAATGGCGGATCGTTCAACCGGAAATCGAGGCCATATCGGTTGCGCTTTTGCGGGTCGAGCACCCCGCGGCCAGCCGGATCGCCGTTGAACACCCCGACGAGCAGGGCGAGATTGTCGTTGGGTGCGAGCTTGGCGCGGGCGCCCGGCGTTGCCAGCGGGTAGGCGGGCCCGCCACTCGGCAGGTCGCTTGCCGTGATCTGCGGCCAGCCGAACGTCGAATTCAGGAACAGGCCGGCATTCGTGCTCGTTATGAACTCGCTATCGGCTCCGAGCTGCCCGGCCCGTAGCGCGAACTTGCCATCAAAGAGCTTCTGCTCGACCCAGGTTTCATAGAGGCGCGTGGAGGCGAGCGCTTCGATATTGCTCGTCGCCATGAGGTTGCCGATGAAATAGCGTGAGAGGCCGGCGCCATGGATCTGGTAGGCATTGGCGTGGAACGAGCCGCCCTGCCATCCCGCGAGCTTTTCCAGATCGGCATCGATGACAAGTTCGAGGCGACCTTCATAGACCGTGCCGCGACGCGAGCCCCCGGTCAGGTTGCCGAAGACGTCGCCGATATAGTTGACGCCGAATTGAATGCCTTTGGCGGCCAGCGCGGAGCGTATTCCGGCAGGATCGGCGATCGCGGGAAAGCTCGTGGCGATCGACGGCGAGGGCGTGCCCGGAACGGGGGCGGCGGCAACGGCAGGGGCCGGTGTCGAATTGGACGCCGCCTTCTCCTCGCCCGCGGCGACGCAGGCAAAACCGATGCATCCGGTCAGACCCGCGATGCTCGCCAAGGTCGATCGACCACAAAACGTTCCTTTCAACGCCGCACCTCGATTGCCGGAAGTCGCGAGGGTAAAGCCCGACTATCTCTCAGAATTCTGAAGCACGTGTGTCAACCGCCGAGGGCGAAGTGCGGACACTTTGCACCTCTCTGTTTTCTGCCGCGCAGGCATTGATGGGCCGCCTCGCCCGCCTCGTTCTTCGCGCCGCGAGGCCGCAAAGCCGGTCTCGAAGACTGAAGGTAAAAGAGCAAAGTGTCAGCGCGATCCGGCGCGGTGGCCGGTAGGCCGCGAGCCCGCGGTGTTCGTCAGCCCAGTCGCATGATGTCGCGGGCCACTTCCGACATGTCGTCGTTGAGCTGGTGGTCGCGTCCCTTGAGCGGGCGCACGGTCGCTTGCGGAATTGCTTTGGCGTAGAGGCCAAGGTGGGCGAACGGCACGGTCTCATCGGTGTCGCCGTGATAGAGATGGATCGGCAAGCCTTTAGGGAAGTGCGAACCTAGGTCGGTCATCGGGGCGATCTCGTCGCTCGGCCAGCCGCCTGGGCCGACATAGGGCGCAGCG
>JAFAME010000282.1 GCA_019233695.1 Methylobacteriaceae bacterium
TCGACACCGATTCGGCGGCGCCGCGCATCTGCCTTGTCTTCTCCGATGCGCTGCCGGCCAACCGGCCCGACCTCGCCGATTTCGTGACGGTCGACAACGGCAGCGGCCTCGCGATCGAACCGGCCGACCATTCGATCTGCGTCAACGGCGTCAAGCACGGCTCGAGCTATCACCTCCGCGTCCGTGGTGGCCTCCCCGCCGCCGACGGCGAAACGCTTCTCCACCCGGTCGAGCTCGACGTCTACATTCCCGACCGGGCGCCCTTCATCGGCTTTGCCGGCAACGCCTATGTCCTCCCGGCCGGCAAGGACGCCTCGATCCCGCTGACCTCGGTCAACACCGATCGGGCGAAAGCAGCGATCTACCGGATCGGCGACCGCGCGCTCGCAAGCGAGGTCCGTGACGAGAATTTTCTCCACCAGCTCGACCAGTACAGCGCCGATTTCATCAAGAATTCGAGCGGCGAGAAGATCTGGGAAGGCGAGATCGGCATCGCCTCGAAGCTCAACGAAAACGTCACCACGGCAATTCCGGTGGCGCAGGTGCTGCCGGCGATGAAGCCGGGCATCTACGTCATCACCGCGAAGCCGGCGATCGATCAGCGCGACGAGTTCTCGACGCTGGCGACGCAATGGTTCGTCGTCTCCGATCTCGGGCTGACCGCCTTCTCCGGAGAGGACGGCATTCAGGCGCTGGTGCGCTCGCTGGCGACGGCCGAGCCGCTTGCCGGCGTGGAGTTGAAGCTCGTTGCCCGCAACAACGAGATTCTGGCAACGCAGACGACCGACGCTTCAGGCTATGTGCGCTTCGATCCGGGCCTGGCGCGCGGTACGGGCGGCCTCTCGCCCGGGCTCCTGGTCGCCACCGACGCCAAGGGCGACTATGGCTTCCTCGACCTTGCCCAGCCGGCCTTCGATCTCACCGATCGCGGCGTCAAGGGGCGCACCGCACCGAAGGCGCTCGATGCGCTGCTCTATACCGAGCGCGGCGTCTACCGTTCCGGCGAGACCGTCTATCTGACCGCCCTTCTGCGCGACCCGAAGGGCATTGCCGTGAGCGGCCTGCCGCTGACCATCATCGTGCGGCGCCCTGACGGGGTCGAATACAAGCGGGCGCTCGTCGCCGACCAGGGGCTCGGCGGGCGTGCCCTCAACATTCCGCTGCTGTCCGGATCTGCGACCGGCACGTGGCGCGCCGAGGCCTATTCGGACCCGAAGGGCGATGCCATCGGCAGCACGAGCTTCCTGGTCGAGGACTATATCCCCGAACGGCTCGACGTGCGGCTGAAGCCGAAGCAGACCGCCTTGAAGTCGGGCGAGCCGGCCGAAATCGAGGTCGACGCCAAATATCTCTACGGCGCGCCCGGCGCCAACCTCGAGGTTTCAGGCGACGTGACGGTCGAAGCTTCCACGACCTCGCTGCCGGGACTGGCCGGCTATTCGATCGGGCTGACCGACGAATCCTTCGAGAACGTCACCGGCGAAATCGAAGAGAAGCCGACGACCGACGCCAAGGGACATGCCACGGTCACGGCAACCATTCCGGCCGTCGAAACGCCAAAGCCGGTCGAGGCCACGGTCGTGCTGCGCGTGGGCGAACAGGGCGGCCGCGCCGTCGAGCGCACGCTGATCCTGCCGATCCTCCCCAAGGGCACCTCGATCGCGGTCAAGAAGGACTTCGACGAGGCGGGATTGTCGGAGGGCTCGCTCGCCAATTTCGACGTCGTCGCGCTTGCCGCCGACGGCACGCGCATTGCCAAGAAGAACGTCTCGTGGTCGCTCTACCGCGTCGACAAGACCTACCAGTGGTTCAACACCGAAGGCCGCTGGGGCTATGAGCCGGTCACGACGACGCGGCGCATCGCCGACGGCAAGGTGGACGTCACGGCCGATTCCCCGGCGCGCATTGCCGCCAACGTCGGCTGGGGCGCCCACCGGCTCGATATCCGCAGCGACGACGGCCAGGGAAGCCAGACGAGCATCTCCTTCGACGTCGGCTGGTCTGGCGATGCCACGGCCCAGACGCCGGACCTTCTCGACGTCTCCTTGGATCGCACGAGATACAAGCCCGGCGACGAGCTCAAGCTGCGGATCGCCTCGCGTTTCGACGGCAAGGCGACCATCGCCATCGTCAGCGACAAGGTGCAGACCTTCAAGACGCTCAACGTCAAGAAGGGCGACAACGTCCTGTCGATTCCCGTCGCCTCCGAGTGGGGCGCCGGCGCCTACGCCATCGCCATCGCGCATCGGCCGCTCGATGCTGCCGCCCAGCGCATGCCGGGCCGTGCGCTGGGGCTCGCCTGGTTCTCGATCGATGATGCCTCGCGCAAGCTCGAAGTGTCGATCGACGCACCTGACAAAGTGCGCCCGCGCGGGCCGATCAAGCTGCCGATCAAGCTTGCCGGACTGAGCCCCGGCGAAGAGGCAAACGTCACGGTTGCCGCCGTCGACGTCGGCATTCTCAATCTCACGCACTATGAGGCTCCCGACCCGTTTGACGTGTTCTTCGGCCAGCGGCAGCTCGCCACGGACATTCGCGATCTCTACGGCCTTCTGATCGACGGCATGCAGGGCACGCGCGGCGCCATCCGCTCGGGCAGTGACGCGGCCGGCAAGGGCCTCGAAGGCGAGGTCCCGACGCAGGAGCCGCTGGCCCGCTATTCGGGCGTGGTGCGGGTCGGTCCGGACGGCACCGCGGAGGTCAGCTTCGATCTGCCGGCCTTCAACGGCACGATCCGGGTGATGACCGTCGCCTGGTCGAAGACGCGCGTCGGCAGCGCCACCGCCGACGTGATCGTGCGCGATCCCGTGGTCGTTGCGGGAACGCTGCCCCGATTCATGTCGCTTGGCGACCAGTCCCGCTTCTTTGTCGAGATCGACAACGTCGAGGGGCAGGCTGGCGACTACACGGTCGATCTCGACGTCCACGGTCCGGTGGTCGTCGCCGCCGATGCGACGCGCAAGACCGTCAAGCTCGAGGGCAGCGGCCGCACGTCGCTGACGATCCCCGTCACGGCGGCCGGGATCGGCACCGCAGTCATCGATCTGCGCCTGACCGGTCCGGGCGTCGATGCCACGCAGAGCTTTGCGTTGAAGGTCGAGCCCGGCACGCCCGAGCTCTATCGACGCACGGTGCGTTCCCTGCAGCCCGGCACGAGCGTCACGATCTCGGACGACCTTATCGCCGATTTCGTGCCGGGAACCGGCGCCGTCTCGGTTGCGGTCTCGGCAATCGGGGCGATCGACGTGCCTGCACTCCTGCAGGCGCTCGATCGCTACCCTTACGGCTGCTCGGAGCAGACCGTCAGCCGGGCGATGCCGCTTCTCTACGTCAACAAGCTCGCCACGGTGGAACAGCTTGCCTTCGACGGCGCGATCGATGATCGCATCAGGGACGCCATCGATCGCGAAATGGCCCGCCAGGATTCCAACGGCTCCTTCGGCCTGTGGTCGGCCAACAACACCGATGATGATCTGTGGCTCGACGCCTTCGTCACGGACTTCCTGACGCGGGCGCGCGAGCGCGGCTTCACCGTGCCGCAGAAAGGCTTCGATCAGGCGGTCGATCACCTGCGCAACCTGGTGGTCAACGCAACCGACATCGAGGCCGGCAAGGGCGAGCCGATCGCCTATGCCGCCTATGTGCTGGCCCGCAATGGGCGGCCCGTGATGGCCGATCTGCGCTATCTCGCCGACACCAAGCTCGATGCCTTCAAGACGCCGCTGGCGCGAGCCCAGATCGCCGCGGCGCTGGCTCTCCTCGGCGATCGCGGCCGGGCGCAGAACGTGTTCAATGCGGCCGTCAGCGATCTGGAGGCGGCCAAGGACGACAAGATCTCGCGCCCTGACTACGGTTCGCGCCTGCGCGACGGCGCGGCGACCCTGGCGCTTCTTGCCGAGTCCGGCATCGGCCGCGAATCGATCCTGAAGGTGAGCAATGTCGTCGAGGACGCTGCCGCGAACACCGGCTACACCAGCACGCAGGAGAAGGCCTGGATGGTGCTCGCCGCGCAGGCCCTTGCCAAGGAGACGGACACCCTCTCACTGAGCATCGACGGAACGACCCGAACGGGCGCCTACTTCCGCACCTGGCGCGGCTTCAGCCTCGACGGCAAGCCGGTGACGATTGCCAACAACTCGCCGGCCGAGGCGCGCCTCGTCATCACCACCTCGGGCCACCCGACGGTCGAGGAGCCTGCAGCATCGCACGGCTATCAGATCGAGCGCTCCTTCTACAAGCTCGACGGCACCAAGATCGAGCCGACCTCGATCAAGCAGAACGATCGTCTCGTCGTCGTTCTGAAGGTGACCGAGCCGGAGGCGCTCTACGCCAAGCTCCTCCTCGTCGACCTGCTGCCGGCGGGTCTTGAGATCGACAACCCGGAACTCGTCGACGGCGGCTCGATCGAAGGGCTGTCCTGGCTGAAGAAGGACATCGATCCCTCGCATACCGAGTATCGCGACGACCGCTTCGTCGCGGCGTTTGATCGTGACAGCGGCCAATCGGCCTTCTTCAGCGTCGCCTACGTCGTGCGTGCGGTGGCGCCGGGGAAATACGTGCTGCCGCCGGCAACGGTCGAGGACATGTACCGGCCCGATCGCTATGGCCGCACCGCCTTCGGTACGGTCGAGGTGACGCCGGCAAAGCAGTGACGTGCACATCCTTCTCCCGCTTGCGGGAGAAGGTGCCCTGCGGAGCAGGGCGGATGAGGGCCGCGCCACTCCCGCCCTTTGGTGGTGTGCGTCTCAACCTGAAAGGCCGACAGATGCCCGACCAATCGTTCTGTCGGCGACGAATGCCTTCGACTCAAGGAAGCCGAAGAGGTGACTGAGTCGGCTGCGCCCTCATCCGCCCTGCTGCGCAGGGCACCTTCTCCCGCGAGCGGGAGAAGGGGGCGCGGGTATCTGATCGCGGCGATCGTCATTGCCGTGCTCGGCCTCGCCATCCCGGCCGTCTGGCAGACCTATCTCGCCTCGCTGCCGCCGCTCGATCTCGATGTGTCGAGGGACGGCTCGACCATTGTCGTTGACCGAGATGGGCGCCTGCTCAGGGCCTTCACGACGCCGGACGGGCGCTGGCGCCTGCCGGTCGCAGAGAAGGATGTCGACCCGCGGTTCCTGAAGCTCCTCATGGCCTATGAGGATAAGAACTTCCGCCGTCATCACGGTGTCGACTACGGCGCGCTGGTGCGCGCGGCGTCGCAGCTGGTGACGAACGGCCGCGTGGTTTCCGGCGGCTCGACCCTGACCATGCAGGTCGCCCGCCTCATCGAGCCGCGCGAGGAACGCTCGCTCCTCGCCAAGGTCCGCCAGATCGTGCGGGCGAGCGAGATCGAGGCTCGGC
>JAFAME010000500.1 GCA_019233695.1 Methylobacteriaceae bacterium
CCGCCGCCACACGGTCCCATTCGGCTTCGATGGCGCCGAAGATCGCGTCCGCAAGCGAACGGTCCGGCACGAGCTCGGCATAGCGGCGGGCGACGGCGAGATCTGCCTTGGCCAGCACCATGTCCATGTTGGACAGGAGCGCGCGGAAGAACGGCCAGTCGCGGTGCATCCGACGCAACAACTCGGTTCGTTCCGGCCGCGCCTCGTCGATATAGGACTGAACGGCAGTGCCGAAGCCGTACCAGCCGGGCAGCGCCACCCGGCTCTGGCCCCATGAAAAACTCCAGGGGATGGCTCGCAGATCCTCGATCCGCCGCGTCGCGCGGCGCGAGGCGGGACGCGAGCCGATGTTGAGCTCGGCGATCTCGGCAATCGGTGTCGCGGAAAAGAAGTAGTCAGTGAATCCAGGTGTTTCGTAGACGAGCTTGCGATAGGTGCGCATGCTGCGTTCCGAAAGGTCCGCCGCGGCGGCGAGATAGTCCTGAGGCGGCTTGAAGGTCGAGGCCAGCAGCGTCGCCTCGAGCGTTGCCGCCATCAGGATTTCGAGATTGCGGCGACCGATCTCCGGATTGGCATATTTGGCATTGATGACTTCGCCCTGCTCGGTCAGGCGGATCTGAGCCTTCACCGTGCCTGGCGGCTGCGCGAGGATCGCCTGGTAGCTCGGACCGCCGCCGCGCCCCACCGTGCCGCCGCGGCCGTGGAAGAGACGCAGCGTCAGGCCAGGCTTGCCGTCGAAGAGGCGCACCAGCGCCGTTGACGCGCGATAGAGTTCCCAGTTGCTGGTGAGGTAGCCGCCGTCCTTGTTGCTGTCGGAATAGCCCAGCATCACGTCCTGCTCGGCACCCGAATTGCGCATGAGCGTCTCGACCCCGGGGCAGTCGTAGAATGCCCGCACGATCGCCTCGGCAGCGCGCAAATCCTCGATTGTCTCGAACAGCGGCGCAACGATGAGGCCGACGCTTGCCCGGGACAGTTCCTCCGGCGCGAGCGACCCTATCATCAGGCCGCATTCCTTTTGCAGCAGAAGCACTTCGAGGAGATCGCTTACCGACTCGGTGTGGCTGACGATGTAGTGGCGGATCGCCTGGCGGCCGAAGTCATCCCGTATACGGCGGGCGGTCTCGAAGCAGGCAAGTTCGCTCGCGACGACCTCGGAGTAGCTGGCGTTGCGAACACGCAGCGGCCGCGGGTCCTGCAGCAGGCGCAGGAGCAGCGCCTGCTTGTCCCCCTCGGCCATGTCCTGATAGCGCGGTTCGATGCGCGCGACCGCGAGCAGCTCGGCGACGACGGCCTCGTGCCTGTCCGAGCTCTGCCTGAGATCAGTCGTGGCAAGGTGAAAGCCGAAGACTTCGACCGCGCGGATGAGCGGCGCGAGACGCGGATGCACCAGCGGTGCACCATGGTGGCGCAGAAGCGAATCTTCGATCGCTTTGAGATCGGTCAGGAGGTCTTCCGCGGCACCGTAGGGGGCGCCCGGCGCAATGGCGTGGCGCAGGGCCTCCGTGCCGGTGAGGCGCTGAAGGGTTCCGGCAAGCCGGGCGTAGACGCCAACCAGCGCCCGTCGATACGGCTCGTCGTCACGGCGGGCGCTGAGATCGCCCGCCCGTGTGGCAAGCGCATCGAGATCGGGTGTGCACTCGACGAGGACGCGTGAGACGGAGAGCTCCGCACCGAGTTCGTGGACTTGCGTCAGGTAGTGGCGCAGTACGGTCTCGGCCTGCCGCTTGAGCGCCGCCGCCAGGGTCGCGGCCGTCACGTTCGGATTGCCGTCGCGATCGCCGCCGATCCAGTTGCCCATGCGGAAGAACGGCGCAACCCGCCCTCCGAGGTGGGCTTCGAGCTCGGCATAGAGCTGCGGGATTTCGGGCAGGAACGTCGAGCGGTAGTAGCTCAGCACGTTCTCGACTTCGTCGAGAACAGTGAGCCTTGCCGAGCGCAGGATGCGCGTTTGCCACAGCTGGGTGATACGGGCGCGCATGAGCGCCTCGTTCCTGGCCCGCTGTGCGCCCGTGCGCAGCCCGTCGCGCTCGGCCAGGAGATCGGCAATCGCCCGCTGCGCATCGAGTGTGCTCTTGCGCTGCACCTCGGTCGGATGCGCCGTCAGAACCGGCGAGACCCAGCCGCGCGCCAGCGCCCGCACGATCCGGTCGTTGTCGATGCCGGCCGCATGCAGGCGTTCGAAGCTCTTGGCGAGACTGCCGTCCTGATGCTGGTCCTCGGCCTCGTGGACCGCGCGGCGGCGAATATGATGGCGGTCTTCGGCGATATTGGCGAGGTGCGAGAAGTAGCTGAAGGCGCGGATCACCGAGACCGTCTCGCTCGGCGTGAGCCGGCTCAGCAGTGTGTCGAGATTGCGGCCGGCTTCGACGTCGGCATGGCGCTGGACGGCAACGCTGAGCCGCCGGATCGCCTCGATCAGCTCGAAGGTCGGTTCGCCCTCCTGGTCACGGATCGTCTCGCCGAGAATCTGGCCGAGCAGGCGAATATCATCGAGAAGCGGTCCGTCTTTGTCGAGCGAAGTTGCGCTCGACTTCGCTTCCATCGCGCCCGAGGCCGCGGTTCTGCGTTGCGCTGCGCTCGGCGTCATCGCGCTTCTCCTCATGGTCCTCAGGCAAGCTCGGGACGCCAGGGCGAGGGAAGGCCCGCAACACCGGCGCGGACACGATCATGCGGCAAGGGCCGGCTCGAGGCCGCGATCTTCTGTCGAACCGAGTTGCATCCTGCCGAACAATTGACGCCGTTCGCCCCAGGGTCTCGGTCGTGAGCCCGCGGCCTCGGCAACAGCTGCAAGCTTCTTGCCAGGATCAGAGGCGGCTGAAAAGCGCGCTATGCGATCAGCCGTCGCGAGCGCTCAGCTACGGCGATGATTTCAGAAGAACCGGCCGGAGCAGGAAGGACGGCACACGGTCGCCGAGACCGACGACAGGCACATCCTCCATCTCGGAGCCGCGACGGCGCGGCCGCCGATCGCGTCCGTGCGTATCCTGGGCAATGGGCTCCGCATGCGCCATGGGCGGGCGGGCGCTGCGCCCATTGTGAGGCGCCGGCGCCGGCCGAGCTGCAATCTCCCTGCCCTCGGCGGCCTCCCGCACCTCGCGACGCGGCTCGGAACGCCGGCTCCTGGGCTTTCCGTTCACGTGGCGCCCGCCCGTGCGGCCACGCCGCGGCTCATGACGCATTGGCGAAGCCTCTTCCCCGGCATCGAGGCCCACGGGCGGCTCGATCCAATCGATCTTTCGTTGGATCAACCGCTCGATCTGGTCGACGTACTTCTGTTCGGCCCTGGTGACGATCGAGAGCGCGGTGCCGGATTTGCCGGCGCGGCCGGTCCGGCCGATGCGATGGACGTAGTCCTCGGGGTGGGTCGGCACGTCGAAATTGAAGATGTGGCTCACATCCGGGATGTCGAGACCGCGGGCGGCCACGTCGGAGCAGACGAGGAGCTTGACGTCGCCGTTCTTGAAGGCGTCAAGCGCCGCCATGCGCGCCCGCTGGTCCATATCGCCGTGCAGGGCACCGGCGGCAAACCCGTGCTTGACGAGTGACTTGTGCAACACCGCGACGTCGCGCTTGCGGTTGCAAAAGATGAGAGCGTTCTTGAAGTCGCCGACGTTGCGGATGAGCCGGCGCAGGGTTTCGCGCTTGGCTGCCCCCTCCCCGCTTGCCACGAGCCCCTGCGTGATCGTTGTGGCGGTGGTGGCCGGCTTCGACACTTCGATGCGGACCGGATTGTGGAGGAAGCTTTCGGTCAGTCGCGTGATTTCCGGCGGCATCGTGGCCGAAAAGAAAAGGGTCTGGCGCGTGAAGGGCACGAGCTTGCAGATGCGCTCGATATCGGGGATGAAGCCCATGTCGAGCATACGGTCGGCCTCATCGATGACGAGGATTTCGATGCCGGTGAGCAGGAGCTTGCCGCGTTCCGAGAAATCCAGGAGCCGGCCCGGCGTAGCGATCAGGACATCGGCGCCGCGCATGATCCTGGATTCCTGGTCGCCGAAGGAAACGCCGCCGATCAGAAGGGCGAGGTTCAGCTTGTGGTTGACGCCGTATTTGGCGAAGGCTTCCTCGACCTGCGCAGCAAGCTCGCGCGTCGGCTCCAGGATCAGGGTGCGCGGCATGCGCGCCCTGGCGCGGCCCTGTTCCAATCGCGACAGCATCGGCAGCGTGAAGGCCGCCGTCTTGCCTGTGCCCGTCTGGGCAATTCCGAGGATGTCACGCCCGGCGAGCGCGTGCGGTATGGCCTGCGCCTGAATGGGGGTGGGTTGGGTGTAGCCCGCCGATTCGACGGCGTTGAGAACCTTCTCGCTTAGTCCGAGATCTGCAAACTTCATCTTCTGGTGTGCCTGAAGGCGGCGGCCGGCCCCGGCCCCGTCGCTTCGCTCGCGTATCGTTGTTGAAAGACCGCGTTTCCCGAAGCGGAAACGGAACTGACGTCGGGCACGCGTGAGCCCTTGAACGTCTCGTCCGTAGATAAGAATTTCTGGCGAGAAGTCAATGAAATTGCGTCGGCAAGTACCGTTGCGTGGTGATTTGTCTCATTGGTTTGGTTGACAAGGCTTGATGCGACAGAATTGCGACGGGCAATTTGCCGAATCGCCGCGCGGTTATTCCTGCTTGCCCGTGCAGGGATCGAGAATGATCGAGCGGCCGATCGAGCCGGTCGGCATCGTATCGAGGTTGCCGAGCTGCGTGGCAGCTGAAGCCGCACCCCCAAGGCCGCTTGGACGAATGAGCGTTTCGCCCTTCGGCTGCCAGAGCGCCACGATCGCCTTGCCGCCGTCCCGGGTAGCCCGGTCGAGGAGAGAGGCAAGCCCGACGGCGGCCACCGCGGTCAGCGCAGCCGCATTGGCAAAGGCGCGAAGCGCCGAGCCGCGCTCGCCGCGCCAGAAACTCACGAACAGCTGCAACCGAATCTCCCCTCAAGCCCGATGACTCCAATTTGAGCTGTTTGGGTAAACGTCGGGTTTATGCTTGGCGGATGGAGGTACGGCGTCTCAGATGTCGACGAGTTCGGCTGCGAAGGCCGCGCGCTCCTGAATGAAGGCGAACCGAGCCTCCGGCTTGTTGCCCATGAGGCGCTCCACCGCATCCGAGGTCGGTTCGCGCTGCTCGGGCACGACGACGACCCGCAGCAGCGCGCGCTTTGCCGGATCCATCGTCGTCTCCTTGAGCTGGCTCGCAGACATTTCTCCCAGTCCCTTGAACCGGTTGACCTCCACCTTGCCCTTTCCATTGAAGGCGGTGCGCAACAATTCCTCCTTATGCGCTTCGTCGCGCGCGTAGGCCGATTTCGCACCTTGGGTGAGCTTGTAGAGCGGCGGCACGGCAAGGTGCAGGTGGCCGGCCTCGATCAGCTTCGGCATCTCGCGGTAGAAGAAGGTGATGAGCAGCGAGGCGATGTGGGCGCCGTCGACGTCGGCGTCCGTCATGATGATGATTTTTTCGTAACGCAGATCGGCGTCCTTGTAGTGCGCGCCGGTTCCGCACCCGACAGCCTGAACGAGGTCGCCGAGCTGCTGATTGGCCGAGAGCTTGTCGCGGGTGGCGTTGGCGACGTTGAGGATCTTGCCGCGCAGCGGCAGCACGGCCTGGCTTGCGCGATCGCGCGCCTGTTTGGCGGAGCCGCCGGCAGAATCACCCTCAACAATAAAGAGTTCAGAGCCTTGCGCTGCGTTGTTCGAGCAATCGGCGAGCTTGCCGGGAAGCCGCAGCTTGCGCACGGCGGTCTTGCGCGCCACGTCCCGTTCGGCCCGGCGGCGCAGCCTGTCTTCGGCGCGCTCGACCGTCCAATCCAGGAGCCTCGTCGCCTGGCTCGGCGCCGCCGCAAGCCAATGGTCGAAGGCATCGCGCACCGCCGTCTCGACGATCCGCGAGGCTTCGAGCGTCATCAGCCGGCTCTTGTTCTGGCCTTGAAACTCTGGGTCGCGCAGGAACACCGAGATCATCGCGGCGCAGGTTCCCATCACATCGTCGCTGGTGATCTGAGCGGCACGCTTCGACTGGCCGACCCGCTCGGCATGATCCCTCAGCGCACGCAAGAGCGCCGCGCGCAGCCCCGCTTCGTGCGTGCCGCCGTCGGCCGTCGGGATGACATTGCAATACGAATGCACGAAGCCGTCGTCGCCTGCGAGCCAGGCGATCGCCCATTCGAGCGAGCCATGGCCGCCGGGCTTGTCGATCTTGCCGGTGAAAATCTGGTCGGCGACGAGCTCGCGGCCGTCAATCTCCTGGGCGAGATAGTCCTTGAGGCCGCCCGGAAATCGGAACACGGCTTCCGCCGGAACCTTCGTATCCGTGCCGATCAAAGCGGGCGCGCAGCGCCAGCGGATCTCGACGCCCCCGAAAAGATAGGCCTTGGAGCGGGCCATCTTGAAGAGCCGCGCCGGCTTGAACCTCGCATCCGGCCCAAAA
>JAFAME010000203.1 GCA_019233695.1 Methylobacteriaceae bacterium
ACTGACCTCGTCCGGATCTTCCGGACGGAAAGGCGACAGCGATCCTGTCGCCTTTCTTTTTTGCGAACCTTTACACCACTCAGCGGGGCAGAACCGGCGATGGCCCGGCGCGGCCTCGAACGACCGTGTGCTTCGGTCTCTTGGCGATGATGGAAGCCCCAATAGGCCGCACCGCAGCAGCTCGACCGCGTGATGCCCGACACAAGGGCGGGCAGGACCGGTGGGGTGTTCACGCGACCACCGCCTCGGCCTCGATCTCCACATCATATTCGCCGATGAGCGCCGAGACCTCGACCAGGGTGTTCGCAGGCCGTATCGCCCCGAAATAGGCGCCGTGCACCCGCGCGGCAGCCTCCCATTGGCGGGCATCTCGCAGATAGATCCGCGTGCGCACGACGTCGCCGAGCGAACCTCCAAGCGAGGCGATGCTCGCTGCGATCTTGTCGAGGATATAGACGGTCTGTCCCGCCACATCCCCCTTGCAGACGATTGCGCCGGACCCATGCGTCGCCGTCGTGCCGCTCACCAGGATGCGATTGCCGACACGAACTGCGCGGCTATAGCCGCAGATCGGCTCCCACATGCTGCCCGAGTCGATCCGGCTGCGATCGCAACGCGTTCCATATGCCGCCGCCCTGAAGACCTTCGGAACGGCTTCGAGATGGTGGCTGAGATCGCCCGACGCCGTGAGATAGGGCGGGCGGCGATATTCGTCGCCGCAGTCGCCGGGCAGCCGGACCGATTTCGCCAGCGCCGCATCGATCCGCGCGCGATCTCTGTCGTCGAGCACCAGACCGGAAATGCGCAGGTTGTCGGCGCGGTGCTCGCGTTCCCCAAGTCTGGCTCCCACGATGATGGCTGCGACGGCCGGCTGGTCCAGCACCCAGCGCGCGGCGACGTTCGAGACCGACACCGCGTGCTTTTGCGCGACCTGCGCCAGCGCCGCGAGAATGGCCTGGAGCACCGACCATCCGCCGATCGCATCGACGAAGCGCTTGTATTTCATCTTGCTCCAGTCGTGGATGAGCGGGGCAGGGGGTTCGGCCGCGCCGACCCATTGGTCCGCCAGGAAACCGCCCGCGAGCGTGCCATAGGCGAGGAGCCTGATGCCGTGCTCGAGACAGAACGCGCTCATCGCCTCGGCAGCCCGGCGGTCGAGCAGGGAGAAGCTCACCTGGTTGGAGACGATCCTGATCCCGTGTTTGATGAGTACGCGCAGGTGGTTGGTGTCGAAGTTGGTGACGCCAAGTTCGCCGATGAGGCCGTCCTGTTGCAGCCTGGCAAGCTCCCGCATCGCATCGAGGTAGCCGGGATGCTCGAAGGTCCACCAATGCAATTGCATGAGATCAATCTTCGAAACCGCGAGCCGACCAAGGCTGCGCTCCACCCCCGCCCGGACGGTCTCAGCCGACATTTCGCCTGGCGCAGGGCACCATTTGGTGAAGACAATTGCCTTGCTCCCCCGGGCGGCGGCCCGGTGTGCCAGAAAACGCCCGGCGATCAGCTCGGCGCTGCCGTAGTGGTCGGCCATGTCGAACGTGTCGAACCCCTGATCGGCATAGTCGGCCATCGCGGCAGCCGCCGCATCGAGGTCGAGACTGAGGCCGTCCCTTTCCATGTCGGCGACCTGCCAGAGCCCGGTCACGATGCGGCTGATCTCGAGACCCGGGGCGAGCTCGTATCGATGCGGCTTCAAAGACGCTGTTCCCTTGCTTCGATCGCGCCGGGCGGGCGCCCGGGCTCGGACCCGCCGCGGCAAAGCCTGCCGCCGCGCCGCCGAAGGTCCGGCTATTGCCCGATCTTCTTCTTGATGGCGTCGACGTCGGCCGTCGACATTTCTCCGACCGTGACGATTTCGCCGTCCTTGATCCGCCACAGGCGGAAGGGGCCGGTGATGTCGCCATATTCGTCGAACTGCACGGGACCGATCACGCCTTCGTATTTGATCGGCTTGCCGTCCTTGATCAGCGCCAGCGCCTTGGCGAACTCATCCTTGCCGGCGTGAATGACGGTGCCGTTGGCGTCGACCACCTTGCGAATGGCATCCTTGATCGCGGCTGACTCCGGCTTGCCGGCCTGCGCCACGGCCAGGCCGACGATGGCGCCGGCATCATAGGCCTGGACCGCGGCGGGCGTGCCCGAGTCGAGCCCCGAGAAGGCCTTGTAATTGGCGTTGAAGTATTCGGTCGAGGGCGTCGGCGTGGTGCCCGAGGAGGTGCCGTAGGCATCGTTGAGATATTTCGCCCCGACGTTCTTGATGAAATCAGCGCTGTTCATGCCGTCGTTGAGGAGGAATTTTTGCGGCCCTCCCTGGCTGATCCAGGCGCGGGCGATGGTGGCGCCATCGACCGGATAGCTCACGAGATAGAGTCCGTCGGGTGACCCCGCCATGGCAGCGGTGACCTCCGCCTGGTAGCTCGACTGCTTCTCGTTGTAGGGAGTCACCGACACGATCGTGCCACCAAGCGCTTTGTAGGCCTTGGTGAATTCGGCCACCATGTTGACGCCGAAATCGTTGTTGACGTGGATCACCGCAAGCTTCTTCAGGCCCTGATCCATCGCGTATTTCGCCGCCGCAGTCCCTTGCAGGGCATCGGAGGTTATGGTGCGGAAGAAGATGCCGTTGGTCTTGCCTTCACGGCCGAGCGCGGTGAGCGTCGGCGATGAGGAGGCCGGCGACACCTGCACCACCTTGGCCGGCGCCGTCACCGAGGTCAGGATCGGAATCGAGACCGACGAGATGATGCCGCCGATGATGACGGGCACATGCCTGATCTGAACGAGCTGGGTCGCCGCATCGACGGCGACGTTGCCCTGGCTCTGCGAATCGCGCGTGTCGGTGGCGAGCTTGCAGCCGTTGATGCCCCCCGCATCGTTGATGTCGCGAAACGCCATTTCGACCGATTTCGACCCCGCCTGTCCGTACTCGCCCGCAGGGCCTGTGAGCTCCATCACCACCCCGATCGTCACGGTGCAGTCGGCCGCCCACGCCGTGGTCGCGAATGCTGATGCGGCGACAAGAACGCCTGCAAACGCCATCTTCTTCATGCTTCCCTCCCTCGTTCGGCTTGGATCAAATCATCTTTTCGTTCGGGCCGCATCCAGGTTTCCTGCAGGTGGCGCCACTGGACCCCGCCCGGCGCGTCTGGCGAACGGGTAAGGAGCGCAGTCGAGCGCCGGATCGAGAATTCCGATCCAAACTTTTGTCGTTCCGTGTATTCGACGAGAATGGCGTCCGCGGTTTGCCAGAGCGCGTGCACGTCGCCGATCTGGATCGAGAAATCCGGCGGTCGCGACAGCCGGGCACGCCGCAGCCCGTCCATGACCTCGGCACGGCTGCAAACGCTCCCGTCCGGAGCAATCATGCGAAAGTCATCTGCGAGGGCGTTCTCACAGCAGGCAAAGTCGGGCGCCGGAACTCGCCCAAACCAGGCGACGAAAAAGTCGTGCAAGGCGGTGATCTCGGCCTTTGCGAGATCCTCGATCGCTCGCGAGCTCATGCCGCAGTGGCGTTCAGGTTGTATTTCATGATCGAGCCGTGGCGCCCGGTCCGATCGCGTTCGAGGTCGAAGACATCGCCCTCGAGGGGGCGGGCACGGGCGAGAACGGCGTCGATTTCGGTGCGATCCTGCTCGGTCAGCTGAACGTCCGGAATGCGCCGGTTCGAAGCGAGATGATCGCAGTTGCGGCCGCCGATGATGACGGCCGCCACCATCGGGCGGTCGAGAACGAGGCGGCTCGCCACAGTCGCAATGTCGGCATCACGCCTTTCTCCGACCCGCCGCAGCGCCACGAGAAGCTCCTGGAACAGGCTCCAGCCGCCGAAGTCGTCGATGACGAGCTTGTATTTTCGTAAGGACCGGTTCTCGAACGGCTCACCCGGTTCCGGCGCGCCGAGCCACCTCTCGCTGAAGAACCCCCCTGCCGCCGCGCCATAGCAGAGAAGGTGAATGGCGTGTCTGCGGCAGGTCGCGACGAGCTGCTTCTGCGGGCGGAGATCGATGAGCGAATACTGGACCTGCATGGTTGCGAGCGGCACTCCGGCGGCGACCAGGGCTTCGACAGACGCGGCGTTGAAATTGGTGCCGCCGACAAGCTCGATCTTGCCGTCCCGACGGAGCTCGTCGAGCCAGAGCGCGGTCTCGACGCATCCAGGAATCCGGTAGTCCCACCAGTGAAACTGCACGAGATCGAGCCGCTCCGTGCCCAACCGCCGCAGCGATTGGTCGATGACGGCGCTGACGTCGGATTTCGTGATTTTCGGCAGCAGATCGAGATCGGGCACGAACTTCGTCTGGAGCTTGAGCCGTGCGAGAGCCTCGCGCCCACGGCGTCTGGCCAGTTCGCGGCGGAAGGCGCCATAGATCTCCTCGACACCGGTGTAGATATCGGCGCAATCGAAGGCGAAGATGCCGGCATCGAAGCAGGCGAGGAGGTCCTCGGCCGCCTGCATCCGGTCGATGTTGCCGTGGCCGCCGGCAAGCTGCCAGCCGCCGCGAATGACACGGGAGATCTCATATCCCGGCCTGACGAGGAAACCCGCGGCACTCAAGTCGAAGGCCCTGGCGGCAGCGCCACTGCCGTCGTTTCCCGATGGGAAAAGCGGCGCTTGGCGAGCCGGATGATCCGCAAGCGCGTCGGGCAGTTCGGATCGGGGCAGGCGACCTCGGCGTCGCTCGACATCCAGTCGTTGGGGTCGGACGGGCGCTGCTTTGCTGCCAGCAACGGCAGGACGGCGGCGAGCGAATAGATCGAAAAACCCTGGCCGGCCGGCAGATGCAGCATCTCGCCCCTGAGCTCGAAGTAGTCGCCCGGCTTGGCGCCGCAATAGATCGTCGCGCCGGCTGGCGCCACGACCTCGACCCGCAGATCGTGCAGTTCGAAACTGTCGTCGGACTCTGTCATGGGCATCCGTCCGAGCCCCGCGGCCTGCCGGCGCTGCTTGCCGGCCCCCTTCGGGACAACTATCGTCGATCATAGCGAGTCCGGGCTCAAATCAAACGGCGGAAAGAGGCGAGGCCGGACCGGCGCGGGCCACCGGGGGCAGATGCTCGAAGCGCAAGCAGTCTCCAAGCATTTCGGCGGCGTGACGGCCGTCGACGATGTGTCCTTCAAGGTTGCGGGTCGGGAGATCGCCGGATTGATCGGCCCCAACGGAGCCGGCAAGACAACCATGTTCAACCTTTTGGCCGGCAGCCTGCGCCCGACGAGCGGACGCATCCGCCTCAAGAGCCGCTACGTCGAAACCTCGCCGCCGTATGCCAGGATGAGCTGTGGGTTGGGCCGGACCTTCCAGATCCCGCGCCCTTTCGCGGAGATGACGGTCATGGAAAACGTCCTGGTCGCCGCCCGCGACCAGGTTGGCGAGCGAATGCTGCCGAACTGGATCGTGCCCGGGCGCGTCGGCCGGCTGGAACGCGCCAATGTCGAGAAGGCCCGCTCGCTCATCGATTTCGTCAAGCTCGGACGGCTCGCCGGCGAGCCCGCTCGCACGCTCTCCGGCGGTCAGCGCAAGCTCCTCGAATTCGCCCGCGTGCTGATGGCAGATCCGGAGATCGTCCTGCTCGACGAGCCGGCGGCAGGCGTCAATCCCGGGCTGCTCGAAACGATCCTGACGCGCATCGCCGAGATCAATGCGCGCGGTGTTACCTTCCTGATCGTCGAACACAACATGGAGGTGATCGCGAGGCTTTGCGCGCGAGTACTGGTGATGGTCTCCGGCCGGATCCTCTGCGAGGGCAAGCCGAGGGAAATTGCCGCCGATCCGCGCGTCATCGAGGCCTATCTCGGTGGCGCCCCCAGGTGAACGACATATCGAGCGGCACGCCGATTTTGACGACCGAGCGTCTGGTCGCCGGCTACGAGCCGGACCTGCCGATCGTTCGCGGCGTCAGCATTTCGGTGGCCGAGGGCGAGGTGGTTGTCGTTCTTGGGCCTAACGGCGCCGGCAAGTCGACCCTGATCAAGGCGATGGCAGGGCTTGTGAAGACGACGCGGGGGCGGGTCAGCTTGGCGGGCGAGGACATTACCTCGCTCCCTGCCCACCGGATGGCGCATCGCGGCCTCGCCTTCGTTCCGCAGACCGACAATGTCTTCGTTCGCATGACGATCGAGGACAATCTGAAGCTTTCGGCGGCCGTCCTCGCCAAGCCGAGCCGACGCGACCACGTCGACGCCGTCTATGACTTCTTTCCCGACCTCGCGCGACAGCGGCGCCTCTTGGCTGGCCGCCTCTCCGGCGGACAGCGCCAGATGCTGGCCATCGCGCGCGCCATGATGATCGCGCCGAAGGTCCTCGTCCTCGATGAGGCGTCGGCCGGTCTTTCGCCGAAACTCGTCGGCGAGGTCTTCGCCAAGCTCTTCGAGATCCGCCTCTCGGGAGTGGCGATCCTTCTCGTCGAGCAAAATGCGCGTGCCGCGCTCACGCTCGGCGATCGCGCCTACGTCCTGGTCGATGGAAGGGTGGTGCACGAGGGGCCGGCAGTGCCGCTGCGCGACGATCCTGCACTCGCCCACCTGTTTTTCGGCGCGGGTGCGACCGTGCAGCGGGACAGGGCAGCCGGGTGAGCCTGCAATTCCTTGCCGACGGCATCCTCATGGGTGCCCTGATCGGGCTTGGCGCCATCGGCCTGACGCTGACCTATTCGATCCTGCGCTTTGCCAATTTCACCCACGGCGAATTCATCACCTGGGGCGCCTATCTGACGCTGATGCTCGCGGCGGTCATCGGCGGGGCGGCGGCCCCGAGCCTCGATCCGCTGGGCCCGTTCTCGTTCGGCTGGGGCATCATCGCTGCCGGGGCGATCGCCATGCTGCTGACGGGCGGGCTGGCGCTCGCTCTCGATCTTGTCGTGTTCCGGCGTCTGCGAGTTCGCGGCAATGCCGTCATCATGGTGATCGCAAGCTTCGGGGCTTCCCTCGCGTTGCGCAGCCTCATCGAATTCATCTTCACGTCCCGGCCGACCTACTTCAGCCGCGAAATCCAGATCGCCATCCCCCTGGCGCCGGGTGTTCGCGCCACGCCCGACCAATTGTCGACGCTTGGCCTTGCCTTGGTCCTGGTCGTGGCGATGCATCTCATCCTCACGCGCAGCCATATCGGACGCGCCATGCGGGCCGTGAGCGAGAATCCGGCACTGGCGCAGTGCAACGGGATCGACGTTGCCGCCGTCATTCGCGCCACGTGGCTGATCGGCGGCGCGCTCGCCTGCGCGGCCGGCGTCATGCTCGGGCTGACCGTGCAGATACGTCCCTACATGGGTTTCGATCTGTTGCTGCCGCTGTTCGCGGCGGCGATCCTCGGCGGCATCGGCAGTTTCCCGGGAGCGATCGTCGGCGGCTTGATCGTCGGAGTGGCCGAGGCGGCAGGCGTCGGCCTCGTCGGCGCCAACTACCGCGCCGCGATCGCCTTCCTCATCCTGATCGTCGTGCTTCTGGTCAGGCCCGCCGGCATCTTCGGAGCGCGCGATTGATCCTCGATCTCATCGCCTATGGCGCGTTCTTCCTGACGACCGCGCTGACCTACGCCATCATGTGCCTCGGGCTCAACGTCCAGTGGGGGCAGACGGGGCTTTTCAATGTTGGTGTCGCAGGCTTCGTGGCGGTGGGCGCCTATGTCTCGGCGCTGTCGACGACGCCGCCGCTCGCAGGCCGTTTCGGCGGCTTCGGCCTGCCGATTGTGGCCGGCTGCCTCATCGCCATGGTCGCGTCTGGAGCCTGCGCCGGCCTCGTGGGGACGATAACCCTCAGGCTGCGGGCGGACTATCTCGCTATCACCACCTTCGGGATCGCGATCGCGATCGAACTCGTCGCCCTCAATGCTCAAAGCCTGACCGGCGGCCCGTTCGGAATCGGCTTCATCCCGCGGCCGTTCGGGACGCTTGCCCCCTCGCCGATCGTGTTTGACAGCGCCAATCTCGCGTTGGTGGCTGGGGTCGCCTGCCTCGTGTTCCTGGCGATGGAACGATTGGCGCGCAGTCCGTGGGGAAGGGTCTTGCGGTCGATCCGCGAGGATGATGCCGCCGCGGCCTCGCTTGGCAAGAACCCGAATCGCTATCGTCTGCAGGCCTTTGCGCTCGGTGGCAGCCTCATGGGACTTGCAGGCGCGCTCCAGGCCCATCTCATCGGCTTCATTGCGCCGGACAACTACCTTCCCGCGCTCACCTTCCAGGTCTGGACGATGTTGATAGTCGGGGGCGCCGGAAGCAATGCAGGCGCGGTTGCTGGCGCCATTGTCGTATGGGGGCTCTGGAGCCTTTCGGGCTTGCTGACCAGCCTGCTTCTGCCAGGCGATCAGCAGGCCCGCGCCGCGTCACTCCAGATCGTGGCGATCGGCGTGATGCTCGTGGTCATCCTCCTCGTCCGCCCGCGCGGCCTGCTTGGAGGGAGCTTTCGCCGCAGGCCGCCGCCCAATGACGGCGGCAGCGAACTCGATGCCGGCAAGCTCGTCTAGCGCGCCGGCCGCTCCAGATGGCCGACCATCAACCCCGGCGAAGCGAGATGGTGATTGCCGTCACGTCGACATCGGTCGGCCGGATCGAGACCGCCTGCTGGCCACCGCGCGTGGTCAGGGCAAGGCGGGCAGTGAAGCCGGTGCCGGCAATCGTCGCTTCCACGGCACTGCCGTTGAGCCGGCCAGTGAGGTGGCCCGAGGCCTGGCGCGTCGCTTCGGTCCAGGTGCCGGAAACGGCGCCATCCTCGTAGACGACATCGGCGCTCACATCGAACCTGTAGCTGTCGCTGGCGCAGCGCAGCGTCTGGTGAAGATCCGCGCCGCTGGGGCTGACGGAGTATTTCGCCTTGCACCGGATGCGCTCGCTCGTCCCATTGGAGGTTGTGACGGTACCCTCGCCCGACCAGGTTCCGGTCAGATCCGCGAACGGGCCGCCAGCAGGCACGGCGCTGCGGGCAAGGTTGTGCGGGCCGGCAAACAGCAGCGCGGCTGCAAAGGCGGCTGACACCAGGGCGCGAGCCCCTGACTTTGTCGATTTCTGAAACATGGACGTGTCCCTCCGATCCGCGGCGAAACTAGGCTTGGCGCGTTTGCGCGGATGTGCTCTGGCGCACATATCCGCGGATCACTCTTCTCGGCATCGCCATGCGCAAGTGGGTGAGGGCCCGCCGGTGGCGCTGGAAATGCGGCGCGATATGGCGCCACAGCCAGCCCGACAATGCCGAAGCGGTCTCGACCGGGAACATTGCAAAGCCCAAGGCGACGAACCGAAAGGCAGCGTACTCGACGCCATATCGAATCTTCCTTTCGAATGTCATCGGGAGGTTGCCCAGGCCAGGCGACGACCGGGACACGTGTCGCGCCCTCGCAGCCCTGTCGAGCGGCCGCCTTTCCTTGTAGCGACCTCGATCCCGGGAGTGGATGCGACCAAGCGGCCCGACGGAAAGCTGATCGCGATGCCGTCGTTTTGATCGCCACCGCCTGAAGACGGTTGACTGAGACCGGATCGGTTGGCTGAGGATGCAGTGTCTGGCGAACCAGTCTCGCTGTTTTAACAGGGAAAAACAGGGAGTTTTCGCCACTTTTGCCCCTCGCCTGCGTTCACTGGGCCCGGTCAAACCGCTGAGAAATGGAATGATTTTACGTCCAGTTTCCCTGCGCAGGGTAACAGGGAGATGATTTGCGCCGAGCAGGTAATAGGTTCGCAGGATCAGGGTTCAAACGCCCGGTCCAGGAACTCATGCCCATCCCGGTCCTAACGCTGCTCTCCGTCATATCCTTCAGGCCCGCGGGAAGGACCGTTCGCCGCACACCACACTGTGCTCGAGTTGCGAACCATTCAAACGAAGCCGAGCAGCTGTGATAGCGACCCGACCACGATGATCCCCGCCGACCGGCATAGCACCGCAGCCGCTTCGGACCCGCGCCCGGGGCGCATCTGCGGGAAGGCTTCGCCAAAAGAAAATGGCATTGCGACCCCGATAGGGGTTGACATGGAAAATTGAAACTCCGATAAGAGCCGTCATGAACCATGGATTCGAGCCAGGAAGCTGCC
>JAFAME010000409.1 GCA_019233695.1 Methylobacteriaceae bacterium
GCCAGCTTCAGGAACGTGCGGTAGTCGCCGATGTCGTTCTCGTTGAGGCACAGGTGATTGATGGAGATGCCGCAGGTGACGGGCAGGCCGGCCGCCTTCGCCCGAGCCAGCACATCGAGCGAAAGGCGGTTGGAGGCAAAGGCAGCATGGTAGCGCATCGCGCCGGCGGAGCGGGACCCGCCATCGGTTCGAAGCGTCAGCGCCACCAGGCGGATGTCGCGCTCGAGCGCGATGGTCTCGGCTTCGCGGGGGACGCCGGCAAGGCCGAGGCGGGTCGCAAACTCCCCCTCGTTCATGACACCGTCGGCGACGAGCCCCGAATCCTCGGCGTAGTGGATCACGAGCGCGTCGAAGTCGCGCGCATAGGCAAGCGCCCGGCGCATGACCTGCGAGCTGGCGATCGAGCGCATCCCATCGGTGAAGGCGACGGCGCCTGCCTCCTTGAGGAGGCCGATCTCGGCGATCTCGCGACCCGCCAATCCCTTGGTCAGGGCGGCGCTCGGCAAAACCCTGACCCTTCCCGTGTCGCGGGCGCGGCGGAACAGGAAATCGACGACGGCCGGATCATCGACCGGCGGGTTGGTGTCGGGCATGGCGACGAGAGTGGTGACCCCGCCGGCCGCGGCCGCGGCCGTTGCCGTTGCGATCGTCTCGCGGTGCTCCGCCCCCGGCTCGCCGACAAAGGCCCGCATGTCGATCAGGCCGGGCGCGACAACATCTCCGGCGCAATCGATGACTGCGGCGTCGGCGGCGATATTGGCATTGGAGATATCAGGGCCGAGGCCGCTGATCACGCCGTCGGCGATCAGGACTCCTCCACGGGTCTCGGTCCGCGCCCCCGGATCGATGAGACGGGCGTTGACCAGGGCGAGGGGGGGTGATGCGGCCAAGCCTCACCCGTTGGGCAGATGCTGGGCGAGGGCCTCCAGCACTGCCATGCGGACTGCCACTCCCATCTCGACCTGCTCGCGAATCAGCGATTGCGCCCCGTCGGCCACGATCGAATCGATCTCCACCCCCCGGTTCATCGGGCCCGGATGCATCACCAGCGCATCGGGCTTGGCGCAGGCGAGCTTATCGGCATCAAGGCCGAAGAAGTGAAAATATTCCTTGGACGAGGGGACGAAGGCCCCCTCCATGCGTTCGCGCTGCAACCGCAACATCATGACGATATCGGCACCCCCCAGCCCTTTTCGCATGTCGTGGAACACGTCGACCCCGTAGCGCTCGACGCCCGCCGGCATCAACGTCGAGGGCCCGACGACGCGCAAGCGTGCACCGAGCGCCGACAACAGGATAATGTTCGACCGCGCCACGCGCGAGTGGAGGATGTCGCCGCAGATGGCGATAAGCAGCCCCTCGATCTGGCCCTTGTTGCGGCGGATGGTGAGCGCATCAAGCAAGGCCTGCGTCGGATGCTCGTGGGCGCCGTCGCCGGCGTTGACCACCGAGCAATCGACTTTCTGGGCGAGAAGGTGGACGGCACCCGCCTGAAAGTGGCGGATGACGATGATGTCGGGGTGCATGGCATTGAGGGTCGCTGCGGTGTCGATGAGGGTCTCACCCTTTTTCACCGAAGAGCTTGCGACCGCCATATTCATGACGTCGGCGCCAAGCCGCTTGCCCGCCAGCTCGAAGGAGGATTGCGTGCGGGTCGAGGGCTCGAAGAAGAGGTTGATCTGCGTGCGGCCGCGCAACGTGGCCTTCTTTTTCTCGACCTGGCGCGAAACCTCGACCTGCGCCTCCGCGAGATCAAGAAGAGCCTCGATCTCGGGGCGCGACAGGCCCTCGATCCCGAGAAGGTGCCGATAGGGGAAGCCGGGTTTGTGCGCGTGAGACATCAATGCGGTCTACAAGGCCGTCGCCGCGCCCGGCAAAGGCCCCGGCGCAGCCGCAATTGGTTTGCATTTGCTCTGGCATGGCATAGAAATCGGCCCCGCCGTTGCCCGTCGACTTTGCTGTTCCCTCGACGCCATCTCGGTTGAGCGGCCGGGATATCCAGGTGGAATGTCATGGCCGAAGAATCGAGTAACCTTCCGGCGGCAGCGAGCCACACCTCGGCCATGGCGGCCGGCGAGCGAAGCGTCCCGCCGCAGGAACGAAGGGTCTCCAAGGGTCGATCGCGAGTCAAGGTGATCGCCGGCATCGCACTGGCGATTGCGATCGTCGGCATCGTGACGGACGGCCTCATCGGCCTGTGGAATACCTATCGGCCGGTGACGTCGGACTTCATCCGTCCCTATCTTCAGTCGAAGTCTTGGGCGCCTGAATCTCCCGGCCCCAAGTTTGAAGCTTTTCCCGGGAAGGAGTGCCGGTCACCGCCCTGCCGTTGACCCGGTCATCCCGGACCGACGCAGCAGACAAATGATCCAGCCCGCGTCAAGGCTATCGGCCGCGCATTCGGGCTCATAGCGTAGCAGCAGGCCCCTTGGAATTCACGCTGAGCGACCGCTTTCGGATCCTTTTCGGAATTCGGGGCGTTGCCGTTGCGGCAGTAGTGCGATCTGCCCCGAAGCCCCTGGGGCTGCCAAGGGTGTGGCAACGCTCTCGTTTCTCGATGGGCTGGAAGCCCTTCCACAGTACGTACGGTGCCGCGCCGGTCTTGCGGATGACCTGCAAAAGCGCGCATAGTGCTGAAATTCGCGTGGGACGACATGGGCGGGCCGCGAGAAATCGAATTGAAGCTCGAGCTTGAGGCCTCGGACGCCGAGCGCCTTAGGGAGCTTCCTTTTCTGCGCCGCCGCTCCGGCAGAGCGAAGCAGCATCTGCGTTCGGTCTATTTCGATACGCCCAAACGCGTCCTCGGAAAGGCCGGAGTGAGCTTGCGTATCAGGACGGTCAAAGGTCGGCATCTCCAGACGCTCAAGGCAAGCGACGGCGCGGCCGCCGGGCTGTTCGACCGCCAGGAATGGGAGCATGAGGTCGCGCGGCCGGAGCCCGATCTCGCCGCTGCTACGAACACGACCATCGGCGGGATCGTCCGGCGCCGCGCGGTGCGCAAGAACCTGCGCCCGGTCTTCGAGACCATCGTCGAGCGCACCATCCGGCGCATCTCGCGCGATGGCGCCCAGATCGAGCTGGCACTCGATGAGGGGGAAGTGCGCGCCGGCCCCGACAGCGCGCCGTTGTGCTCGCTCGAGCTCGAACTGAAGAAAGGTCCGGTCGAGGCGCTTTTCGCGGTGGCTCGATCCTGCAATGAGGCCGTGCCCTTAAGGCTCGAAGTGGTGAGCAAGTCGGAGCGAGGCTATGCCTTGCTCGAAGGCCGGCGGACTCGGGTGGCCAAGGCGGAGCCCGTGCAGCTCGATCGCGAGATGAGCGCGGCCGAGGGCTTTCAGGCGATCATGCGCTCCTGCATTCGCCACTTCCGCCTTAACGAGCCGGTTCTCCTCGATGCGCGCGAGACGGAGGCCTTGCATCAGGCGAGAATCGCGATCCGCCGACTGCGCTCGGCGCTTTCCCTGTTCAAGGACATGATCGCGGACGGCGCGGTCGATGATCTGAAGGACCGGCTGCGGACCTTCTCGCGGGAGCTTGGGGAAGCGCGCAACCTCGATGTGTTCCTGGCCGACATCCTCGCCCCGGGTGACGAAGACTCCGGCGGAGAGCCGGGCGCCACGAGCCTTCTCGCTTACGCGAAGGCGCGACGCGAGGCCGCCTATGATCGCGTGGTCGCGACGATGGTCTCGCAAGATTTCCGCCAACTGATGCTCGATCTCGCAGCGTGGACGGAACACGGGCCCTGGATCTCAAGCGAGGATTCTTTCAACAAGGGGTTGCGCGAGAGGCTCCTCGCGGACCTTGCCATCGAGCTCCTCGACGCATGGCGGCGCAAGGTGAAAAATAAAGGGCGCAACCTCAAACGCCTCGACCCAGCCAAAAGGCATCGCACGCGCATCGCCGCAAAGAAGTTGCGATATGCAAGCGAATTTGTCGCGCAACTCTACGACACCAGGAAGCTGAGCAAACGCCATCAGGCTTTCGTCGAGGCTCTCCAGGAACTGCAGACGCAACTCGGGGAATTGAACGACATCGTGGCGGGCGAGCGGCTCGCCGAGACCTTGGCGCACGACGCCGCGCGAGCAGCATCCGGCGTAGGCGACGGCGAGGCGGCGTTTTCGGCGGGCCTCGCCGCCGGCAAGCTGGACAAAGACGTCGACACGCTTCTCGATGGCGCGGCAAAGGCGCATGCCCAATTCGTTGCCGCCGAGCCATTCTGGCGGTGACGACGGTGCCTGCTGGACCGGCTCCCTGAAAGGCCAAGCCGTATCGGATCCCAACCGAACCGGAGGGCGGAATGGCTGACGTGCGCTCCATGTGTGCCATCGGCAAGCACGGTCAGCTCGGGCTGAACGGCAAGCTTCCATGGGAGGGCACCAGGGCCCGCGAGTTCAGGGAGGATGTGCAGCGGTTCTTCGAAATGACCAAGGGCCACGTCCTGCTGTGCGGCCCGCGCACACGCCGTTCGATCCCGCAGTTCGCCTACGCCGACCGGACGATCTTCGAGATCCGCTCGAGCATGCCGCCGGCCGAAACCATCGCGATGTTTCCCAACCGCGTGATCTACATCGGCGGTGGGCCGCCGGTCTGGTCGGCCTATGCAAGCTTCATCCGCCACTGGGACATCACCCGCCTCCCCTACGACGGGGAGGCCGACCGCTTCTTCGATCCGGCATGGCTGTGCGGAGTTCGCAACGGCAATTGACAGGGATCCTTAGGCTCTTAGCTTTGCTCAGCCAGGGGGCGCCGCTTCGTCGGTGAGCTCCCGCCACAGCAGGATCAAGGCGGCCATGACCGCGGGTCCGAGAAACAGGCCGAGCAGCCCCCAGGTCTCGACGCCGCCCAGAATGCCGAACAGCACCCACAGAAAGGGCAACCGCGTCGCCCCCCCGATCAGCACCGGCCGGACCACGTGATCGGCAACTGCAACCACCACAAAGCCAAAGACGACGAGCCCGATCGCCGCGGCTATCGCGCCCTGACCGAGGAGCAGCAGGGCGGCGAGACAGAAAAAGATCGGCGCGCCGAAGGGAATCATCGCTGCGACCGCGGTCAGCGCACCGAACACCGTCGGCTGAGGCACTCCGACAACCCAATACGCGATACCGAGCAGCAGGCCCTCGCCGAGGCCGACCAGAACAAGGCCGTCGACCGTGCCGTGCACGGAGGCGATCATCTGTCGGCCCAGGCTCTCGCCGCGTGGTCCAAAGGTCCGCTCGCTGGCGACGAGAAGGGTTCTCGAAAGACTATTGCCGTGGCGGAACAGGAAAAACAGGGTCAGCAGCGTGAAGGCGAAGAGGACGATGCGGTGAATCAGGAGCGAGCCGAACTGCTTGGTCACGTCAAGGAGCGAGCCGCGGCCGATCCACTTCAAGAGCTCGGACAGCGGTGGCGGATGCGCAAGGTTGTCCCGCCACCAATCAGCGGCATGCCAGCCGCCGATCGACAGACCGGCAATCCAGCTCGGTGCGGGCAGGCCCGTCGCCTGAGCGGTCTGGTACCATTGATAGAGCTCATTGGCTTCGCGACCGAACTGGATGGCGGCAAGCAGCAGGGGCGCCACGAAAATCAGCGCGATGCCAAGCGTGAAGACGGTCGGGAGAAGCACGCCATGCCGGGCGGGCGAGGCGTGACGCAGCGCCCGCTGATAGAGCGGCCACACCGCGACGGCGAGTATGACGGCCCACACCATCGCGGGCAGGAACCCGCGCACGGTCCACAGACCCAGGAGAGCCAGAACGAAAACCAGCGCCGCCCTGGCAATCCCCTGGAAGCGGGTCGGATCGCTCGCGGCGCGCGGCTCGATGTTGACCTGATCCATGCGTCTCTTCAAATCTGCGGGACGGTGTGCTGGCGACCGATTGATTTGGGCCGCCCCAAACGGACGTGGCTTGCGCCGGCAGCGTTGGCTGCGGCGTGATTCGTGCTAGGGCCTTGGCGCCATCATAAACGCCTCCCCCGTCGGACGGCAAAGCGCGCAGCAAAGCATCGCGGGTTGCAGGGATGGGGCTGCGGCACTAGCTATGCATCGCGCTGCAAGGCCGGATTTGACAGGCTCGGAGGCGTAACCCACTTTCCCGCGCCATCCGGGGGCCGATATCTGCGGCCCAAGTGCGGCGCCGGCCAGTACCGCCGGCGCATGAGGAGAATGCATGAAGCTCGTGATCGTCGAATCGCCTGGAAAGGTCGCCGCGATCAACAAATATCTCGGTCGGGACTACAAGGTCCTGGCGTCCGTGGGGCACGTGCGCGATCTCCCGGCGAAGGACGGCTCGGTCGACCCCGAGGCCGATTTCGCGATGCGCTGGGAGGTCGATGCGAAAAAAGCCAAGCGCCTGTCCGAGATCGCCAATGCCGTGAAAGGCAGCGACCGGGTGATCCTTGCGACGGATCCCGACCGCGAGGGAGAAGCCATTTCCTGGCATGTCCTCGAAGTGTTGAAGGGCAAGCGGGTCCTCAAGGACAAGGCGGTCGACCGGGTCGTCTTCAACGCCATCACCAAGGACGCCGTCCTCGACGCGATGAAGCATCCGCGCGACATCGACCGGGCGCTTGTCGAGGCCTATCTCGCCCGGCGCGCGCTCGACTACCTCGTCGGTTTCAGCCTGTCGCCGGTGCTGTGGCGCAAGCTTCCGGGGGCGCGGTCTGCCGGCCGGGTGCAGTCGGTCGCCCTCCGGCTCGTGTGCGATCGCGAGCTCGAAATCGAAAGGTTCGTGCCGCGCGAGTACTGGTCGCTCGTTGCACATCTTCGCACCCAGGACCAGTCCACCTTCAAGGCCCGCCTCGTCGGCGCCGACGGCAAGAAGATTACGCGGCTCGACGTCGGCACCGCCGAGGAGGCGGCAGCCTTCCGCGCCGCGCTGGAGACGGCACGTTTCGTCGTCTCCTCGGTCGAGGCCAAGCCCGTCAAACGCCACCCGGCGCCGCCCTTCACGACATCGACCTTGCAGCAGGAAGCCTCGCGCAAGCTTGGCCTTGCGCCGGCGCGCACGATGCAGATCGCCCAGCGGCTCTATGAGGGTGTCGACATCGGCGGCGAGACCGTCGGTCTGATCACCTATATGCGCACCGACGGCGTCGATGTGGCGCCCGAGGCTATTGCTGCAGCGCGCCGCGTCATCGGTCGGCAGTTCGGCCCCCGTTACGTTCCCCACGCGCCGCGCAAATATTCCGCCAAGGCCAAAAACGCTCAGGAAGCGCACGAGGCCGTCCGTCCCACCGATCTTTCCCGGCTGCCGAAAGGGATCGCAGGTTTTCTCGAACCCGATCAGGCGAAGCTCTATGACTTGATCTGGACGCGCACCATCGCCAGCCAGATGGAATCGGCAGAGCTCGAGCGTACCGTTGTCGACATTCATGCCACCGTCGGGACCCGCCGCCTCGACCTGCGCGCGACCGGCCAGGTCATCCGCTTCGACGGCTTTCTTGCGCTCTATCAGGAAGGCCGCGACGACGAAGACGACGAGGAGTCCGGGCGCCTGCCGACGATGGCCGCCGGCGATCCTCTTCAGAAGGAAAGGATCGAGTCAACCCAGCATTTCACCGAGCCGCCGCCGCGCTACACGGAGGCAACGCTCGTCAAGCGCATGGAGGAGCTCGGCATCGGTCGTCCCTCGACCTATGCCTCGACGCTCGCGGTCCTGCGCGAACGGGAATATGTCCGCCTCGAGAAGAAGCGGCTCATCCCGGAGGACAAGGGCCGCCTGGTGACGGCGTTCCTCGAAAGCTTTTTTGCCCGCTACGTGGAATACGACTTCACCGCCGATCTCGAGGAAAAGCTCGACCTCGTTTCAAACCGCGAGGTCGACTGGAAACAGGTGTTGCGGGATTTCTGGCGCGATTTCTCTGCCGCGCTTGCCGCGACGCAGGATCTGCGCACGGGCCAGATCCTCGAAAGCCTGAACGAGCTTCTCGGTCCGCACATCTTCCCGGCAAAAAGCGATGGCTCAAGTCCGCGCACCTGCCCGTCTTGCGGATCGGGCCAGCTGTCCCTGAAGCTTGGCAAGTTCGGTGCCTTCATAGGCTGCTCGAACTACCCGGAATGCAAGTATACTCGAACACTCGCCTCAGGTGTCGCCGAAGCAACGAACGCTGCCGATGGCGAGCGGCCGGGCGCAAGGGCCCTTGGGAGCGATCCCGAGACAGGTCAGGAGGTCAGCCTTCGCGACGGCCGCTTCGGCGCTTATGTTCAGCTCGGCGAGGGAGAAAAGCCGAAGCGCTCATCCCTGCCGCCAGGGTTGGTGGCGGAGGATCTGACGCTCGACAAGGCGCTGCAGCTGCTTTCGCTGCCGCGCGAAATCGCGAAACATCCGACTACGCGCGAGCCGATCCTGGCCGGCATCGGGCGCTACGGTCCTTACGTCCAGCACGGGAAGACCTTCGCCAATCTCAGCAAGGACGAGGATGTCCTGACCATCGGGCCCAATCGGGCAATCGACCTCATCGTCGGCAAGGAGAGCGGCTCCGGCCGGGGCGCCGCCTACGGCCGTGAGCTCGGCGAACATCCAAGGCTTGGCGGACAGGTGACCGTCAAGGCCGGGCGCTTCGGACCCTACGTCAACCACGGCAAGCTCAATGCGACGCTGCCGAGGGGGATGGATTCTACTTCGGTGACGCTGGCGCAGGCCGTCGAGCTTCTCGATGCCAAACAGGCCGGCGCTCCTACGGTAGCAGGCGGACGCATCCTTGGCGAACATCCGAACGGCGGCGTCATCACCGCGCGTGAGGGGCGCTATGGCCCCTATGTGAACCATGGCAAGGTCAATGCGACGCTGCCAAAATCCATTCCGCCCGATGCAATCACGCTCGAAGATGCGATCCGGCTGATTGACGCAAAGGGTGGCGACGGGCTGGCGAACGTGCGCACGACAAAGCCGAAGCCCGGTTCCACAAAGCCCAAAACTCCGGCGGCGGGCAAAGGCAATTCGCGCAAGTCTCAAGCGCCGCGACGGTCCCAGACCGAGCCGGGTGCCGGAGCAGCCGCGGCCGATTCGAAGTCTCGCAAGCCCCATCGAGAACCGCCGCCATGGAGCGATTGAGCCGACTGCGGCGGGTCGAGCAGTGCCGCGTCCTGTTTGCCCGTCCTGGATCGCATCGGCGAGAGGACCACATCAGCGGTCAGCGCGCGCCGTCTGACGCCGACAGCGCATCCTCGCACTCACGCTGGCCCGCCGAGATCGATCCGGCGCGCGCCAACCCGATTTTTCCAAGGTGAACGCACTTGGCGGACTCGTCGCGGTCGCCCGCAAAGACCAACAAAACCAAGCCGAGGCCTGCCAAGCGACCTGGCGCGGCCCCGCAAGTCGCCGGCGGCTCGGCGGAGGCCGCCGGCCGGATCCCCTCCAAGGCCGAGATCCTCGCCTTCCTTGCGCGTGAGAGCGAGGCTGCCGAGAAGCAAGGAAAAGCGAACCCCGGTAAGATCGGCAAGCGCGAGATTGCCCGCGCCTTTGGCATCAAGGGGAGCGACCGCAGCGCCCTCAAGGATCTGTTGAAAGAACTCGTGGCCGACGGGTCGATCGTCCGCCGGCGCAAGGCGTTGCACAAGCCCGGCGTCCCGCCGCAGCTCGTCCTTGCCGATATCATCGGCCGCGATGCAGACGGCGAGCTCCTCGCCGCACCGGTGGAATGGGATGAGGCCGACGGCGAGCCGCCGCGCATCCTGATCCATGTTCCGGCAAGGCCCCGCCCTGGGCTTGCGATCCCCGGCGTCGGCGATCGCGCACTCGTTCGCGCCGAGCCAGCCCGGGAGATCGAACCGGGCGGGCCGGCCTATGCCGGGCGCGTCATAAGGCTTCTCGCCAAGGCCAAGGCGCAGGTGCTTGGCATCTTCCGCGCGGTGCCTGGCGCAGGCGGCAGGATCGTGCCGGTCGACAAGAAGCGCGCCAACCGCGAGCTCCTTGTTTCGGAGAGAGATCGCGATGGGGCGGAAGACGGCGATCTTGTCGCCGTCGATGTCATGCATGAGGGTCGCTTCGGACTGCCCGTGGCGAAGGTCAGGGAGCGGCTCGGTTCGCTCAAATCCGAGCGCGCCGTCAGCCTCATCGCCATTCACGCACACGGCATCCCGCACGTATTCAAGCCTGCCACGGTGGAAGAGGCCGAGCGGGCGAAGCCGCAGCCGCTGTCCGGCCGTGAGGACTGGCGCCAGCTGCCGCTCCTCACCATCGACCCGCCGGACGCCAAGGATCACGACGACGCCGTCCAGGCCGCGCGCGATCCCGATCCCGACAATCCCGGCGGCCATGTCATCACAGTCGCCATAGCCGACGTCGCAGCCTATGTCCGACCCGGCTCGGCGCTCGATCGCGAGGCCCTCGAACGGGGCAATTCGGTGTACTTCCCCGACCGCGTGGTCCCGATGCTGCCCGAGCGCATTTCGAACGACCTCTGTTCTTTGATGGCGGGCGAGGATCGCCCGGCGCTCGCCGTACGCATCGTCATCGACGCGGAGGGACGCAAACGCCGACACTCCTTCCACCGCATCACGATGCGATCGGTTGCAAAGCTCAGCTACGAGCAGGCGCAGGCAGCAATCAACGGCCGGCCTGATGCTGTCACCGGCCCGCTGCTCGAAACCGTCCTGAAACCGCTGTGGGGGGCCTATGAGCGGGTCAAGATCGCACGGGCCCTGCGGGGCCCGCTTGATCTCGACCTGCCCGAGCGCAAGCTCATTCTCAAGCCCGACGGCACCATCGACCGGGTGGTGACGCCCGAACGCCTCGACGCGCATCGGCTCATCGAGGAATTCATGATCCTGGCGAATGTCGCGGCCGCCGAGACACTCGAAGACAAGCGCCAGGCGCTGATCTATCGGGTGCACGACGAACCGTCGCTCGAAAAGCTGAATGCGCTGGCGGAATTCCTGGCCTCGATCGGCGTCAAGCTCGCCAAGGGCCAGAAGCTGCGCCCTGCCCTGTTCAACGGCATTCTCGCGCGGGTGCGCGGCAGCGAGAACCAGCACCTTGTCAACGAGGTCGTGCTGCGCAGCCAAGCTCAGGCCGAGTATGTTGCAGAAAATTATGGTCATTTTGGCCTCAATCTGCGGCGCTACGCGCATTTCACCTCGCCAATCCGGCGCTATGCCGACCTCATCGTCCATCGTGCGCTGATCCGCTCGCTCCGGCTCGGGCCGGACGGCCTGCCCGACATGAAACTGGCCGAGCTTGCGGAAATTGCCGCCGACATCTCGGCCGCCGAACGACGCGCCATGAATGCGGAGCGCGAGACCGTCGACCGGCTCGTCGCGGGTTGGCTTGCCGACCGGATCGGCGCGACCTTCGAAGCGCGAATTTCAGGGGTGACGCGTGCCGGCCTCTTCGTGCGGCTCATCGAGACGGGGGCCGACGGCTTTGTTCCGGCATCGACCCTCGGCGATGAGTACTTCCGCTACGACGAGCCGGCCCGCGCCCTTGTCGGCATCCGCAGCGGCGAACTTCACCGCCTGGGCGACCTCGTCGAGGTCAAGCTCGTCGAGGCGGCACCCTTTGCGGGTGCCCTGCGCTTCGAACTCGCCACAGAGCCCCGCTCCGATGGCGGCGGACGCCACAGAAGCAGGGCTCGCCGCGGCGACCGCGTTCCTGCGCGACAGGCATTCGCCAAACGCAAGAGAAATTGAGGCCTCGCCGCATTATATGACCGTTGTCGAATTTCAGGCGGCGTGTCGGCCACCGAAGCGCGACGCGACGCTGAGATGAAATCCATGTCCTTTACTTTGGAAACCCACCACCTGGCCCCCCGCCCCGTGTGGGGCGCCGTCAAGCGTGGCCTGTTTGGCCGATGCCCACGGTGCGGCGAAGGGCGGATGTTCCGCTCTTACCTGAAGGTCAACGATGCCTGCCCGGTGTGCTGCGAGGAATTGCATCACCACAGGGCTGACGACGCGCCGCCCTATGTGACGATCCTCATCGTCGGCCACACGGTGCTGGGCCTGATGCTGATGCTGGAGTTCGTCGGGGACACCCTCCCGATATGGGTTTATATGATCATATGGCCGAGCCTTGCTCTGGCGATGTCGTTGTGGCTGCTGCCGATCGTCAAAGGCGCGCTCGTCGCCTATCAATGGGCGTTGCGCATGCACGGCTTCGAGGACGGCGAAAATACGCTCGTTCCTACGGCGGCGCCGCCACGGGCGTGACTGCCCGATTTGCCGGACTCGACACTGGGGCCGCGATCGCGAGCGAGACCGGCGAGCCCGACCTCGTCGGGAGTGATCGCAGGTGGCCGAACCTGCGCCCGAGGCCGGCTGCCACCTTGATGATCCTCGACCGTGGCGGCGCCGAGCCCCAGGTGCTCATGGGCCGGCGCCATTGGCGCCATGCCTTCATGCCCGGCAAATTCGTCTTTCCCGGCGGCCGCATCGAGGCAGCCGATCGGCGCATGATGGTCGCCAACGGATTGGCAGAGGCGATCGAGGCGAAGCTCGCCAAAGGCGTCGTCAGGCCGGGCCTGTCGCGGCCCCGTGCGCTGGCGCTCGCCGCCATTCGCGAGACTTTCGAGGAAACCGGGCTCCTCATCGGCACGAAGGCCTCCGGGATACCCGGGAAAATTCCGCCCGGCATCTGGACTGAATTCGTGGGGCACGGCGTCGTCCCCTCGCTCGAAGGGCTCCATTTCGTTGCCCGGGCGATCACGCCGCCGCGGCGGCCGCGGCGCTTCGATGCGGCGTTCTTTGCCGTCGATGCGAACTCCATCGCTCACCGGATCGAGGGGGTGATCGGCCCCGAGGCCGAACTGGTTGAGCTTGCCTGGCTCCCCCTCTCGCAGGCAAAACGGCTCGATCTGCCGACGATCACGAGGGTGGTTTTGGAGGAGCTCGAAGCCCGCATTGCGCAGGGCATGGAACACGAGCTTCCCGTACCATTCTTTGCCGAGCGACACCGCCGCTGGTATCGGACCGAGCTGTAGTTCGGCCAAGTCAAAAAATCACGCACCGCCCGCCGGAGGCCTTCGACCCCTACCCGGCATCGAGGTGTGCTTGAGATGGAACGCCCAAGCTGCCTAAGCTGCGGGATGCGTCATCGCCCGTCGGCACGCCTGCTTATTCTCGATATGGAGGGGCGGCTCCTATTATTCAGGTTCGAACATGACGAGGGAGCCCTTCAGGGACAAGTGTATTGGGCGACACCCGGCGGCAGTCTCGGGCCGGGTGAGACGTACGAAGATGCCGCTTGCCGCGAAATGCTCGAGGAAACCGGCCTCCGAATCCATGATCCCGGACCTCAAGTGGCTCGACGCCAGGCGTCCTTTCAACTTCCCTCAGGTGAAGCCGTACAGGCAGACGAGCGGTATTTCCTCATTCGCGTTCGAGAACCGAGCGTATCGAGTGAACATTGGACGGACTTGGAAAGGCAAGTGATAGCCAGCCATCGCTGGTGGCCTGCCAGTGAATTGCGCTCAACCAAGGATCAATTTTGGCCCGAGAACCTGTTTGAGATCTTGGTGGCCGCCGGCGCGTGGAAGGATGCCGGATGACGGTCAATGATTGACGCAGATGAGAACGGCGGACGCCTTTGTCGGCCGTCCGGCCCGTGATAAGCGTCGGCGGTGGCCGTGGCGACCACATGGCCGGAACCTTCGACATGACCACGCCAGTTCGCATCCCGAAGCCCGCTCCTGTATCGAAGCTCGATCTCATCCACCGGCCGCGCCGCAATCGCAAGAGCGATTGGGCCCGGCGCCTGGTGCGCGAGAACGTGCTGACCCCCGACGACCTGATCTGGCCGATCTTCCTCAAGGATGGAGACACGCGGCGCGAGGAGGTCGATTCGATGCCGGGCGTCGAGCGCCTTTCGGTGGAGGAGGCGGTGCGGGAGGCCCGGCGGGCGGTGTCACTTGGCATCCCCGCCATCGCCTTGTTCCCGAACACCGATCCATCCCTGCGCGATGCCGAGGGTCGCGAGGCGTTGCGGGAAGCAAACCTTGTCTGCCGCGCTTGTCGCGCGATCAAGGCAAAGGTGCCTGGACTGGGCCTCGTCACTGACGTGGCCCTCGACCCCTACACGAGCCACGGCCATGACGGCCTCATGCGGGGTGAGGCGATTCTCAATGACGAGACCGTGGCGGTGCTGGTCGGTCAGGCCCTCAACCAGGCGCGGGCGGGCGCCGACGTCATCGCGCCCTCGGACATGATGGACGGCCGCGTTGCCGCGATCCGCAAGGGTCTCGACGCAGAAGGCTTCGAGGAGGTGCAGATCATGAGCTATGCGGCGAAATACGCCTCGGCGTTCTATGGGCCCTTCCGCGATGCGGTCGGTTCAGGAGCCCTCCTCAAGGGCGACAAGCGCACCTATCAGATGGACCCGGCCAACGGCGATGAGGCGCTGCGCGAAGTGGCTCTTGATCTTGCCGAGGGCGCCGACATGGTGATGGTCAAGCCTGGACTTCCTTATCTCGACATCGTCCGGCGCGTGAAAGAGCGGTATGGCGTGCCGACGTTCGCCTACCAGGTCTCGGGCGAATATTCGATGATCGCGGCTGCCGCCGAGCGAGGCTGGATCGACGGCGACAAGGCGATGATGGAAAGCCTCATCGCCTTCAAGCGGGCCGGCGCTGACGGGATTCTGACCTATTTTGCCCCGCGTGCGGCTGCCGCGCTCAAGGCAGGTCTCTGACCGACCGCACGGCTGTCATTGCGAGCAGTGGAGCGACGGGCAATCCACGAAGCGGCGCCGGGCCCGATTGCTTCGCTGCGCTCGCCATGACGGCCTTTTCCAGGATGCCCTAGGCGCTCACCCGCTCCGGCACGACGGCAGGCGATGCGCCGTCGCGTTCGGCTGCCCCCGCTTCATGGGCGCAGACTTCGACCGCTTCGCGCAATGACCGCGCAGCAAGGTCGGCGCCGGTTTCCTTGCGCAGATCTTCGAGCGGTACGAGGTCGTCGGAATAGGTCCAGAAGCCCGCGAGGATGCGCGTGCTCGGCGCCCTGCGCCGCAGCCGCCGGATCAGAAACCGCGTGTGAGTGGGTGCGCCCTCAACCGCGAGATACGACAGGCAGATCATGGCGACGCCCTCGACCTCGAGCTTGAAGACCTGGGCGGAAGAAGCGCGACCGAAGCTTGCGACGCGAACGTTGATGCCTTGCTTGCCGAGGAGCTGGCGGAACATGACGGCTGCGGCCTCATCGAGAGGGCTGCGCCCGGCGATGCACAAGACGGGCATTTCGCCCTGCCACTCCGGCTTCAGGCCGTCTCGCTTCGGCTCGGTCGGACAATCGGTCGATCCTTCCTTCTTGGCGCCGGGCTTTCTTGCCCCCCCGTTCTCCGCAGCGATGCTCCTCACGGGGTCTTCCTCGTCGTCGAAATTCTCGACGACTTCCTCGACGGTGATAGCCATGCGCCGCAGATCTTCGGTGTCGATATTGCCGCGATTTGCCTCGATCTGGGCGGATCGCAGGGCAGGCAGAACGACTTCGTCATAGAACGAAACCAGCGGTTTCTCCTTGAGGAAGCGCTCGCCCTGTTCGGCTGCCTCGTCGGCGTCCCCGGCAAGGATACGCTGGAGAAAGGTCTCCGCAGGCGTGAGCGCGGGCGTATCGCCGAACATCACCGCCAGAAATGCCAGGCGCTCGACATGCTGTCCAACGACGACGATGAGCAGTGTCAGCGGCGTTGAGAGCACCAGGCCGATGGGTCCCCAGAGCCACGTCCAGAAGGTCGCCGCGACGACGACGGCGACCGGCGACAGCCCCGTGCTGCGGCCGTAGACGAACGGCTCGACCGCCTGGGAGATCGTCAGTTCGAGTGCCAGGAAGAGGCCGACCGACCAAGCAAGCTGGGTCCATCCCGGATCGACCGCTGCGGCAAGCAGGCACGGCAGGATCGCCGAAATGATCCAGCCGATGTAGGGTACGAACCGCATCAGCATCGCCAGGATGCCCCAAAGCATGGGGTTTGGAATGCCGATCAGCCACAGGCCCAGGCCGATGAGGACGCCGAAGCTGGAGTTGATCGCCGTCTCGGCCAGGAAGAAGTGCGACAGCCGGTCGGCCGCATCATCGATTGCCATCGTCGTTCGGCGCAGATCACGGGAACCGGCCAGCCATATCAGCCGGTCGCGCAGATCCTGTTGCTGCAGCAGAATGAAAAAGACGAAAATCAAAACGAGCCCCAGCGTCGCGAGCGGCTGGATCAGGGGTCCGAGGATCGTGCGGATGATTTCGAACGGCCTCGTCTCCGGCGGGCGCACAACTACGGGTAGCGGCGTTTGGGCAGGATTGTTGGCGGAAGCCGGCGAAGCGGCTTCGCCGGGAGGGGGCGACGCCGGTTCACTGATCTCGCTGCTGATGCCGTTCAGGAGCTCACCGAGGCTGCGCACCATCGAGCCGCCCGCGGTCGCGGCGCGAAGCGACCTGATCTTCTCCTGGAGAGTCCATTGATATTTCGGCAACTCGCCGGCAAGGTGGGTGATCTGCACCCCGATGACCCCGGCGACGCTGGCCGTCACGAAAACTCCCAATACCACGACCAGCAGAACCGAGGGCACCTTCCCAAGACCCCAACGGCGCAACCGCACCAGCGGCGGGGTGAGCACGAAGCTCAAGAGCACGGCGAGGGCGATCGGAACCAGCACCTCGCGGGCAAAATAAAGTACGCCGACGACCACCACGCCGACGAAGACTTCGCCCGCCGTCACTCGCCCACGGCCGTCCCAGTTTAGCGGTTCCAAATCGTTGATCCTTGCTGAAGTTGGTTTTTAACGCCGGCGGCAACGCCATCGCTGGTCTGTGCATCACAACGTTCAAACCCGCTCGAACGATCCTTCAGCCTTTCAGATGAGCACAGCATGCAGCCGGTCCGCTCAGCCCGCCTGATCGGAGCGTGACCCCGACAGTCACGACAATGAAAAACTCGCCGGACGAGCCGGCGAGTTTGCGGCATTGCGACTTGCCTGGGGTTACATCTGGCGGGTAATCTTAGTGAACTTCGGCGCGTTCTTCAGTTCGTCCTTCGTCACTTCGAGTGTCAGATACTGGGAACCGTTCTTGGTCTTGGCCTTCAGCGCCTTGAAGGAGACGGCGACATCCTTCTCGCCGATGCCGAGAAAACCGCCGACGCCGACGATCGCCGCGACCGCCTGCCCATCCGCATTCAGCACCAGGTCGGTGATCTTGCCGAGCTTCTCGTCCTTCGGCCCGTAGACGGTGTGGTTGACGTAGTTCGAGCTGAGCCAGTCGCTGGCGTTCTGCTGCGGCGAATAGAACACGGTCTCCTTCGAGGCGTCGCTTGGCGCGGCGGCGGCCGGGGGCGGTGTCGGCGTGGGAGTTGCCGTTGCATCTTTCGGCGGCGTTGTCGTTGCGTCTTTCGGCGGCGTTGCCGGAGCCATTGCCTCGGGCGGATTGGCCGGCGCCGGCGCTGGTTGGGTCTGCGCCAGGACGACCGCTGCGGGCAGGACGAGGGCCAGGGCAGCGGTTGCAGAGAGACGTGCAAGCATGAGGTTCTCCTTTGAGGCTTCAGCCTAGCCATGGAACGCGCCGCCCGGAGGGAGGTTCCGGCGGTCTGGAACTTCCACTGCCATCGAACGTTCGGCTCCCGCACGGCTCGAGCTTGACGGCGCGAATTCCGCGCTCGGGAGGAAGCGATGAGAGAAACGGGGGCGGAGGCCCCAGAGACGGGCTCCGAACCGACAGAGCGGCGCGCCGTCGCGCGGCCCTTTTTTCGCACTGCACTGAACTACTGGCGAAGTCCATCCTGGCGACAGGCCTGGCTTTTGACCGGGGCAGTTCTGTTGCTCGTCCTCCTCAGCCTCCTAGCTCAGATCGGCATCAACCGCTGGAACCGCTTCTTCTTCGATGCGCTGCAGAGGCAGGATGGCGCGGCACTGCTCGTCGGCGTCGGAATCATCGTCGGGCTCGCCGTTGCGGCGGCCGCCGCCGCGGTACTGCTGGTCCATGCCCGCATGCGGCTTCAGGTTCGCTGGCGACAATGGCTGACGAACCATCTGGTCGGGCGCTGGCTCTCCGAGCGCCGATTCTACCAGCTCAACATCGTCGAGAACCATTCGAGCAATCCCGAGTACCGGATCGCCGAGGATGCGCGGCTTGCCACCGAGCCGCTCGTCGAGTTTTTCGTCGGCGTGACCAATGCAGTTCTGACCGCGGCCGCCTTTCTCGGCATCCTCTGGGCGGTCGGGGGCGGCTTTGCCGTTGCGGTCGGAGGGGTCTCGTTTGCGGTCCCGGGGTTCTTCGTGTGGGTGGCCATCGCCTATTCCACCATCTGCTCCGTCGCCATGGTGATGATCGGGCGTCCGTTGGCCCGCCGCGTCGAGGCGAAGAACGGCCAGGAAGCGCGGCTGCGCTATGAACTGACGCGTGTGCGCGAGAGCGCCGAAAACATCGCCTTGATCGGCGGCGATGAGGATGAGCGGGCTCGCATCGGCGAGACCTTCGCAGACGTTGCCGTGCGCTGGTTCGAAGTCATCCGCCAGCAGGCGAAGATGACCTGGATCATCAACGGCAATTCAGTCCTGGCCCCTGTCGTGCCCCTCCTCGTCGGCTATCCGAAATACCTTGCGGGCGGATTGTCGCTCGGCGAGCTCATGCAGGTCGCGACGGCCTTCCTGCAGGTGCAGGTCGCGCTGAACTATCTTGTCGAGAACGCGATCCGGATCGCCGAATGGTTCGCTTCCGCCCAACGCGTCGTCGAGCTGATCGGCGCGCTCGATGATCTTGACGCGACCCTCGGCGATGGGTCCGGCGAGACCATTGTGCTCGGCGACAGCGCCGATGATTCTTTGCGGATCGAGGAGCTCGTCATCCGCCAGAGCAACGGCAGGCTGATGATCGATGCCCCTGAAGTGACAGTACCGCGCGGCCAGAAGGTGCTCGTGAAAGGCCAGTCGGGGACCGGAAAAAGCACGCTGATCCGCGCCATTGCCGGGCTTTGGCCCTGGGGATCCGGGCGCATCCTTCGGCCGAAAGGAGCGCGCATCGCTTTCATGCCGCAGCGGCCCTACATCCCGCTCGGCACGCTGCGGCATGCGCTGCTCTATCCCGGCACCGACCGCGAGGCCGGCGACGACGAGCTCCGCAAGGCCCTGAAGCGCTGCGGTCTCATGCATTTCGCCGATCGGCTGGACGATGAGGAACCGTGGGACCGCATCATGTCGGGAGGCGAGCAGCAGCGTCTCGCCTTCGCCCGGCTGCTCATTGATCCTCCCGACATCATCATCATGGACGAATCGACCTCCGCGCTTGACGAGCTGAGCCAGGAGCGGATGCTGCAACTGCTCCATGACGAGCTCGCTGCGGCAACCGTACTGAACGTCGGCCACCGCCCGGGCCTCGAAGCCTACCACGACCGTGAGATCTCGTTGGTGCGCGAGCCCGGCCAGCGCCATGCGGTTCCATGCGTGGTCCGCGCCGGGCTTGCGCGTCGCCTCCTGCGCCGGCTCTCCGGGCGGGGCGCCGACAATGCACAGACGGCATAGATCACTCTTTCCATGAAACCGATCCCTGTCATTCCGGAAGCGCGAAGCGCTCTCCCGGATCCGGTGCCGGATCCCGGCTCTCCGCTTCGCTCCGGCCGGGATGACACGAATATTGAAAGCTCAGCTGGAGCTCGACAAGGAACCCGAATCCGCCCGGAGCGTTGACGAGCGCCATCCCGTGCCGGACCAGAGCCGCCGTCGACGCTCCGGAGACGCAAATCTCCGAGAAGGGACTGATCGCCGACGCGATGTAGGCGCCGTAGGGGGTTGCGGGGTTGCCAACCGGCATTTCTCGCGGCAACGAGCGGCTTGGGGGCGCGGGCCTGAACGTAGATGCTTCGACATGGGCCGTATGAGTGCGACCTGTCGCGCGAGGGAGAATCTCATGCCCGACCCTGGGGGCAAGCCGTCAGTCGCCGAGAAGCGCAACATCCGCGCTGTGATGAACTCGCTGGAACGCGCGTCCGCCCGACGAACGGCGAGCGAACGTGCTGCCGATGCCGTGACGACCGCGCTCGGCCGGCCGCTCGTGCTGGCAATCCACGTTTGCTTCTATGGCGCCTGGCTCGTTTGGAACAGCGCGCCTGGCTTTTGGGGCTTGCGTCCGTTCGATCCCTTCCCCTTCAGCCTGCTGACTTTATCGGTGTCGCTCGAAGCGATCCTTCTCACACTTTTTGTGCTCACGAGCCAGAATCGGATCCGTCGCGAGGCAGATCACCACGCACACGTCGATCTTCAGGTGAACCTTCTTGCCGAGCTTGAGGCGACCAAGATGCTGGGCATGCTGCAAAGTCTGTGCGCTCACTTTGGCCTCGAGGCGGCCAACGATCGGGAAATCGACGATCTGCGAGCGCGCACCGATCCGGAGCGGCTGTTTGAAACGATCCGCGAAAGCCTGCCTTCCGATACGTAGGCGGCCGCCCGGCCTCGTAGCGGTCGAGTGGCGCGAGAATCCCGTTACGCCATGATCCATTCGCCAGGGATGTCGAGGCTCCAAGTTGCCCCGTCCGCCGCATAGGTGAATTGCGATTTGCCGGACAAGGCCCGTGCGGTTGCTCCTTCGAGAACGACGTGGCCAAAGCCTTGCTGTTCCGGGATCGTCACCTTGGGGACGCCCTGCTCGCGCCACTCGAACTGCATCCGTCTCTCTTCGCCGGAGTTGTTGCCGCTGATCTGCCAGGAGGCGCGAATCGTGCCGCTCGGCCCGCTTAAGGCGCCGAACCTGGCGGCGTTGGTGACAAGCTCATGGATGGCCATGCCGAGCCCCTGCGCGGCCTCCGGCTTCAGCTTAAGCTCGGGTCCGTCAAGGGTAATGCGCGTTCCGATCAGCTCAGAGAAAGGCGCAAGCTGCGCTTCGACTACCCGTCGCAGGGCCGCGCCGGTCCAGTCGCCCTGTACCAGAAGGTCATGCGAGAGGGCCAGCGATTGGATGCGCTTGGAAAAGATCTCGACAAACTCGCCCGAGGATGTGGTGCGTTGAGCCGTCTGCCGCGCCATCGATTGGATCACGGCGAGCAGATTCTTTGACCGATGGGTGATCTCGCGCAGGAGAAGCCGTATGCGCCCCTCCCGCTCGCGCCGGTCCGTAATGTCCACCGATGCACCGATGAGGCCGATGATCGAGCCGTTCTCGCTCCGGCTCGCTTCGAGGTGGATGTCGTACCAACGCTCGCCGGCGCTGCTTTGCAACCGAATCTCCCCCTGCGTCGGCTCGCCGCTGTCGATGACGCTGCGCTTGAGGGCGATCATCTTGCCGCCGCTGCCGTCGAGCAGTTCCTCGTCGGTTCGTCCGACGATTGCGGCAACCTCACGCTCCATCTGATCGCGGCTGATCCAGGTGTAACGCAGATCGCGGTCTTGCGTGAAAGCCGTGACGGCCGAGCCCTTGAGGGCAAGATCAAAGCGGCGCAAGTTTTCGGCAAGTTGCCTGGCAAGCTGCTCCGCGCGGGCGGTCGAACTCGCAAGCGCTTCGGTGCGTGCGGCCACGAGTTCCTCCAGCCCCGCCTTGGCCCGGCTGAGCCCCGTCGCGGCTGTTTCGAGAGCCCGGATGTTTTCCTGGGCGAGCTGCCGCTGCAGCAGAAATACCATGAGCGAGACCAGCACCGCCGCAACGATCGAGGCAAAGAGCAGCACCTCATAGAGCTTGAAGGTCGCCTGGCGGCGCACAAGGTTCTCGTCCTCTCGTGCCTGCAAATCGGTGAACTCGTTCGACATACGTTCCATGATTGCCTTGCCGCCGCCCTCGCGGATGCCCGCAATTGCCTCTTCCTTGCGGCCCTGCTGATAGGACGTGATCACGCCGCTCAGAAGGTTCAATCTCTTCTCGACATCGGCCATGATGCGAGCGACGCGATCGACCTGGTCGGGTCGCTCAGAAACGCGTTGCTTCAGCGCCGTCAACAAGGTCGGCATGCGCGCCATCGCCGCCTTGTAGGGTTCCAGATATCCGTCATCGCCGGTGATGATATAGCCGCGCTGCGCGGACTCGGCTGTGGCCAACGCATTCCATAGGCGGGTGGCCGCGCGTTGGACTTCGAGAGTGTGGTAGACGCTCTGGGAGGCAACTCGCCCCAGCCAAGCAGCTACGCCCGCAGCCGCGACTGCGCCAATCAGAAGGAAAACGGCAACCCGCGCGAGCGCGGTTCGGCGAACGTTAAAAATCGTGCGGTCCACTCGGGTCGCAGCCCCGGGGGATGCGTTGTGCGTTCCCGCGGAGCTCGAAACTGCAGCGCGATGCCCCTGTTACAGTTCGTTCAGGGGCTAGTCCAGTATCAATCCGCGTCCGGCCCGCCTTTTGCGGCAGATCACAGTCCCCAGTAAGGGGTTATTCCATAGTAATCGTAGATTTCCCTGTTGCGCTGCCGGCTGCCCCAGTCGAACGACTCGCCCGAGAAATGCGGCGCACCGCGCAGCATGTCGTCGGGAATGTCGAGTTCATAGCCATCGAGCCGTTCGTTGTATTTCAACTTTGCCCAAGGGATTGGATAATAGTCGGCTCCAATGCCGAGAAATCCCCCGAAACTCATGACGGCATAAGCCACCCTGCCGGATCGCTTCTCGATCATCAGCCGGTCGATCTGGCCAATGCTGTCACCGTTTGGACGGCGCACGGTCGTGCCTTCCACCTTGTCGCTGGCAATGAGGTCGTAGGTTTCCTTGGTCCGCAAATCCGAAGCCGGCTCCATGGGAGCCGCGGACATCCCGCTGCCCCTCATGTCCGAGGTGGACGTCTTGTCGATGGCCATGCGATTCTCCTGCGCCTGGGCCCCTGTCGGAGAACGTCCCGGGCTCAGCCGAGGTTCCGGTGGTGAACCGCCGAAGTCTCAGTGCGTTAGGCCGACATCCGACGACGGTCCGGAAAGGCGCTGTCGAACGCCCTCTTGAAAAATTTCAAAAAAACTTCGGTTCGACGGAACCCTTGGCCCTGCACCGCGTTTAATCACCGTGCCCGGATACATGTGCCCCTCGCATCAACCGGGCGCGTAGCCTTAAAACCCACAACGGACGCCCCATCGTTGTGGGTTTTTTTTCGCCCTGACGGCACCGGAACCAAAAAGCAACAAAGCACGTTGTCGCGGCGCGGACGAGGTCTGGCTCGGCCGACACAGTGCCATGGAGGCCAAAATGTCGCTGGGGACCGTCCTCCTCATCATCTTCGTCATTCTTGTGATCGGCGCGGCGCCGACGTGGCCCTACAGCACGGGGTGGGGGTACTACCCGTCGGGAATCCTCGGCGTCATCCTCATCATCCTGCTGATCCTCGTTCTCATGGGGCGGGTCTGATCCGAGCGAAATTCCGATCGCACTTCACTGACCACCGGGAGACCATGATGTCTGACTACGATACCAAGATTCGGGACAATAGCGCCCCGACAACCGCGGCAGATTTCAATGATTTGCGCAATGACATTGCCAAACTAACTGAAACGGTGACCAGTCTGGTCAAAGGCCAGGCGGACGCCGCGAGCGCGACCGTGATGGAGGCCCTCGATACCGCCAAAGGATCAATCGCCACCACGGCAGCCGAGGCCGGCGACCGGGTAACGACGCTCGGCACGGAACTCGAGGCTACGATCGAGCGAAACCCGCTGACCTCCGTCCTTGTTGCGCTCGGCATTGGCCTGATGGCCGGGATGATGACCAGCGCGCGTCGATGAAGTCCATTTTCGGACGCGTCGCTTCGCGGTTGCTTGCCGAGACCGGCGATGGCGCCAGGCGCCTCGCCCGCGCCGCGGGTCTGGCGATCCTTGCGCTGGCGCTGGCCGTGGTGGCGCTCGGCTTTGCGACGGCAGGAGGTTTTCTTCTGTTGCGCGACAAGTACGGCACCAGCTCGGGGATGTTTGTCATCGCGGGCGCCTATGCTGTCGTCGCTTTGATCATCGGCGCCTCTCTCGCACTCGGGCGACGTCGACCGGAAGCGCGGCAGTCCACGGCACAGATGAAGCAAACCGTGATCGAAGAACTGAAAAAGGAGGCGGGTACCGACCGCGAGCGGGTGGCGCTCCTCGCCGGCGCCCAGATCGCCCAGCATCTGCGGCCTGTCCATATTTTGTTGTTAAGCCTTATCGCGGGCGTGATCGCCGGAGCCCGGTTCGATCGGCACTGAACTGGTCCAGCCGGTCCGCTGGGCCCCTCCAAGATTTTTCCGACTCGCCTTGCAACTTATTCCCGCCTGGGCGGTTTTGGAGATGGCGGCGCCCCGCCGTGTGCGGGCAGGAGGACGTGCATGCCGAGGGGCGCAGATAAATCTCGTCCCGCGAGAACAGTCATGAGAAGGTCGCGTAGTGATCTTAGAAAGAGGGCGTCTTTGCTTACAGTCTCACAGAACTTCATCGAATTTTAGGTATCTCAACAATGATGAGCTAGTCGGCACCGTGATTGAACGGCAGCCGGTAGCCGGACGAGCGGCGGACTAGGGGAAAGAAAAAGTCGGGAGGAGTGGATGAGTTCGTGGGTAGTCGGCAGCGGACTGATGTGTGCGGCGATGCTTATGCTCGGGTTGGGCGTCCTCAGCCCGGCGAGCAGCGCATTGGCCGGTATTTGTGAATTGGTTGCAGTTGCGTCGGGCGTGGTGTTCGTCGGATTGCTCGACGGCGAGTAGTCGTGAAGGCGAGCGGCGCGGCTGGGCGAGGCAGCGTGGTGCAGGTGAGCTGTGCGCGTCCTCACGAATTGTCCGGGCCGGCCTCGGCCATCTGCAGGGCGCCCTGCCAGGTCGGCTCCGTTCCAAGCTCCGTCGGCGAGCCAACGGCCAGGAGTTCGGCAAGACGGGTGCGGGCCCGGTTGACGCGGCTCTTCATGGTCCCAACCGCACATCCGCAGATCTGAGCCGCTTCCTCATAGGACACTCCCGACGCCCCGATCAGGATAAGGGCCTCGCGCTGATCCGGCGGAAGCCGCTGCAAAGCTTGGCGAAAATCGAGGAAATCCATATGGCCTTCCTGCGATGGCGGCGAGGCCAGTTTGGCAGCAAGCGTCCCCTCGCTGTCGGCCACCTCGCGCCGGCGTTTGCGGTAGTCGGAATAGTAGACGTTGCGGAGAATCGTGAAGAGCCAAGCTGCCAGGTTCGTACCGTCGGCAAAGGAGTCGAGCCTACTCCATGCCTTGATGAGGGTCTCCTGGACCAGATCGTCAGCCCTGTCCGGGTTGCCGGACAGGGACACGGCGAACGCGCGAAGGCTCGGAATCGCCGCGACGAGCTGGTCCTTGACGTTTGCAGCAGAGCTCATCGGATTTCCTTGGGGCGAAACCGCGCCTTCACGCGCCGTTGCCTCTGGCTTCGAGTTTACGCACGAGCTCAAGCAGCTTCTCCGGGATCGGCTGATTGACGATTTCGGCGTAGAGTGCCTTCAGTTTCGAACCGATGTGCGCTTGAATATCGACTGGTGCCTCCTCGGTCGGCGTGTCAGCCCCGATTTCCACCGCGCCGGCCTCGATTTGCATGGTTCTTTCGTCGCCTTCTTTGTTGCCCATAAAGCCCCTCCCCCCTCGCGGGCGGACGAAACGGCCGCAGTTTTTGGGTATTTCGGCCGAACCAATTCCTAACTCCGTCGACGTGATTTGGTTCCCGCGCACTTGGAACTTTCCTGTCAGGGCAGCGTTTGCTAAACCTGAACCAGACGGCCGAGCGGGAACGTGCCGCTAAGTGTGGGGCGTTGGAATGTCATATGAAAAGGGAATTTCCGCACATCTTCCCTACCTCCGCAGGTTTGCGCGCGCGCTCACCGGCTCGCAGAGCAGCGGCGATGCCTATGTCGCTGCGACGCTCGAAGCCATAGTCGCCGATCCAGCCTCTTTCGATCCCGGCGCCGACCAACGGGTCGCCCTCTATCGGCTGTTCCTCGACATCTGGAGCACCATCCCGCTCAACAATGCCACCTCGCCGCCGCGGCCGCTCTCGCCCGATGAAGCCGGGGCGACACGCCACCTCGACACGCTGACCCCACGCCCCCGGGTCGCCTTTCTGTTGAGCGCGGTCGAGGGGTTTAATACCGAGGAACTTGCTCGGACGCTGAGATCTTCGCCGAGCGAGGCGCTAGCTCTGCTCGACGAAGCCAATCGCGAAATTGCCGACCAGATGCGCACCGACGTGCTCATCATAGAGGACGAGCCGCTCATCGCCCTCGACATCGAATCGCTCGTCGAGGAACTCGGCCATCGCGTCACCAAGGTCGCCCGCACGCACCGTGAGGCGCTGGCGGCGGCGCGCGAGGCAAAGCCCGGCCTCATTCTTGCCGATATCCAGCTTGCCGACGGCAGCTCCGGCCTCGATGCTGCCAACGAGATCCTGCGGTCCTACGAGGTTCCGGTCATTTTCGTGACCGCTTATCCTGAGCGCTTCCTCACAGGCGCGCCGCCGGAGCCTACCTTTCTCATCGCCAAGCCTTTCCGGGTGGACACCTTGAAGGCGGTCATCAGCCAAGCCTTGTTCTTCGACCGAAAATCTCATCCACGGGAAAATCTGGTCTCGACCGCATAGCGCCGGAATTGGCGGGCACTCGTTCCTCAGGCCTCATAGGTACGCTTGTGCGCATCGCGCAACGCGGCCTTCTGCACCTTGCCCATCGCGTTGCGCGGCAGATCCGAGACGAAGAAGACCCGCTTTGGAAGTTTGTATCTCGCAAGCCGGCCTTGAAGGAAATTAAGGACGCTGGCTTCGTCGAGCCCCGAGGAGGGCTGTGCCACCACGATGGCGGTAACTCCCTCGCCAAAGTCCGGATGCGGCAGGCCGACGACCGCACTTTCAAGGACCCCCGCGATCCCGTCGATCTCGTTCTCGACCTCTTTCGGATAGACGTTGAAGCCGCCGGAAATGATCAGGTCCTTGGCGCGGCCGACGATGTGGACGTAGCCGCGCGCATCGATGCGGCCGAGATCGCCCGTGATGAAGAACCCATCGGGCCGAAACTCGCTCGCCGTCTTCTCCGGCATCCGCCAATATCCCTGAAAGACGTTCGGACCTTTGACCTCGATCCCACCTGTCTCGCCCTGCGGCAAGGCGCCCCCGTTCGCCGGGTCGGCGATCCGCACGGAAACGCCAGGCAGGGGAAACCCCACGGTGCCGGCAATCCGCTCGCCATCGTAGGGATTTGACGTGATCATGTTGGTCTCGGTCATGCCGTAGCGCTCAAGGATGGCATGGCCGGTCCTTGCCCTGAATGCCGCATGGGTCTCGGCGAGCAGGGGCGCCGATCCGGACACGAAGAGCCGCATATGCGCGACGGTCGTGGCCGTCAGACCCGGATGACCGAGAAGGCGAACGTAAAAGGTCGGCACGCCCATCATCGTCGTTGCCCGGGGCATCACCTGCAGTACGGCGTCGGCATCGAATCGCGGCAGGAAGATCACCGACGCACCGGCGAGAAGCGCGACGTTGGTGGCGACAAACAGTCCATGCGTATGGAAGATCGGCAG
>JAFAME010000441.1 GCA_019233695.1 Methylobacteriaceae bacterium
GGCAAGTCGTCGCTCGCCTTCGACACCATCTATGCCGAGGGCCAGCGCCGCTATGTCGAATCCCTGTCGGCCTATGCACGCCAGTTCCTGGAGATGATGCAGAAGCCCGACGTCGACCAGATCGACGGCCTCTCGCCGGCGATTTCGATCGAGCAAAAGACCACCTCGCGCAACCCGCGTTCGACCGTCGGCACGGTCACCGAGATCTACGATTACATGCGCCTCCTGTGGGCGCGCGTCGGCATCCCCTACTCGCCCGCGACCGGTCTGCCGATCGAGAGCCAGACGGTGAGCCAGATGGTCGACCGGGTGCTGGCACTGCCGGAGAAGACACGCCTCTACCTGCTTGCACCGGCCGTGCGCGGGCGCAAGGGCGAATACCGCAAGGAAATCGCCGATTTCATGAAGCGGGGCTTCCAGCGCCTGAAGATCGACGGCACCTTCTACGAGATCGCCGACGCGCCCGCCCTCGACAAGAAGTTCAAGCATGACATCGAGGTCGTGGTCGATCGGATCGTCGTGCGTCCCGACATCGCGGCGCGGCTTGCCGACAGTTTCGAGACCGCTCTCGAACTTGCCGACGGCATCGCCGTGATCGAATATGCCGATCCGCCGGCTGAGGCTGTCTCCGGGCCTGCGCCGAGCGGCAATACGGAGCCGCAGCGCATCATTTTTTCCTCCAAATTTGCCTGCCCGGTGTCGGGTTTCACCATCGCCGAGATCGAGCCGCGGCTGTTTTCCTTTAACAATCCGTTCGGCGCCTGTCCGACCTGCGGGGGCCTTGGCTCGCAACAGAAGGTCGATCCGCAGCTCGTGGTTCCCGACCCGAAGCTGACGCTGCGCCGCGGTGCAATCGCGCCCTGGGCCCGCTCGACCTCGCCGTACTATCTGCAGACCCTCGATGCGCTTGGCCGCCACTACAAGTTCCGGCTCGACGACAGCTGGGCAAGCCTGCCGCAGGCGACGAAGGACGCCATTCTCTACGGCTCGGGCGAGGAGCCGATCAAGTTCGCCTATGACGATGGGCTGCGGGCCTACGAGGTGAAGAAGCCGTTCGAGGGCGTCATCCGCAACCTCGAGCGGCGCTTCCTCGAGACGGAGAGCGAATGGGCCCGCGAGGACATCTCACGCTTCATGAGCGCGACGCCATGCGAGGCCTGCGGCGGCTATCGCCTGAAGCCGGAAGCGCTGGCGGTCAAGATCGACGGCAGGCACATCGGCCAGGTCTCCGAATTGTCGGTGAAGGCCGCGGTCAACTGGGTCGTCGCGCTCCCCGCCGCGCTCGACGCCAAGCGCAACGAGATCGCCGGGCGCATCCTCAAGGAAATCCGCGAACGGCTCACGTTCCTGCGCGACGTCGGGCTCGAATATCTGACGCTTGCGCGCGCCTCCGGCACGCTGTCGGGCGGCGAGAGCCAACGCATCCGGCTGGCCTCGCAGATCGGCTCCGGCCTGACGGGGGTGCTGTACGTGCTCGATGAGCCCTCGATCGGCCTGCACCAGCGCGACAATGCCCGGCTTCTCGACACGCTGCGGCGCCTGCGCGACCTCGGCAACACGGTGATCGTCGTCGAGCACGACGAAGACGCCATCCGCGCCGCCGACTACCTCGTCGACATGGGCCCCGGCGCCGGCATCCACGGCGGCCACATCGTCGCCCACGGCACGCCCGACGTGGTGATGCAGTCGTCGGCCAGCCTGACCGGGCAGTACATCAACGGCCACCGCCGCATCCCGGTGCCGACGGTGCGCCGCCAGGGCAAGCCCGGCCAGCAGCTGTCGGTGATCGGCGCGCGCGGCCACAACCTGCAGAACATCACCGCCGACATCCCGCTCGGCACCTTCACATGCGTCACCGGGGTCTCGGGGGGCGGCAAGTCGACCCTGGTGATCGAGACGCTGTACAAGGCGCTCGCCCGCCAGCTGATGGGGGCGCGCGAGTATCCGGCGACCCACGAGCGGATCGAGGGGGCGCAGTTCCTCGACAAGATCGTCGACATCGACCAATCGCCGATCGGCCGCACGCCGCGCTCCAACCCGGCGACCTACACCGGCGCCTTCGGGCCGATCCGCGACTGGTTCGCCGGCCTGCCCGAGGCCAAGGCGCGCGGTTACGCGCCGGGGCGCTTCTCGTTCAATGTCAAGGGCGGG
>JAFAME010000460.1 GCA_019233695.1 Methylobacteriaceae bacterium
ATGGGAGGGATTCACCTCCAGGATGGGTTTGGATGCCGATTTGAGGTGACCATGGGCGGCAAGGATGCGCTCCAGCCGCCGGTCGGGACCGAACGACGGGGCGATGAGGCAAGCCGGGCTTTGCGCCAGGCGATCCGACGACTTCACGTCCTCGACCGCCTCGGCAAGCGTCTGCTTGAAGAAGGCAAGGAGGGCTGCGACCTCCGGCGAGGGCCGGTCGGCGCTCGGCGCGGCCGCCCCCTCGACGAGCGGGATCGCCTTGATGTCGATATCGCCCTGCGTGACGGATTTGAAGGGCTTGCCCTCGAAACCGAGCGCGGTCGAAACCCAGAAGGCATCGACCGGATCGGCCAGCAGCAGGATTTCGAGGCCTCTCGCGCGAAAGCCCTCGAGCTGCGGGCTTGCCGCCAGCCGAGAGGCATCATCGCCGGTGAGATAATAGATGGCGGTCTGGTTCGGGCGCAGATCCTTGACATAGGCCTCAAGCGTCCGGCCGCCCTCGGCATGCGCGGATGTGACGAACCGCGCCAGCTTGAACAATGCGTCCCGCCGGTCCGGCTCCTCGTAGAGCCCTTCCTTCACCACCGCGCCGAAATTTTCCCAGATTTTCGCGAACTTCTCCGGCTCGCCCTCCGCAAGCTTCGTCAGTTCCTGCACGATCCGGTTGACCAGCCCCTTCTTGATCGAGGCGAAGACGGCGCTCTCCTGGATCATCTCGCGGGAGACGTTGAGGGGCAGATCGGCGCTGTCGACCACGAGGCGGACGAACCGAAGCCAGCCCGGCAGCAGATCGGCATCGTCCGAGATCAGGACGCGGCGGACATAGAGCTTGCCGCGGCCTTTGCGGGCCGGATCGAAAAGGTCGAAGGGACGCGATCCCGGCACGAACGCGAGGACCGTGTATTCCTGCCGGCCCTCGGCCCGCCAATGCACGGTGAGGGCGGGCTCGTCGAACTGGCCGGCAAGTCCGCGATAGAATTCGGTATAGTCCTCGGACTTGATGTCGCCCTTGGGCTTGGCCCAGATCGCCGCGCCGTCGACCACCCGCTTTGCCTCGGCATCCGGCTTGTCGATGAGATCGACCGGAATGGCGACCGCGCCCGAATGCTCGCGCAGGATCGCCTCGATGCGGTCCGGCTTGGCATAGTCGGCCGAGGCGTCATTCAAGTGCAGAGTGACGCGGGTGCCGCGCGCCGGCGCGGCATCAAGCGGCAAGGGCTCGATCGCGTAAGTCCCTTTGCCCTGCGAGGTCCACCGCCACGCCACGTCATCGCCGGCGCGGCGCGTCTCTACTTCCACATGGTCGGCGACCATGAAGGCCGAGTAGAAGCCGATGCCGAACTGGCCGATCAGGTCCGGCGCCCCGCCAGCCTCGCCGGCGCTGCCTGCAATGCGTTCGAGGAACGCGCGTGTGCCGGAGCTCGCGATGGTTCCGAGGGCCTGAACGAGGTCGTCGCGATTCATGCCGACGCCGTTGTCGGCAATCGTCACGGTTCGGTTGCCTTCGTTCACCGAAACCGTGACCGAGAACGGCGCTGCTTCGCCGACGAGATCAGGCTTGGTCAGCGCCTCGTAGCGCAGCCTCTCGCAGGCATCCGCGGCGTTCGAGATCAGCTCGCGCAGGAAGACATCGCGGTTGGAATAGACCGAATGCGCCATCAACATCAAAAGCCGGGCAACGTCGGCATGAAACGAATGCTGCTCGGGCCTGGCGGCGTCGCTCGACATTTTCTCGGACGCGTCGGGAGTCGCGCTCACGGATCGCCTCTCTCTTTGAACCTGGGTGTGGCTGAGCGAGTCCCCGGGAAACGAGGCCCGCAGCGGCCGTGATATCGCCGCGCAAAGGCGCGCATTCAAGGGGCAGGGGCGCTTCCGGGCCGAATAAAGCAAAAGGCCAGCCGTAAGCGATGCTCGCGGCTGACCAGTCGGTCGTCGTTCCTCGAAAAAGCGGCCCGGCTCACCCTGTTTCCCCGGGGGGCTGGGGGGCTGACAAAATCCGGCGAAACCAGCGAACCGGGCCTTCGAGGCAACGATCGAAGGCTAGGGACCGGGTACGGCGATGCCTGGGCGGGACTAGGGCAAAACTGTGATTTGTGCCGATCGCTCGGCACAGGCTGTGAATAGGCCTTCATGCGATTGTCATGGTTTGGCTTGCCGCAGGCGCCCATTCGCGCAATGATTGCGCCAGCCAAGGGAGGCGCCATGAGCGAATCCGAACCGACGCAGCTGCGGCGGATGAAGGGCGAGACCGATCTGCGAGGTCACAGCCTTCATCCGCCGCCATACGGGGCCGCCGCACTGCGGCTCATAGCTTCGCCACCGTCGCCATCGACCGTGGTATCATTCGATCGGCACGAATTGCGCCGAATTCTCGATCTCTACGGGCGCAAGGTGGCGGAAGGCGAATGGCGCGACTATGCCATCGATTTCACCCGCGACCGCGCCGCCTTTTCGATCTTCCGCCGCGCCTCGGAGATCCCGCTCTATCGAATCGAGAAGGATCCGAGGCTTGCCCGCAAGCAAGGCGCGTACTCGGTCATTGCATCGACGGGGCTGATTCTCAGGCGGGGGCACGACCTCGCCAAGGTGATTCGCGTCCTCGACAAGCCGGTGAGGCTCGTCGTGTCCTGAGATTTCCGTGGGCCGCGAATCGCAAGCTGCCGGATCGACTAGGGGCGCGTGCCAACGTGACGACGCGTCTCCCGAACGGTGACAGGGCGATCCTCGATCGCCGCAAGATCGAGGACTATTGTCTAAGTCCGACGCATCGGCGCGGTCGGCACAAGGCTCGGGCGTTTCGCGAAGCTCTCGACCTTTAGGGGCGGGACGCAGCATGGTTACGAGGCGTGCTCTTGGAAGCCGCCCAGAAACGTGCGCGACTCGGTTGGCCACGGATGCTTGGGGAACTTATTGGCGGATCGATGCGACGATCCGCCGATACGGGAAGAGCGCCATGGTGAGAACGGTCTGGATCATGCGAATCGGAGAAGTCGTGCCCCGGTTTGTCACTTGTTGGGTCCTATGATGAAAGCCAAACGCACAGGAAACGAAGAACCTTCGATTTTGGATGTCGTCGCGTTGTTGACCGACAGCCCGGCGAAGGGCCTTGCGCGCGGACAGGTGGGAACGATCGCGAAGCTACTGGGCGAGGGGGCATTGCTTCTCGAGTTCAGCGATGACAGCGGTCGGGCCTATGCCATCACGACCTGCCAGCCCGCCGAATTGCTGGTGCTGCACTACGCCCCGGAGGCGGTTGCGGGTTAGCGCCCCGATGGATGGGATCAAGCCGCTGGCCTCAACCGCCGTCGAGCCATGGCGGCAGACGGTCGAGGCCGATCAGATCGGCATAGGTGCCGCGTGGCCGCACCACCGCGTGTTCGGCTCCGTTGACCAGGACCTCCGGGACGAGGAGGCGCGAATTGTAGGTCCCCGACTGGACCGCGCCGTAGGCGCCCGCCGACATGATCGCCAGAAGGTCGCCTGCCTGCGGCGCCGGCATGTCGCGCGACAGCGCGAGGTAGTCGCCTGTCTCGCACACCGGGCCGACGAGATCGGCGGTCACTCGCGGCGTGCCGGCCGGCGGCCACACCACCGGCTGCACCTCGTGGTAGGCTTCGTAGAGGGTCGGCCGGATGAGGTCGTTCATCGCCGCGTCGACGATGACGAACGTCTTGTTCTCTCCCTCCTTCACATAGATCACCTGCGCGATCAACACGCCTGCATTGCCGGCGATGAGCCTTCCCGGTTCGCAGATGAGGCGGCATCCGAGACCGCCGATGTGGCGTCTGGCCATCGCGGCGTAGCGGCCCGGATCGGGCGGCGGATCCTTGTTCTCGTGATAGGGAATGCCGAGGCCGCCCCCGATGTCGACATGTTCGATGCGATGGCCGTCGGCGCGCAGTCTGCGCACCAAGTCCGATAACAACGCGAAGGCTTCATCGAAGGGCCGCAGGTCGGTGATCTGCGAGCCGATGTGCATATCGACGCCAGTAACTTCGATGCCAGGCAGGCGCGCCGCCTTGGCATAGAGCGCCCGCGCTGCAGCGATCGGCACGCCGAATTTGGTCTCCGATTTGCCCGTCGCGATCTTGATGTGGGTCCCGGCGTCGATGTCGGGGTTGACACGCAGCGCGATGCGGGCCGTCAGGCCCTTGCGCGCAGCAAGGCTCGACAATCGCAACAGCTCCGTCTCTGACTCCACGTTGAAGCAGAGGATGCGCTCGTCAAGGCCGTAGGCCATTTCCAGATCGGTCTTGCCGATGCCTGAAAACGTGATTCGTTCGCCCGGGACACCGGCAGCGCGCGCGCGCCGGAGCTCCCCTTCCGAGACGACGTCCATGCCGGCCCCGAGGCGCGCCAGCGTCCTCACCACGGCTTGGTTGGAATTCGCCTTCATCGCGTAGCAGACGAGCACCGGTACATCGCCGAAGGCATCGAGAAAAACCCGATAGTGCCGCGCCAGCGTTGCGGTCGAATAGCAGTAGAACGGCGTGCCGATCCGCCGCGCGATGTCGCGCACGTCGACATCCTCGGCGTGCATCACGCCGCCCCGATAAGCGAAGTGATGCATCAGGCTTCGCTTTCACACCAGCGGGTCGAGAATGAACGGCTGTTTGGGCGGCACGATCGGCACGTGCCGGCGCTGCGGCTGCGGTTTGGGCTGGCCGTTGGCGTCCGTCGTCGCGGCCGTCGGATCCGGCGGCGGCTCCAGCGCGCCGCGGCGACCGCAGCCGCCGCAGCCCATAGCAACGAGCATGGCGAAAACGCATGCCACTGCGGATCTGGCAAGGCGCGGACGCGTCACGAACGAACTCCCTTCGAGACCGCGGCACTATACCCGAAGCGATCGGCAAGGCGAGCGCGAATAGAGGCCGATGCGTCAGGCGAGCTGGCCCGGCCACCGGAAGGCTTACGGCTTCTCGCTGCGCAGGCGCCGCTGCCAGCGCCTGGCCTGGACGCGCACGTTTGCGGGAGCGGTGCCGCCGTAGCTGCGGCGGCTTCGCACCGATTTGTCGACACCGAGCACCTCGCGGACCGAGCCGGTGATTCGCGGCTCGATGTTCTGCATCTCGGCGAGGCCGAGTTCGTCAAGGTCAACCGCTTTTTCCGCCGCCGCCGCGACAAGCCGTCCGGTGACGTGATGGGCCTCTCGGAACGGCATTTGCAGTGTCCGCACCAGCCAGTCGGCGAGGTCGGTCGCCGTCGCATAGCCGGCAGCCGCCGCCTCTTTCATTCGCTTCAGGTCAGGATCGAGATCGCGCACCATCCCGGTCATGGCCGCGATACAAAGCGCCAGCGATTCCAGCGCGTCGAAGGCCGCCTCCTTGTCTTCCTGCATGTCCTTCGAATAGGCGAGGGGCAATCCCTTCATGACGACCAGGAGACCGGCAAGAGCACCGATGATCCGCCCGGTCTTGGCGCGCACCAGTTCCGCTGCGTCGGGGTTGCGTTTCTGCGGCATGATCGATGAGCCGGTCGTGAACTTGTCCGAAAGCCGCGCAAAGCCGAATTGCGGGGTCACCCAGAGGACGATCTCCTCCGCGAACCGGGACATGTGCGAGGCGCAGATCGCGGCGGCGGCCAGGGCTTCGAGGACGAAATCGCGGTCCGAGACGCTGTCGAGCGAATTGGCCGTCGGTCGATCGAAGCCGAGCGCCCGCGCGGTCATGTCGCGATCGATCGCGAAGGATGTGCCGGCCAGCGCCGCGGCGCCGAGGGGGCATTCGTTGAGCCGGTGCCGGGCGTCGGCAAAGCGTCCGCGGTCACGGCCGAGCATTTCGACATATGCGAGAAGGTGATGCCCCAGCGTCACCGGCTGTGCCGATTGCAGATGCGTGAAGCCGGGCATGACAGCGTCAGCATGGGCGAGCGCCTTCTCGATGAAGGCGACCTGGAGCCCGCGCAGCGCGAGATCAAGACGATCGATGGCCTCGCGAATCCACAGGCGCATGTCGAGCGCCACCTGGTCGTTGCGGGAACGGGCCGTGTGAAGGCGACCGGCTGCCGGGCCGATCAGGCTTGCAAGATGGGCCTCGATATTCATATGGATGTCTTCGAGCGCGCGCGAGAACGTGAAGGTGCCGGCCTCGATGTCCGCACCAATGCGATCGAGGCCTGCAGCGATCGCGGCAGCGTCCTCGCGCGAGACGATGCCGGTCTCTGCCAGCATGGCGACATGGGCCTTGGACCCCGCGATGTCCTGCTTCGCAAGCTTGCAATCGAAGTCGATGGAGGGATTGATCTCCTCCATCGCAGCGTCAGGACCGGCTGCAAACCTGCCGCCCCACATCTGGTTGCTCATGCCAGCCCCTGGCCCGCTTGGAAGGAACCCGACGAGTCCCACATGGGTGATATGACGGCCGCCCCCGACAAGCTGCCGACGCAACGCCGCCCTGCCGGCTCGGCGATCGTCCTCGCACTGACGGTCATTCTGGCGGGCGCGGTGGCGGTCCTATACGGGATGAACTGGTTGGGCGGCAAGGAAAGCAATCCGCAGTGTCGTGCAACTCGGGCGATCGCCGAGCGGATCGACCCCCTGGCGCGCGGCGAAGTGGCAGCTTTTGCCGTAGCGCGATCACCTGCTCTGCTCCCGCAGATCGCCTTCAGCAGTCCGAGCGGATCAACGCAGACGCTCGCCGATTTCCGGGGCCGCACGATCCTCCTCAATCTGTGGGCCTCCTGGTGCGTGCCCTGCCGCCAGGAGATGCCGGCGCTCGATCGGTTGCAGGCCGAGCTCGGCGGCCCGAAATTCGAGGTCGTCGCCGTCAACACCGATACCGGCCGCGTCGAGAAAGCCCGGCAGTTCCTGACCGATATCGGCGTGAAGACCCTGGCCTTCCGTACTGCCGATCCTGCGGCGGATGTGCTCTACACGCTCCAGCATGCGGGCAGGCTCGTCGGACTGCCGACCTCTCTCCTCATCGACGGCAATGGCTGCGAGATCGGCACGCTCGCTGGTGGCGCGGAATGGGGATCGAGCGATGCGCTGGCGCTGGTGAAGGCCGCCATCGGCTCGTAGGCGCCGACCACGGCAGGCCGGCGCGGCTCAGCCGCGACCACGTCGGTCATGAGCGCCGAAAAATGGCACGCTGCCGCCGCCAATACGAAGCCGTGCCAGATCGCCAGGTGGCAGACGAGCCGGCGCGACAGGTAGAAAATCACGCCGATGCTGTAGAGGACGCCGCCGGCGCCGAGCAGAACAAGGCCCGGCGCCGTCATGACCTTGACGAGCGTGCCGGTCGTTGCCGCCCCGCTCCACCCGAGTAGAAGGTAGGCGGCAACACCGAAGCGCCGCAACCGGGCAGGGGCGGCGATCTGAACGGCTGCCCCCGATAATGCAACCGCCCATACGAACACGAAAAGTGCGATTCCCGTCGCATTGCCCATCACCAGAAGGGTGAACGGCGTGTAGGTGCCGGCGATCATGAGGAAGATGGCGGCATGGTCTAGCCGCTTGAAGGCCTTGTTCCACCTGTGCCCGGCGAGCACATTGTAGAGCGCCGAGCAAGCCAGCATCGCCACGAGGCCGGATGCATAGAGCGACAGGCTCGCCACATGCAGGCCGTCGGCATCGGGCAGCGCCACGATGGCGAGCGTCGCGCATGCCGCCGCGGCGAGCGCAATGCCCACGAGGTGGACGATTGCATCCGCCGCCCACTCCAGGCGACTGGCGGCCATCATAGCTGGCTCCGCTGAAGCTTGAGCGCTCAAGCATCACATCGGGCGATTGCAGCGATCGTGGGTGCGGCGCATCGCCGCTGCGGCCGCCGCAACGGCTTCGATGAATTCGAAAAAATGCGGAACGGCGCCGGCCTCAAGCCTTCGCGGGCTGCTTCACCGGCACGCCGGCATCAGCGAAGTGGGTCGCGAGCTCGCCCGACTGGAACATCTCGCGCACGATGTCACAGCCGCCGACGAACTCGCCCTTCACGTAAAGCTGCGGAATCGTGGGCCAGTTCGAAAATTCCTTGATGCCGCTGCGCATCTCGTCCGAATCCAGCACATTGACGCCCTTATAGGGCACGCCGAGGTAGTCCAGTATCTGCACGACCTGGCCGGAGAATCCGCACATCGGAAACTGCGGGGTGCCCTTCATGAAGAGCACCACGTCGTTACTCGAAACTTCGGTCTGGATCTGCTCCTGGATGCTCGACATGGCTCGTTCCTGGCTATGCGGAGTAAAGGTCCGCGTTGACCTCAATATAGCGCATCATGGTCATGCCCGCCATGGCTGAAGCGCTCAATCCGGCGCCTGCGTCTGCAGCGCAAGGGCGTGCAGCGTGCCCCCCATCTGCCCCTTCAACGCGGCATAGACGAGTTGATGCTGCTGCACGCGGCTCTTTCCCTTGAAAGCCGCAGAGACGACGGTTGCAGCGTAGTGATCGCCATCGCCGGCAAGGTCGCGAATGTCGATCCGGGCATCAGGGAGAGCCGCCTTGATCAGCCGCTCGATCTCGCTTGCTTCCATTGCCATCGCGCGTCCCCGAAGCTCAGTTGGCAAGGCCTGCGAGCGCGGCCTCGAGGCGTGCGGCAATGTCGCGGGCCGGCTCGGCACAGTTCACGACCGTACCCCCGATCATGATGATGGAGCATTTGGTCGGTTCGACCTGCTGAACCGCGATGACGTGAGCGGCGCGAACGAAATTGAGCCCGCCGAGCGACTTCACTTCGACCAGTTGCATGGTGGAAAGCCCTATTTTCCCGGCGCCGCCATGAAGGCCGGCAGCCAGGACTCGTGCGCGGTCTTCAGTGCGCGGACCAATATGGCCGCCTCGCCTGGGAGAATCAACGCGCCGCCCGAGCGAGTCCACCCCAGAAATGCGCAGGCAACGCCCGCCTGGCGCGCCTCCTCGATGACATCGGCGCCTGCCCCAGGAGAGTCCGGGACCGTGACGACGTACCGGCCCTGGTCCTCGCCGAACAGGAAAGCATGCCAGGGAAGGCCAGTTTCCGCGGGGGTGAGTTCGGCGCCGATGCCTCCCGCCATGGCCATTTCGGCAATTGCGACTGCAAGACCCCCGTCGGATGCGTCGTGCACCGCGGTGACGCGGCCCTCGGCAATGAGTCGCCGCACGAAGTCGCCGTTGCGTCGTTCGGCATCGAGGTCGACCGGAGGCGGCGCACCGTCTTCGCGTCCGCAGATCTCGGCAAGATATGCGGATTGGCCAAGCCAGCCCCGCGTCCCGCCGATGACGAGAATGACTTCGCCTGCCGCTTTGAAGGCGAGCGTCGCCGTTCGGCCAACGTCCTCGACGAGGCCGACCCCGCCGATCGAGGGCGTCGGAAGGATGCCCGTGCCCTGCGTCTCGTTGTAGAGCGAGACGTTGCCCGAAACGATCGGGAATTCGAGGGCGCCCGCGGCCTCGCCGATGCCCCTGATGCAGCCGACAAGCTGACCCATCCCGTCGGGTCGCTCAGGGTTGCCGAAATTGAGGTTGTCCGTCAGTGCGAGGGGCGTCGCGCCGACGGCCGTCAGATTGCGCCAGGCCTCCGCCACCGCCTGCCGGCCGCCCTCGACGGGATCGGCCTCGCAATAGCGAGGCGTCACGTCGATGCCGAGCGCCAGTCCCTTGGGTCCATCGCCGATACGCACGACCGCGGCGTCGCCACCGGGGGGCTGGATGGTGTTGCCGAGGATCAGATGATCATATTGTTCCCAAACCCATCGCTTGGAGCAGAGGTCCGGCGAACCGATAAGCTTCAGCAAGGCGGCGTTGTTCGACATGGGCGCCTCGACAGAGTCGGGAGCTACGAGCGGGCGCTTCGGCGGCGCGCTCCACGGCCGATCGTAAATGGGCGCCTCGTCGCCCAATTCCTTGATCGGCAGATCGGCTTTGATTTCTCCCGCGTGCTTGACGAGGAAGCGCCGGTCCGGGGTGGTCCGCCCCACCACCGCGAAGTCGAGACCCCACTTGCGAAAGATCGCCTCGGCTTCCGGCTCCTTTTCGGGATGGAGCACCATGAGCATGCGTTCCTGGCTTTCCGAAAGCATGATCTCGTAAGCGTTCATCCCGCTCTCGCGGCAGGGCACCCGGTCGAGATCGAGCTCGACGCCGAGATTGCCCTTGGCGCCCATCTCGACGGCCGAGCAGGTCAGCCCGGCGGCGCCCATGTCCTGGATGGCAATGACGGCGCCGGAGGCCATGAGCTCCAGACACGCTTCGAGCAGCAGCTTTTCGGCGAATGGGTCACCGACCTGCACGGTCGGGCGCTTCTCCTGCGCGTCCGCCTCGAAGGCCGCCTACGCCATGCTCGCCCCATGGATGCCGTCGCGACCGGTCTTCGAGCCGAGGTAGACGATGGGGTTGCCGATGCCGGTTGCCTTGGCATAGAAAATCTCGTTGGCTTTCGCGATTCCGACGGCAAAGGCATTGACCAGGATGTTGCCGTTGTAGCGGGGGTGAAAGCCGACGGAGCCGCCGACCGTTGGCACCCCGAACGAATTACCGTAGCCGCCGATGCCCGCCACGACCCCCGCCACGAGATGCCGGGTGCGCGAATGCTCCGGCGCGCCGAAGCGCAAGAGATTGAGGCACGCGACCGGCCGTGCGCCCATGGTGAAGACGTCGCGCAGGATGCCGCCGACCCCGGTGGCCGCCCCCTGGTAGGGCTCGATGAACGAGGGGTGGTTGTGGCTTTCCATCTTGAAGACGCAGGCGAGCCCGTCGCCGATGTCGATCACGCCAGCATTTTCTCCCGGCCCCTGGATCACCCAGGGCGCCGCGGTCGGAAGCGTGCGCAGATGGATGCGCGAGGATTTGTACGAGCAGTGCTCGTTCCACATGGCGGAGAAGATGCCGAGTTCCGTGAACGTCGGCGCGCGGCCGATGAGCTTCAAGATCCGCTCATATTCGTCGGGTTTCAGGCCGTGGGCGGCAACAAGGTCGGGGGTTACCTCGGGGTCCGGCTCGATGGCGGGGACGGCGACAATCTGGGGAGCAAGGGAGGAGGGCATGAGCGGTCTCTGCCGGAAGGGCGGCAAATTCGTCAAGCAGCTTTCCGTTGCGTCTTCGGTGGCTTTGGCGCCCGCCGACGACAAACCTCCGGCACAACCAAGCGGACTGTGTGGCCAACAACGCTGAATGTCGCGATACGGGACACGTCAGGCCGGCGCGCCGCACCTGGCCTCTCGGTTCGGGACGCATGCTCTTTGCGCCATTCGGAAATGCAAGGCATTTTCAGGCTCGTATGGTTAGCCGCTCCTTAAGGCGCACCTGGAACCGGCGGCATCGCAATTGAAGGACCGCTGCATCCATCGGAGATGCAGCCATGCTTCGTTTCGTTCGTTCGCAACTCTTCCAACGGTTTACCGAGGATCGCAAAGGCAACGTCGCGATGATCTTCGGACTGTCGCTCATTCCCATGCTGGGGCTCGTCGGCGCGGCGGTCGACTACAGCCGGGCGGCTCAGGTGAGGGCGCAGCTCAACAGCACGGCCGATGCGGCGGCCCTAGCGGCGGTCTCGAAATCCGGCAATCCGAATCTCGCTCCCCCTTCGCAGGCGGCAGCTCAGAAGATGTTTCAGAGCGCTGTGGCGAGCATGCCCTACGTCACGCTTGGGAGAGTATCGCTCTCCTCGAACTACGCCGCCTCGAGCCTCTCGGTGAACGTCAGCTATACGGCGAGCGTGCAGACGAGCCTCATGAACGTCTTCGGCATTCCCTCGATCACCGTCTCCGGCAGTGCCGGATCGACGCGGCAGACGCCCGTCTACATCGATTTCTATCTCCTGCTCGACAATTCGCCGTCGATGGGCCTTGCCGCCACGACCGCCGACATTTCCCATTTGCAGGCGCTCACGCCCGATGCATGCGCCTTTGCCTGCCACCAGCATGTGTTCAATTCGCAGGGGCAGCCGATCGGCGATGACATGAATGACTACTACCACGTCGCCAAGAACAACGGCGTCACGCTTCGCATCGACGTGCTGCGCATGGCGACCCAGAGCCTGACGACGACAGCCACCAATACCGCAACCGTCGCCAACCAGTTCCGCATGGGCGTCTATGAATTCAACAGCGCGCTGCAGACGATCTCGGGCTTGTCGGCGAACCTGGCGACCGTCGCCAGCAACGCCAACGCGATCGATCTTGCCTATGCCTATCAAAACCAGAGCGACAACCAGACATCCTACGATATCGCCTTGCCGGCCATCAACGCGATCATGACGGATCCGGGCGACGGTTCGAGCGCCTCGTTTCCCCAAAAATACCTGTTTTTCGTCACCGACGGCGTTGAGGACGAGGCCGTCCAGCCGCTGCCCGCGCCGCGACCGGCCGGGAACGTGAATTCCAATCGCCTCATCAACACCATCAATCCTGCGATCTGCACCGCCATCAAGGATCGCGGCATCAAGATCGCCCTCCTCTATACGACCTATCTGCCGGTGACGAACAACGCCTTCTACAATCAGTGGGTGTCGCCGATCGCCAGCCGGATCCCGACGCAGCTCTCGGCCTGCGCTTCGCCCGGCTTCTTCTTCGAGGTGACGCCGACCGAGGGTATCAGCGAGGCGATGACTCACATGTTCGAGAAGGCCGTGTCGGTTGCCCGCCTGACGCAGTAAGGGGGCCGGGCTTCGCCGCGCCTCAGCCCAGCTCGGGCGGCACGCCGGCGATCCGGGCGCTCTCCGCCCAGAGCCTGCCGGCCGCCGCCTCATCCTGCGCCGCGCTCGAAGGGGTCGCGGGTCTGCACTTATAGAAATAGCCGCCGTTGACGACGGCGGCGTCCGGCGAGGAGGCGAGATAGACGATGGTTTCGGCGCCCTTTTGCGGCGAGATCGCCAACAGCTTGAAGAACGGAAAGGCAAGGCCCAGCACGCCGCCGCTCGCATCGCCGAAGCGGCTGGCGACAAATCCCGGATGGAGGGAATTCGCCGTCACACCGGTCCCCTCGAGCCGCCGCGCAAGTTCGCGCGTGAAGAGGATATTGCAGAGCTTCGACCGGCTGTAGGCCACGAAGCCGGTGTATTTTCTCTCCGACTGCAGGTCGTCGAATTTCAACCTCGCCCCGCGGTGGGCGTTCGAAGCCGTGTTGATGATTCGCGCAGGCGCCGAGGCCGCGAGCCGCTCGCGCAGGCCCAGCGCCACCACGAAATATGCCATGTGATTGACGGCGAACGTGTATTCGAGCCCGTCCTCGGTGACCCGTCGCGAATTGAACAAGGCGCCGGCATTGTTGATGAGAACGTCGATCCGCGGTTCCGCGGCGGCGATTTCGGCGGCCACTCGCTTCATCTCGCCGAGGCGCGAAAGATCGGCAAGGTGCAATCGATGGTCCGCCCCGGTGCCGCGGGCGCGCAACCGCCGGAGCGTCTGGTCGCCCCGTACCTTGTCGCGCGCCACCAGGACGACACGCGCGCCCATCGCGGCGAGCTCCTCG
>JAFAME010000032.1 GCA_019233695.1 Methylobacteriaceae bacterium
GGCTCCCTTGCCGCCAAGATCAAGGGACCTTTGCCGCGCGAGCAGCGTCTCGCCAGGCCTTGGCAGGCGGGGCACCGAAAAAGACAGATCGATGGAGCAATTGCCTATGACGATGACCTTCGTTCCATCGCCTCATCCACTTCCAACGCATCATTGACTGAATTCGCCCGTGCGGATGATTTGCAATCCCATTGCTTCGATGAATCGTCTCGAACCAAGCATGTACATGCTGGAAGGGCAGTCATGACTCCTGCCGTCGCTCGCGGCCGCGGAAATGCGATCGTAGACCTCTTCCAGACATGGAAGGTCGCCATCGGCATGGTGCATTGCCCACCGCTTCCCGGCGCGCCGCGATACGACGGCACGCCGATACGGACAATCTGCGATCGCGCATTGCGCGATGCGGAAGCCTACGTGAAGGGCGGCATGGATGGCCTCATCGTTGAAAACCACGGCGACATTCCGTTCCTGCGACCCGACGACATCGGTCCCGAGACCACCGCGGCGATGGCGGTGATCGCCGACCGTGTCCGCACCGCCTTTGCGGTGCCGATCGGCATCAACATCCTGGCGAATGCGCCGCTGCCGGCGCTTGCCGTCGCCAAGGCCGCAGGCGCCTCGTTCATCAGGGTCAATCAATGGGTCAATGCCTATGTGGCGAATGAAGGCCTTGTGGAGGGCAATGCGGCCCGCGCCCTGCGTTTCCGCGCCGCCATCGGGGCGAACGAGGTGAGGATCTTTGCCGATTCGCACGTGAAACACGGAGCGCATGCCATCGTTGCCGATCGTACCGTCACCGAACTGACCAGGGACCTCGAATTCTTCGACGCCGACGTCGTCATCGCGACGGGACAGCGGACCGGCGATGCCGCCGATATTCAAGAGCTCGAGGAGATCGGCCGCGCGACTCGTCTGCCTGTCCTCGTCGGCAGCGGGGTCACGATCGACAATGTGCCAGCCATCCTCGAGCGCGCCGACGGAGTGATCATCGGCAGCTCGCTCAAAGTCGACGGCGTCTGGTGGGAAGCGGTCGACCGTGACCGCGTGACAGCGTTCATGTGTGTGGTGCGTGATCTGCGGCAACGCCTTCCATCCGCAAGAGGATAAGGCGTCGTGGCCGGCGCTCCCGTCGGCTCTGCGCGGTCGTCAACGGCCGGTCCACGCCGGCCGGCGTTTGGCCAGGAAGGCCTGCACACCGGATTGGAAATCCTGGCTGCCATAGGCAACGCGGACGAGGTCGTCTCCGTCGGTCAGCCCGGCTGCGATCAGACGCCGGATCGATTCCTTGGCGATGCGCATTGTGATGGGGGCGTTGGAAGCGAGTTGGCGAGAGATGGCGCTTACGGCCTCCTCCAGCGCCTCGGCGGCGACCACTTTCGCCAAAAAGCCGCAGGCGAGCGCCTCCTCGGCCGCGATCGCGTCGGCGAGCAGAAGCAGGCGTTTGGCGCGAGCGGCGCCGAAGGCGGCGACGATTCGCGCGGTATTGGCAACCGACAGGCAATTGCCGACCGTGCGCGCGATCGGCACGCCGAAAACGGCATCCGTGCGCGCGATCCGCAGATCGCAGACCGTCGCAATCGCAAGTCCACCGCCCATGGCGGCGCCCTCGACGACGGCAACCGTCGGGACGGGCAGCTCTTCGACCGCCGCGATCACCGCTTCCATGCGCCGCTCGTAGGCGATGCCGTCCTCGGCACCCGCAAACGAGGTGAATTGTGCGATGTCGGTGCCGGCGACAAAGGTCCCGCCGGCGCCGCGAAAGGTGGCAACCCGCACGCTTGCCTCCCCGGCGATAGCCGTGCACGCCGCGGCGAGTTCGTTGTACATCGCCCAGGTCATCGCGTTGCGGGCCTCGGGCCGGTCGAAAACGACGGAGGCGATGCCATTGCCGACAGCGAGATGGACTTTGCCCTCGCTCACGGCGCGAACGCTCCCCCATCGCGAAGCGTTTGCTGCGCCTCAGCCTCGATGCCGAGCTCCTGCAGAATGGCTTGCGTATCGGCGCCGAGAAGCGGGGGCGGCAGGCGAACCTGCTGCGGCGTGCCCATGAGCTTCACCGGAAACCCGATCGAGCGCACCTTGCCCTCGATGGGATGATCGATCTCCATGACGACCTCGCGATGCCGGGCATGCTCGTTGTCGAGCGCCTGCGCGTAGTCGTAGATGGGTCCGGCCGGAATGCCGGCGGCGAGGAGGCGCCCGATCCATTCGTCGGCCGGGCGCGTGACGAAAGTCGTTTCGAGCGCCGCGATCAGCGCCTCGCGGTTGGCGAGGCGGTCGGCGATGTCGGCATAGCGCGGGTCCTTCAAGAGATCCGGCCTGCCGATGATGTCGCATAGGCTGCGCCAGAGCCGGTTGTTGTTGGCGCCGATCACGAAGTAGCCGTCGCTCGCGCGAACGGCCTCGTAAGGAGCACTCATCCGATTGGCGGTGCCGAGCTTGGTCGGCACTTTTCCAGTTCCCCAAAAATCCGAGATGTCCCAGATCGAGAAGGCGATACCTGCCTCGTAGAGCGAACTGTCGATATATTGTCCTTCGCCTGTCTTGAGGCTGCCGATGTAGGCGCTGAGAACGCCATAGAGGGTGAACAGCGCGCAGCCGATATCGGCGACCGGCACACCGGCCTTGGCCGGCGGCCCGTCGGCATTGCCGGTGACGCTCATGATCCCCGACATCGCCTGGGCCATGAGATCGAAACCCGGGCGCTGCGACCAGGGGCCGGTCTGGCCGAACCCCGAAATGCTCGCATAGACGAGACGCGGATTGATCGCCTTCAGCGTCGCGTAGTCGATTCCCAGCCGCGCCGCGGCGCCCGGCCGGTAGTTCTCGACGAGAATGTCAGCGGTCGCAACAAGCCGGTAGAACACGTCGCGCCCCGCCTTGCTCTTCAAATTGAGTGCGATGCTGCGCTTGTTGCGGTTCATGTTGAGGAAGCCGAGGCTGTCGGGCCCCTTCAGCCTGAACGCCATGGCGCCGCGTGCCTGATCGCCCGAGCCGGGGGGCTCGATCTTGATGACATCGGCGCCCATGTCGCCGAGCAGCATCGAGCAGAAGGGCCCGGCCATGACCTGGCTGACGTCGAGAACGCGTACGCCTGCCAGAGGCAGCGGCCGCGGCGCCTCCTGGCGCTGTGTCTCGCGCGGGCATTGGCCATCCAAGGGCCTGGTCGGTGCCGCATCGGCCATCTGTCGCTCCTGCCGCTCGGCGCCTTGTTCCAGATGACCAAAAGGACCGGCAACAGGCGACCGCTATCGTTCCCTCGAAAGGACGCTATCTGCCTCCCATTTCGCCATGATGTCGAGGAGGTCAAGCTCGCGGCCCGCCGCCGCCGTGACCTGCATGCCGATGCCGCCCTCATCCCGGGTCATCGCGACAGGAAAATTGGCCGCCGCCGCGCCGACCAGGTTGGCCCAGGCGCTGAAGACCGCATGACCGCGCGGCCCGACCGGCTCCTCGGCGATCGTCTCGGGATAGGCGTCATCGGCCGGCCAGGCGAGTGCCGCGGTCGTCGGCGACAGCATGAAATCGAAGCGGGTGAAAAATATCCCTGCGGCAACGCGCATCTCGGCGATCCCTGCGAGCGCGTCGAGATAGTCGTAGGCGGTGCGTGATGCACCCGCATCCGCCATCGCGAGGGCATTGGCGCCAACTCTCGGCCGCCAGCCCTCGATCCGCGACAAGTACCAGGCAAGTCCCGTCTGGGCGACGGCAGTCCACAGAGCGGCAAGTTGCCCGGCATCGTACGGCGCGGCCACGCGCTCGACCTCGAACCCAAGCTCCGTGAACCGCCGGGCCGTCCGTTCCGCCGCATCGGCGATCTGCGGATCGACGGGAGCGCTGCCGACCTTCGACACGAAGCCGATGCGCGCGGGCCTTCCCTGGGTCGAAGGCGGCGTCCCGAGCGATGCCGCAGAGCGCGGATCGCTCGGATCGTACCCGCACATCACCTCGAGTACGGCCGCGACGTCGGCAGTGGATCGCGCCATCGGCCCGATGACTTCGAAGTCCGAGAGGAGCTGGGGAAACCCGCCGTAGCGCGGCACCTGGCCGAGCGACGGTTTGAGCCCGTAGAGGCCGCAGTAGGCGGCTGGGCGTCGTGTCGAGCCGCCGCCGTCCGTCCCGATGGCGATCGCACCGATTCCGGCAGCAACTGCCGCCGCGCCTCCCCCGGTCGAGCCGCCCGGCGTGCGGTCGAGGGCGAGGGGATTGCGCGTCGTGCCGAACAGAAGATTGCCGGTGTAGCCCTGCAGCGTGAACTCGGGAACATTGGTCTTGCCCAGGATGACGGCGCCTGAGGCGCGCAATCGGGCGATGGGGGGCTCATCGGCACTCGGCACAAAATCGGCATGGATACGGCTGCCCCAGGTAGCCGGCATGCCGGCGACGTGGAGGTTGTCCTTGACGGTGACCGGCACGCCGTCGAGGAGCGACAGCGCGCGCCCCGCCCGCCAGCGCTCGGTGGCGCGATCGGCGGCGGCGCGCGCGCCCTGGCGGTCTACGAAAATGACCGCATTGATCCGCGGATTGACGCGGTCGTGGCGCTCCAGCGCTGCCTCCAGAGCCTCCCGTGGCGTGAACTTTCCGTCCTGAAAGCCGTCGGTCAATTGGGCGGCAGTCATGTCGGCAAGATCATTGCCCGCGTCAGTACCAAGACTGGCCCGCATGGCACCCCTCTTCAGGCTGGGCAAGGGACGGCTTACTCGACACCCTAGCATTTGTTTTGATGACGATGTCATCCCGGCGCCCGTCGGGCATCAACGCGAAGCCTGCGCGTTCGCCCAAGGACGCGATGTTCCGCCGCGACGTTCCGCAGGTGCCCGACATCAGGAGCGCTTACGAGGGGGCCGGCGCAAGATGTCTGTCGTCTGACATCCTTGACTCGTCACAAGCGAAGTGCAACCGTCGCGGCATTCGGGCGCGCGGATCGGAAATGCCATGCACGAGAGGCTCATCGCCGATCTGTCAAGACAGATCCGTTATCGCAGCCCGCCGCGCGAGATTCTGGTCAAGCGCGTCGCCAACGCACTGCGCGATCAGATCGCATCCGGCCGGCTGAAACCTGGCGCCCGGCTCGCAAGCGAGGTCGCGCTGGCCCAAGCCCTGGAGATCAGCCGCCCGACGCTGCGCGAGGCCATCCGCATCCTGGCGCGCGAGGGGCTGCTGCGCATCAGGCGCGGCATTGGCACGTTCGTGGCCGAAGAGCCGCGCCTGATCTGGGCCCGCCTCGACGCGATGCGGTCAATGACCGATCTGATCCGCTCGGTCGGCGGCACGCCGGGCGACCGCGGCCTGCGGGTCGAAATGCGGCCGGCGCCTCCAGAGGTCGCGAGCGCCCTCGAGCGTGTTGCCGGCAGCCCGGTCGGCGTCGTCAGCCGCGTTCGCCTGATTGACGAGCGGCCGCTCGCTTTGGCCGACGAATATGTGGCGCTCGCCGCGCAGGACGCCGATTTCGGCCGCCTGAGCTCCTTTCGCGGCGGCTCGCTCTACGAGTTCCTGCATCGACACTGCGCCATCACGCTGTCGCACAGCAGCCTGGAGATCGCGGCGGTTCCGGCCGACGCCTCGCGCGCTGCCGTCCTTGACCTGCGCCCGCGCACGCCGCTCTTGCGCCTGCGCGAGACGCACTATGACCTTGACGGCAAGCCGGTCCTCTTCACCGTCAACTACCACAACTCGGAAATCGTCGAATTCACGCTGGCTCGCGCGGGCCTGCAGACATGACGGCAGCCCCCTTCGTTGCGCTCGGCAACGTCACCATCGACGATCTCGTCTTTGCCGACGGCAGCACGATGTGGTGCGTCCCGGGCGGCAATTCGATCTACTCTGCTCTCGGAATGGCGGTCTGGGAGGACAAGCCCCGGATCATCGCGCCGATCGGCCCGGAGTACCCGGCTGCGATCCTGCGCGACCGCATCGACCTGTCGCGCTGCCGGCAGATCGAGCGCAACCTCCGCAACTGGGGACTCTACGAAGAGGACGGGACGCGCGTCTTCACGTTCCGCACCAAAATGCAGAATTGGCTCGACTTCTGCCCAACCGTGGCAGACCTCGGCGAGGGACCTTACGCCAACTGCCATCTGGCGCCGTTGCCATGGCAGCTGCACATCGGGCTCGCCCAGGCGCTGCGCGCCAAGGGCGCCCGGCTGATCTCGCTCGATCCCGACGAGCGCAACATCCACTCGCTCGACCGCGCCAGCCTTCGACAGCTTCTCGGCGAGGTCGACCTCTTCCTGCCGAGCCGGCAGGAGGCCAACGCGATCTTTCCCGGCGCCGGGCCGCTCGATGCCCTTCGCCTGCTACGCGAGCTCGCGCCGGAACTGCCGGTCATCGTGGTGAAATGCGGCGCTGACGGCGCCCTCGCGCACAGGGCAGGTTCCGACAGTTACATTCGTGTGCCGGCGGTGGCGACTTCGGTCGTCGACCCGACCGGTGCGGGCGATGCCTTTTGCGGCGGCGCCCTCGTCGGCTTGGCGCGCACCGGCGATCTCGTCGAGGCGCTGCTGCATGGCGCCGTCTCGGCTTCCTTCGCCGTCGCCGCCACCGGTCCCGCCGGCCTTATCGAGGCGACCCCCGAACTCGCCGGCCAACGCCTCGACGACCTGCGATCCCGCGTCGAAGTCAGGGCATTTCCCGGCGCCACGACGCCTTTCCAGCAACCTTTGCGCAGCAGCTTTCAGGAGGCCTAAGTGGAGCACGAAAAGGAGATCATGCTGCAGGAAATCGCCATGCAGCCTGACTTCGTGCGCAACAATGTCGACGGCATGCTCGCCTCGATGCGCGAGGCAGTTGCTGCACGCGAGCCGGGGGCGATCCGGCACGGCTTCATGATCGGCTGCGGCGACAGCTATTGCGCAGCACTTGCCGCCCGCACCTATATGATGGACGTCACCGGGCTCTTCGTCGAGCCGGTCGAGGCGCTCGAATTCTCCCGCTATCTCGTCTCCTACATCCCGGAAGGCTCCTGCGTCTTCGGCGTCTCCAATTCCGGAACGGTTTCGCGCACCATCGAGGGCGTCCGACTGGCGCGCGAAAGGGGCGCCTGGACCTTTGCCGTGACCGTCAGCGCCGACAACCGCCTTGCCCACACCGCCGAGACGCTGATCAAGGTCAATGCCACGCCCAACATCAAGGAGCGGCCGGACGGCACGCGGGTCGTGACGCCCGGCAGCGTGACCTATACGGCGAGCATGCTCGGCCTGTTCACGGCGGCGATCGCGCTCGGCGAGCGCGTCGGGCATCTCAATCCCGATCGGACGGCCGCCCTCGTGCGCGAGCTTCACCGCCTCGCCGACGACATGGCCGCGGCAGACGCGAGCGTCGGGCCGCTCGCAGGCGACATCGCGGCAAGCTTCACGCCCGACCGCCGCACCGTCATTCTCGGAGGTGGGCCGAACTACGCGACGGCCTATTTCGGCATGGCCAAATGGTTCGAGGCCCTGACCCGGCCGTGTCATGTTTCCGAGCTCGAAGAATGGGCGCACGAGCAGTATTTCTTCACCGACGAGGCAACCGACACTTTCGTGATCCTGCCGCCGGGACCCGGCCGCAGCCGCGGCCTCGAACAGGCGATGGCAGCGCGCGACATGGGCTCGCGGGTGATCATCATCGGCGCCGAGAATGACGGCGAAGCTCGGGGCGCAGCCGACGTCTACTTCGCGATGCCCGGCAGCACTTCCGAGGCGCTGACGCCCTTCGTCTACAAGCTGCCCTTCGAATATCTGTCGTGCCGGATTTCGGCTGAGCAGAACATCCCGTTCCTCGGCTTTCACAATCCGAAGCGCCAGCAGGTCAACTTCCGCCAGATCTTCGCTTCGGCGCAGACCGCGCCTGCCGGCTAGCGATTTCGCATGAGCGAGCTCCTCTCTCTCGTCAAAGCAGCCCGCAAGCCGGTCGTCGGCATGGTGCAGCTGACGGCGCTGCCGGGAAGCTGCCGGTTCGGCGGCGGGCGTATCGACGGCGTCCTCGAGCCGGCGCTGCAAGAGGCGGAGGTGCTCGCCGCCCACAGCATCGATGGGCTGATGGTGCAGAACCTGGGCGATCTGCCGGTCGATACCCGCGCGACCTTCGCGCAGGTCGCCTGGATGACGCGGGTCGCGAGCGAGCTGCGGCGGCAATTCAAGCTCCCAGTGGGGCTGAACCTGCTCGAAAACGATGCCGAGGCGATGTTTGCCGTCGCCTCGGCCGCCGCCGCCGACTTCGTGCGGATCAAGGTCTTCATCGGCGCCATGATGACACCGTTCGGCATCGAGACGGCTCAGGCCCACGCCGCCATCCGCGCCCGCAAGGCTGCCGACGCCGAGGGCGTGGCGATCTTTGCCGACGTCCATGATCGTACCGGGACGCCGATCGCATCGGGTGGCTTTGCCGAAGACCTCGACTTCGCCGTGCGCCTCGGCGGGGCGGATGGCCTCGTGCTGACCGGCAAGTCCACTCAGCAGACGCTCGAATATCTCGCGATCGCCAGGAAGGCGCTGGGCGCCGTCCCGATCCTGGTCGGCGGCGGCGCCACGGCCGCCAATTTCGCGGAACTGGCGAGCCTTGCCGACGGCGTCATCGTCAGCTCGTCGCTGAAGGATACCGCCTCGGCCTTCGGCCGCTTCGATCGGGCCAAGGTCAAGGCTTTCATGGATGCAGCCGGGCGCGCGCGGGCGCCGGCGCGCGCGGACGCTGGAACGGATGTTGCAGCGAGGTAGGGAGAAGGAGAGATCCCATGTTGCAGGCAATTGGGAAGCTTAGCGCCCTGGCGACGATCGCGGTGGGTCTTGTCCTCGGCACCGCCGCCGAGGCCAAGATCAAGGTCGCCATGGTCACCTCGGAATCGGGGCTGGGCGACCGCTCCTTCAATGACATGATGAACGAAGGCATGAAGCGCGCGGTGAAGGAACTCGGGGTCGAATATGTCGTCATCCAGCCGCGCAGCATCTCGGAGTTCCAGTCGACGCTGGTGCGCGCGGCCGGCCAGGGCTTCGATATCATCATCGGCTCGTCCTTCGACATGATCAAGCCGATGCAGGCGGCAGCCGCCGCCTTTCCCAACCAGAAGTTCGGCCTTGTCGACGTCGGGCCCGATCCGATCGCATCCAATGTGGTGAGCAGCGTCACCAAGGACTGGGAGGGCTCGTTCCTCGTCGGCGTCGTCGCGGCAAAGGTGACCAAGACCGGCACGATCGGCTTTGTCGGCGGCAAGGACATCCCGATCATCCATCGCTTCTTCGTCGGCTATTTCTACGGAGCCAAGATGGCCAAGCCCGACGTCAATGTGCTCGAATCCTATTCGGGAACCTTCACCGATCCCGCCGCCGGCAAGGAATACACGCTGGCTCTCGTCAATCAGAAGTCGGACATCAATTTCGCGGTTGCAGGCGCGACCAGCGCCGGTGTGATCGACGCCGCCAAGAGCACCAATACGTTCGCCATCGGCGTTGATTCGAACCAGAACTACATGGCGCCCGGCCATGTGCTCACCTCGATGGTCAAGCGCGTCGACACCCAGGCCTACGACATGATCAAGGAAGTGGTCGACGGCTCCTTCAAGGGCGGTACCGTGAAGTACTACGGTCTCAAGGAGGGCGGCGTCGACGCGGCCATGGATCAGTACAACAAGGGCCTCATCCCCGACGACGTCCTGAAGCAGATCGACGAGCTGCGGCAGAAAGTCATTTCCGGCGAGATCGTCGTGCCGAACTACTTCGACTTGAAGGCCGGCCAGAAGGAGATGGGGACGCCCCCGATCGCCTCCCCACCCTCGGTCGTCAACAAGCCGGGCTGAACCAGTCATGAGGGCTGCGGAGGCCCGCAGCTCTCACCCTTTCGTGGTTGTTCGCCATGACCGGCGCCGGTCCCGAACGCGTCGCGCTTTGCAACATCGCCAAGAGCTTCGGCGAGCTTGTGGCGGTCGACGACGCCTCGATGTCGATCAGGCGCGGCGAGGTTCATGCCCTCGTCGGCGAGAACGGCGCCGGCAAGACCACCCTCATGAACATTCTCTATGGGCTCCTCTCGCGAACGAGCGGCGACATCCTGCTCGACGGCACGCCCGTCGCATTCAAAGGCCCGGCCGAGGCGATACGCGCCGGCATCGGCATGGTGCATCAGCACTTCAAACTGGCACCCTCTTTCACCGTTGCCGAGAACATCATTCTCGGGTCCGAGCCGCTCTCCCGGCTGGGTCAGCTCGATCGGCTCGAAGCCGATCGCCGCACCCGCGCACTCAGCCAGAGGTTCGGCTTCGATCTCGACCCGGAGGCCATCGTCGGCACGCTCCCGATCGGGCTGCGCCAGCGCGTCGAGATCCTCAAGGCGCTCTATCGCGAGGCCGAGATCCTGATCCTCGACGAGCCGACGTCCGTGCTGACGCCGCAGGAAACCCGCGAGCTCTTCGCCACGATGCGCTCGCTTGCCGCGAACGGCCGCTCGATCGTATTCATCACGCACAAGCTGAAGGAGGTTCTCGCCGTTTCCGATCGCATCTCGGTCATGCGGCACGGCCGCATCATCGCCACGACCGGCAATTCCGGCGTTTCCGCCGAGCAGCTGGCTCGGCTGATGGTCGGCCGGCCGGTGTTGATGCGGGTGGTCAAGACCCGCGCCCATCCTGCCGGCGCTGCGGCGCTCAAGGTTGAAAATCTGACCGTCATCGGCGACCGGGGCGAGACGGCAGTCGCCGACCTGTCGTTGGCGGTCCGGCCGGGCGAGATCGTCGGCCTCGCCGGCGTTCAGGGAAACGGCCAGGACGAGCTCGTGCAATGCATTGCCGGGCTTCGCCGGCCGCTTTCGGGCAGGATCGAGATCTGCGGCACCGCGGTTGCCGGCCGGGAGCCGCTCGACTGTCGCGCCGCAGGGCTTGCCTATATCCCCGCCGATCGCGGACGGGTCGGCCTGTCGCGGGCAAGCCGGGTGTGGGAGAACATGACGCTCGGTCATCAGGCGGAGTTTGCGAGAGGGCCCTTCCTTGCCGCCCGGTCGGCCCGCGCGCGCAGCGCCGAGCTGATCAGGCGGTTCGATGTGCGCGGCGCCAACGTCGATACGCCGGCCGCCTCGCTCTCCGGCGGCAACCAGCAGAAGGTTCAGCTCGCCCGCGAGCTGACGCGTGCCGCAGCCATCATCCTGGCCGAGCAGCCCTCGCAGGGCGTCGACATCGGCGCCATCGAGGCCATCCATCGCATTCTCGTCGAGATGCGTGACGCCGGCCGCGCCGTCTTCGTGATCTCCGCCGATCTCGACGAGATCTTCGCGCTGTCGGACCGGATCCTCGTCATCTTTCGCGGCCGCATCGTCGCCGACCTTACGGCAGAGGAGACCGATTTCGAGGAGATCGGGCGCTTCATGGGTGGCATCGAAGGTCCGAGCGCCGGGCTTGGCCGTGCGACGGCTTCTTCGAACCTCGACGCAGGCGATCGTGTCTACTGAGGCAATCGCGCCGCCCCGCCCGGGCCCGCCGCTGCGCGCCCTGTTGCGCCCCGTCGTCGGCCCCCTGGTCGCCATCGTCATTGCCACCCTGGTCGGGGCTGCTCTCGTGGCAGCGCTCGGCCAAAACCCGATCGAGGTCTATTCGACGCTCATCGAAGGCGGCATCGTCGGATGGCCGAACCTCTCCGTCGCCCTGCAGATGACCACTCCGCTCATCTTCACCGGGCTTGCCGTGGCAGTTTCCTTCCACGCCGGCCTGTGGAACATCGGAGCCGAGGGCCAGATGCTGGTCGGCGCGCTTGCCGCCGGCATCGTCGGCTATGCCGTTCCGTTGCCCCCCGTCCTGCATGTGCCCGCCTGCCTGATCGCCGCCGCGTTCGGCGGCCTTCTGTGGGCGAGCGTGCCGGCCCTGCTGCGCGTCTATCTCAACGTCAACGAGCTCGTCATCTGCCTGATGATGAATCCGATCGCGCTCCTTGCCACCGGCTTCGTTGCGACCCATGCGCTCAAGGCCCCGGGCCCCACCAACAAGCTCCCCGACATTCTCGACAGCGCCGTCCTGCCGAACTTCTCGCTGTTTTCGCAGCTCAACGCCGGCATCTTCATCGCGCTTGCCTGCTGCGTGGCAGTGGCGATCGTCAATGCCATGACCGTGCGCGGCTTCGAATGGCGGATCATGGGATTGAGCCCGCGCTTTGCCTACTACGGTGGCGTCAACGTGCGCCGCAACGCGGTCGCCGTGATGCTCATCAGCGGCGCCATCGCCGGGCTCGGCGGCGCCGAGCAGGTGCTCGGCGTCTACAAGGCCTTCTATGACAATTTCTCGCCGGGCTACGGCTTCGACGGCATCGCGGTGGCCATGCTCGCCAACTCCAATCCGATCGGCGTCCTGTTCGCGGCGTTCCTGTTCGGCGCGCTCAGCGCCGGCAGCGGCGTGCTGCAGATGATGACCGGCGTCAGCAAATATCTTGTCCAGGTGCTGCAGTTCATCATCGTGCTCGTCCTTGCCGCGCAGTTCTCCTTTGCGTGGCTGTTCGGCCGCAAGCCGGCCAAGCCCTCGGCCAGGGTGAGCGTCGCCCGCAGCGTCGAGGAACGGACCGGCACGGAGAAGGTCGGATGATGGCCCGATGATCTCCGAGATCGCCTTCTCCGCCATCAGGATTTCGACGCCTCTGATCTTTGCGGCGCTCGGCGGGCTCCTGACCTTCCAGGCTGGCATTCTGAACATCGCGCTCGACGGATTCATGATCGTTGCCGCCTTTGCCAGCATCGGCGTTGCCTTCGCGACGGAAAGCCTCCTGCTTGGCGTGCTGGCGGGAGTGGCGAGCTCGATGGTGCTTGCGGCCCTCCTTGCCCTCTTCAATCTGCGGTTTCGCGCGCACATCTTCATCGCCGGGATCGCGGTGACTTTCATGGCCTATGGCCTGACAGCCCTGCTCCTCAAGGGCGTCCTCAACGAGGAGGGCGTCTTCTCCTCGGATCGCATCCCGACGTTCGCCCCGATCGATATTCCGGTGATCCGGGACATCCCGGTCATCGGCGCGCTGATCAGCGGCCACACGCTGCTCGTCTACATCGCCTATCTCTGTGTGCCGGTCGTGGCGTGGTGCCTCTACCGGACGCGCTGGGGCCTGCGGGTGCGGGTCGTCGGCGAGGCAGAGGATGCGGCCGCTGCCGCGGGGGTCAATGTCGAGCGCCTGAAATTCGAGACGATGCTCCTGAGCGGCCTCTTCTGCGGGCTTGCCGGCGCCTACCTGTCGCTCGGCTATGTGTCGCTCTTTGCCAAGCAGATGACGAACGAGCGCGGCCTCATCGCGCTCGCCGCGATCTTCTTTGCCAAGGGCAATCCCTATTGGACCGCCGCCGTGGCGCTCCTCTTCGGCACGGCCACGGCACTTTCGATCCGCCTGCCGCAGCTCACCGGACTTGCCCCGCAACTCCTGCAGCTCATCCCCTATGTGGTCACGGTGCTGTCGCTGATCATCGTCGGCATCCGCAACACGCGCGCCCGCCACCGCCACGGGGTCTGGCGCTTCGAGATCTGATGGGGCTGGACGAGCCGGTTACATCGAATGGCATAATTTTCCAACTTGGAACCTTTTATTGACAGATCAGCAGCGTAACGTTTACAGATACTCTCGTAATTTTTCCAACATGAGGCCTGTAGCTCCGCAATGGCACGGAAAGCTGACCCGATAATCCGTGATTTCCTGCTTCGGAATATCCCCGACCACCCGAGAGATATTGCCCCTTTCGCCGCAAAGGAGTTCGGAGTCACCCGGGCAACGATAAGCAACTATCTCCGTCAACTCCAGCGGGAGGGCACGGTCCTTGGCGGGGGGAAGACGGCGGCTAGGACTTATGAACTTGCTGTGCTCGATAAGGTGGAACAAGAGTTGGAGATCACTCCTTCAATTCAAGAGGATGTCATTTGGCGTGACGTAATTATGCCTCATATGAAAGGCCTTCGCGAAAACATTATAGACATATGCAACTATGGATTTAATGAAATGCTAAACAATGTGGTGGATCATTCAAGCACGACTACGTGCAACATTATCTTGACTCGCACGTATGCCAATGTTGAGCTCAAAATTCGGGATTTTGGGGTAGGGATTTTTGAGAATATACGGCGGACATTTGGACTCCTTGATCGCAAGCACGCGTTATTGGAGCTTTCGAAAGGAAAGCTGACCACGGATCGCTCGAGGCACACTGGGGAAGGAATTTTCTTTACGTCACGTATGTTTACACAATTTATAATCATGTCAAATGACTTGTACTATACAAAACGGTATTTTGGACACGAGTGGCTCTTAGAATCCGGCCCAAATGAGGAAGATATCGTTGGAACTGCTATTATAATGAAAATTGCTACTAATTCTCAACACACATCTCAAAGCGTCTTTGAACAATATACAGATGATGAGTCGCGATTTTCGAGAACGCACATCCCTCTTATATTGGCGAAGTATGAAGGTGAAAAGCTGCTATCGCGTTCGCAAGCGAAGAGAATTTTGGCAAGAGCTGAAAGATTCACTGAGATACTATTGGATTTTAACGGAATAAACGAAATCGGCCAACCCTTCGCAGATGAGATATTTCGTGTCTTTCAGGCGGCTCACCCCAGCATCCAGATTTTTCCTCTGCGGACGACGCCTGCAATTGATAGGATGATTCAGCACGCACGGGCTAATGCTCTTGCCGACCAACAGCCGGAATTGCCTTTCTGGACTGACCAGGAGTCCTCTTAAACCCACGGGCTTAGCCAAGTGGTTCGGATCGGCGAGCGTTTGGGTGATTTTCTGCGATGGCCGCGGCATGCGCTATGTGGCGCCTCGCTCCAAGGGCCGGTTTCGCGTGATTTTGTTCAAACCGGTGTTGCCCGTCGAGCTGGATTCCTTGACGAGTCCGGGGGCCGGCGCTACTGCTCTCCAATCGATTGGCGAACATCAAACAACGCCAAAGAGCGAGCCCAGGGGAGGAGCAGGGTGCCATGAGCATCGACGGAATGTTCGTCCTCGACAGCGTGGTCCATGGCTTCGATTCGACCGCCGCCAACGCGGTCAGCCGATACGGCCGCGCCCTCCTGCAATCGAACCACGGCTTCCAGTGGGCAATGGTCCCTGACCCCTATCGCCTGGAACCGCTGCGCTACTTCCAGACAATGAGCGCCGACGTCGTCGAATCGCTCCTCTTCTACGAGAGCGGCATCGACCTTGCCGTCTACCACACGGTGCCCGCCTGGGGCTTCCTGCGCGACATGTCGCCGATGCAGATCGGGCTGGAGCTCAAGCGCCGCCATCCCCACCGCATTCTCCTCTATGGCGGCATCAGCCCGCTGCAGGGCGCCAAGGCCCTCGACGACCTCGACCGCCAGGTCGAGGAATGGGGCATCATCGGCCTGAAGCTCTACCCCGTCGATGTCGTCGACGGCGAACTCAAGGTGCTGCGGTTCGACGACCAGAAACTGTTCTACCCGGTGCTCGAACGCTGCCGACGCCACGGCATCAAGGTGATTGCCGTGCACAAAGCCTTTCCGCTCGGCCCGGTGCAGATGGACCCGTTCCGCAACAGCGATGTCGACTACGCGGCGCGCGATTTTCCCGACATCGCCTTCGAGGTCGTGCATTCGGGATTCGCCTTTCTCGACGAGGCGGCCTTCCAGATCGCCCGGTTCCCGAACGTCTATGTCGGGCTCGAATCGACCACGGCGCTCGCCGTGCGCCACCCCCGCAAGCTCGCGCGAATTCTCGGCGAATTCCTGATCGCCGGCGGGCGCCAAAAACTGTTCTGGTCGAGCGGGGCCTCCTCGCCCCATCCCCGCCCGGTTCTCGAAGCCTTCGCCCGCCTGCAAATGCCGGCCGACATGATCGAGGGCGACGGCTATCCCGCGCTGACGCCCGACATGAAGGCAGACATTCTCGCCCGCAACTACGCGCGCCTCCACGGCCTCGACCTTGATGCCATCGCCGCCGCGGTCGCCGAGGATGAGGTGAGCCGCAGGCGCCGCGAAGGTCTCGCCGAACCGTGGTCTCGCCTGCAGGTGCCGCCGAATCCGGACCCGCTGGCAGTCGAGGCTCGCATATGAGGATCGAGGCCGCACCGCATACCGTCGCCGGCGAAGGCCCGCCGGGTCGCCGGCGCGAAATCCTCGCCGTGCTCGACGCAATCATCGATCCCTGCAGCATGAACATCGGGCGACCGATCGGCCTCGTCGGGATGGGCATCATCGAGCGTCTCGACGTCGTCGATTCGGCAGTCCTGGTCGACCTCTTGCCGACCTTCCCGACATGCATGTTTCGCGGCGTCTTCGAGGAGGAGATCGAGAAACGCCTCGCGGCCCTGCCTTGGTGCACGGATGTCTCGATCTCATTCAACGCTGCCGACCGCACGTGGGACGAGTCGCGGCTGTCGCCCGCGGCCCGCCGTGCCCTTGGTAGAACGACTGGGTCGGTCGTCGCCGCCGAACCGGCGCCCGAAATCGCGCGGCGCCCGGCATGACGGCCGCGGCGGCGATCAAGGCGGTCAGGATCGCCAAATCCGACCTTGCCGCGCTCGGCCGGGCGCTGCTGAAGCGCGCCGGCGCATCGCCGGAAAATGCCGGCATTGTCGTCGATCATCTGCTCGAGGCCGATGCTATGGGACTGCCGTCGCATGGCGTCATGCGCATCCCGCAGTACCTCGAGGATATTGCGACCGGCAGCACCGATCCTCTCGCCGCGCCCGCCATCATCCGCGGCGCGGCGGGTCGGGCCTTGGCCGACGGCCGGCGCGGCTTCGGCCAGGTTGTCGGCATGGCGATGGCGCGGGAGGCTGTGCGGCTCGCGGCTCACGTCGGCGTTGCGTTCGTTGCCGGACGGCACATGGGCCATACGGGGCGCATCGGGGCCTATCCGGAAGCGATCGCCAAAGAGGGGTGCATCGGCATCGTCGTGTGCAGCGGCCCGCGCTCGGGCCACCGGGTCGCTCCGTTCGGCGGCCGCGATGGGCGGATCTCAACCAATCCGATCGCTTTTGCCTATCCGAGCGACGGTGAGCCACCCGTTGTCGCCGACTTCTCCACAAGCGTGGCTCCCGAAGGCGTCATCCGCAGCCTGCGCAACCGCGGCCTGCCGGCGCCGGAAGGAGCGCTGCGCGACCCGCAGGGCCGCCTCACAACCGACCCCGATGTGCTTTATCAGGCGCCGCCCGGCACGCTCCAGCCGCTCGGCGGCGCCCAGGGCTATCGCGGCACGGCGCTGAGCCTCCTCGTCGATGTCCTCGCCGCCCTCTTGGCCGAGGACGAGGCCGACGATCCGAACCGCGAGGGCTCGAACCTCGCCATGCTCGCCATCGCGGCCGACGATGGCTTTGCCGGACGCGCGGCCCGCATGGGGCGCTATGTCCGGTCCTCGCGACCCATCGATCCGGACCGCCCAGTGATGCTGCCCGGCGAACGTGAGCAGCGCGCAGCGCGGGCAGCGGCTGACGGGCCCGTCATGGTCGATGCGCCGACCTGGGCGGCGCTGCAGGCGGTCGCGGCGGCCCACGGCCTTGCCGTGCCCGAGCCGCTCGATTGAACCGCAGTTCGTCTTGACCGGTCTGAACGGGCGAGGATATCGTCGGGCCCGCCAATCGATTGGCGCGGCGGCGGCCATCAGACGAGGTGGACACCGCAGCGGTCTTGGGGACAGGATCGACGCCGCAGGATCGGTGATTGCAGCTCAGTGAACGACCGCAGCGTCCTGAACGAACTTCCGGGACGACAAGCGGATCGCAAAGGGAGGTTGAAAATGGCGACCCATCGGACATGGACTCGCGGCTTGGGTGTGGGCATGGCGGCGCTTGCTCTGGCCGCTCTCGGCGGCAACACGGTAGCTGCCCAGGAAAAGCCGACGGTCTACGTGATCGCGCCGAGCCTCACGGACCCGTTCTGGATCACCGAGCAGAACGGCGCCAAGCAGGCGGGTCAGGATTTTGGCGTGAACGTCGCCTTCGAGGCGCCGGCCCAGGACACCGGCGATGCCGCCATGGTGCCTCTCATTCAGGCGGCGATTGCCGCCAAGCCCGCCGGCATTGCCATCGACTATACGTCGAAGACCATGGAGGCTGCGACGGTCGCGGCGCTCGATGCCGGCATCCCGGTCGTGCTCTACAACAACAACCGCTTCGAGGGCCCGAACGCGCCAGGCGACAAGCGCATCCTCGGCCTGTCCTTTGTCGGTCAGGACGAGTCGATGTCCGGCGAGACGCTGACCAAGGCGTGGCTTGCCTCGCTTCCCGCCAAGCCCTGCAAGGTCCTCATCGTGAACCCGTTCCCGACCGCCTTCGTGCTCACGCTGCGCGGCGACGGCGTCAAGCGGGCGCTCGACGCGGTCCACTACCCGCACGACGATCTGGCCGCTACGGGGGACGAAGGGCAGAACCTCTCGCTCATCAGCGCCGCCCTGCAGGCCGACACTGGCATCTGCGGCATCGTCGGCCTCGGCAATCCAGCCGCCAACCCGGCCGCGAAATATGTCGGCGAGAACGGCCTCAAGATCCCGGTTGCGACGTTTGACGTCGGCGCCGAGGCCGCCAAGCGGATCAAGGACGGCACGTTGACGATGGCGATCAATCAGCAGCCCTTCCTGCAGAGCTACTTCGCTGTCGCCAACATGGTCAACCAGGCCAAGTACAGCCTGAGCCCTGTCAACATCAATACGGGCACTTCGATCGTCACGACCCGCAACATCGGCGTCGTGCAGGCCTGCATCGACGCAGGTCGCTGCTGATCTTGAATTGCCGGTCCGGGCCACTCCAGCTGGCCCGGACCGCATCTCCGCCCTGCGTCGGCGCGATGCCTATGGATTCTGATACTTCGCAGAAGCCGATTTCCGCGACCCCGTCCGCCGGCAGCAGAGTCCAGCGAAGGTCCTTCGCCGAAATCCTGCTTAACGTGCGTGAGCTGGCGCCGGGTCTGGGTCTTGCCGCGGTCGTGCTCTTCTTCACGCTGCAGACGCGGAATTTCTGGTCGCCGCAGACGATGACGGCGATCAGCACGATCGCCTCGACCATCGCCATCGTCTCGATCGGCGTGACGATGCTGATGATCTGCGGCGAGTTCGACCTTTCCGTCGGCCAGAACTTTGCCTTCACGCCGATCATCTGGGCCATTCTCTTCGTCACCAACGGCATGAACGAGTGGCTCGCCCTCGCCGTCGCGCTGGCGCTCGCGATCTGCGTCGGCATGGTCAACGGCCTCGTCACGACGATCTTCGGGATTCCCTCCTTCATCACGACGCTCGGCATGTTTTTCGTGCTGCAGGGCCTCAACAACCTCCTGATCAGCGGCCATCAGCTGATCATGTTCGATCCGAGCAGCGCCATCTCGCTCCTCGGCGCGCGCATCGGCACCACCCCCTTCTACATGCCGCTCGTGTGGATGTTCATCATCGCCGGCGCCTTCTGGTTCGTGCTCGCCCGCCTGCGCTATGGCAACTGGACGTTCGCGACCGGCGGCCGGGTCGGTCCGGCCAAGGCCATGGGCGTGCCGACGGGGAGGGTGAAGCGCACCAACTTCATCCTCAGCGCATTTTTTGCCGGTCTCGCCGGCTGCATGCAGTTTGCCTACCTGCGCGGCGTGACCCAGGGACAGGGACAGAACTACGAACTGCTCGCCATCACCGCGGCGGTGCTCGGCGGCACCTCGCTCTTCGGCGGCACCGGCACGATCTGGGGCAGCGTCATCGGCGCCTTCCTGCTCGCCACCATCCAGATCGGTCTCGTGCTCATCGGTGTGCCGGGCTCCTTCTATGTGACCTTCATTGGCGTCATGCTGGTCATCGTCGTCATCGCCAACGTGCGGCTCGGCCGCTTCGGCACCAATCAGGCGTGACTGCGATGCCCCTCCACGCGCAGGCTCCCGCCCCAATCCCCGACAAGACCCACGTGATCGACCGCAGCGGCGAGCCCGTCTTCGAACTGCGCTCGGTCTCGCACAGCTATGGCCGCAACAAGGTCATCTTCGATGTCAGCCTCGCCGTGTGGCCGGGCGAAGTCGTCGGCCTCGTCGGCGACAACGGCGCCGGGAAGTCGACGCTGCTCAAGATCTTTGCAGGCTACCAGCACCCGACCTCCGGCACGCTGCGGTTCATGGGAAAGGACGTCCGCTTCGCCACACCTGCCGACGCGCGGGCGATGGGCATCGAGGCCGTCTACCAGGACCTTGCCATCGTCGATCAGCTCAGCCTCTGGCGCAATTTCTTCCTGGGCAAGGAGATTGTCCGCACCATCGGCCCCCTGCACGTGCTGGAGCGGCAGCGCATGCGCCGGGAAGCGCAGCAGGCGATCTCAGAGCTTGGCCTCACGCGGGTTCGTTCGGTCGAGGAACCGGTCTGGACGCTGTCGGGCGGCGAGCGGCAATCAGTGGCGATCACGCGCGCCATGCACTTCGGCGCCAAGCTGCTCATGCTGGACGAGCCCACGGCGGCGCTGTCGGTCCGCGAGACGCGCAACGTCCTTGCCTCGATCGGGCGCGCCCGCGATCATGGACTCGGCGTCCTCTACATCGATCACAACATGAACCACGTGCTTCCGGTCGCCGACCGCATCGTGCTGCTGGAGCTCGGACGGGTCGTGCGGGTCATGGATCGCGGCGAAGTCAGCCTCGAGGAGCTGCAGGATCTCATTGCCCGACGGCCCTGAGCCTGCCGGCGGACTCTCCCTCTTGCGGGAAGGAACACCCGCACCATCCGCATTCCGGGATGACGGCCACGACCAGCAGCGGATTGAGTCAGCCGCGAGCGGAATGCGGCCGCGAGCGTTCGCCCCGTGGCGGCGCCACCGAGGCCCGAATCACCAGGCGCGGCTCATCGGGCAGCACGATGTCGGCGACCGGCTCGTTGGCGACGGCCTTCAGCAGCATGTGCGTGGCGACCTCGCCCATCCGCGTGACCGGCATCAGGACGGTGGTGAGCGGCGGATCGGTGTGCGCAGCAAGCGCCAGTTCGTCGCTCACGATGATCGACAGATCCTCGGGAATTCGCAGGCCAGCCTGCTTGAACACCTGCATCGCGCCGACGCCTGAAAGGAAACTGGCCACATAGAGCGCCGTCGGCAGGTCAGACGCGGATTGCGCCAGCAGGGCCTTGGCTGCTTCGGCGCCGCCCGCCTCGGTGTAGTCGGTGACGCTGATCCAGGCATTGCGCATGCGCAGCTGGTGCTTGCGCATCGCGGCCCGGAACCCGGCAAGGCGTCGCAGGCCCGTATCCAAGGTGGGCGGCCCGGCGATGTGACCGATCCGGCGATGGCCGAGCTCGAAGAGATGATCGACGGCGACCTCCGACCCGCGCTCGTCGTTCA
>JAFAME010000048.1 GCA_019233695.1 Methylobacteriaceae bacterium
TATGTCGTCGAAGCGGGGCTCGCGCCGGAAGTCGGCTATTGGGCCTTCGCGCTCGTCGGCATCTTCAACATGGTGGGCTCGCTCGGCGCGGGGTGGCTGGCAAGCCGGATGCCTCGCCGCATCCTCCTGTCGTTCATTTATCTTGCCCGCTCAGCCGCCATTCTCGTCTTCATCTCCGTGCCGGCCGCGCCGTTTTCCGCCTATGCGTTCGGCGCCGTGATGGGCCTTCTGTGGCTTTCTACCGTTCCCCCGACGTCGTCGCTTGTCGGCCTGATGTTCGGGACCCGCTACTTTGCAATGCTCTACGGCTTTGCATTTTTCTCGCACCAGGTCGGCGGATTTCTCGGCGTGCTGCTCGGCGGCGTCATGCGTGAGTGGACGGGCTCCTACAACAGCGTCTGGTGGCTCTCCGTCGCGCTTGGCATCGCCTCGGCCGCCATCAACCTGCCCATCATCGAAAAGCCGGTGGCGCGGCCGGCGATCGCCAACGCCTGACGATGGATTCCATGAAATCAATCCCTGTCATCCCGGAAGCGCCAAGCGCTCTCCGGGATCCGGCACCGGATCCTGGCTCTCCGCTTCGCTTCGGGCGGGATGACACGAATATGATTTGAATCTCGGAAGCGCTCGACCAGGCTTGACTCCCTTTACGCCGATCGGATCGCAGGGCTTGCCGCCTCGGCCCCGCTGTTCGACACTGCCGCAGGCAGAGGCGGAGGCAGCGGCGAGGCTGAGATGGCGACGTTCCGGGCATTGGTTATCGACAAGGGCGAGCGCGGCCAGTCGGTCAGGTTTGCCCATCTCGATCCCGACCAGCTGATGGAGGGCGATGTCACCGTCCGCGTCACGCACTCAACCGTGAACTATAAGGACGGCCTTGCCGTCACCGGCAAGGCACCCGTCGTGCGCCGTTTTCCGATGATCCCCGGCATCGATTTCGCCGGTATCGTCGAAAGCTCGGAAAATCCGGCGTTCGCGCCGGGCGACTCCGTTCTGGTCAACGGCTGGGGGTTGGGGGAGACGCACTTCGGCGGCTATTCCCAGATGGCGCGCGTCAAGAGCGAGTGGCTGCTGCCGCTGCCGTCCGGCCTGACGAGAGCGCAGGCAATGGCGGTCGGCACGGCCGGATACACGGCGATGCTGGCGGTCCTCGCCCTCGACCGCTTCGGCATCGCGCCGTGGCACGGACCGGCCGTCGTGACCGGCGCTGCCGGCGGGGTCGGGTCCGTCGCCGTGGCGCTCCTCTCGAAGGGCGGCTGGCATGTCATCGCTTCGACCGGGCGACGTTCGGAGGAGGGTTATCTGAAGAGCCTCGGGGCTGCCGAAATCATCGATCGCAACGAACTGTCGAGCCCGCTCGGCCGGCCGCTCGGCAAGGAGCGATGGGCAGCCGGCATCGACTCGGTCGGCTCCCATACTCTCGCCAACGTGCTCGCCCACACGAAGTATGGGGGCGCCGTCGCAGCCACCGGCCTCGCCCAGGGCATGGATTTGCCGGGTTCGGTCGCACCCTTCATTCTGCGCGGCGCATCGCTTCTCGGCATCGACAGCGTGATGTGCCCGATGCAGCGCCGGCGCGAAGCGTGGTCGCGCCTGGCGCGCGATCTCGACAAAGACAAGCTTGCGGCGATCACCAAGACGGTCAAATTCGATCAGGTCATCGACTCGGCGAAATCGATCCTCGACGGCAACGTGCGGGGTCGTGTCGTGGTCGAGATCGGCTGAGTGCCCGCCAAATTCCGCGGTTCCGGGCGTGTGAAGAAATCTTGACCCGCGTTGTCATCCCGGCCACAGCACCGCGAAGCGGTGTGCGGAGCCGGGATCCCGAACATACAACAACCCTTTCAAGAGCTTGTCCCCGGATCCCGAGAGTGCGCTGCGCTTCCGGGAGAAGATATGCAATTTCTTCAGACGCTCGGTCCCAGGGGCTCGGATGATCAGACTGCCTCGACCGTTGCGCGACGCTTCGACAGTTCCGCGCCGGCGTGGTCCATGAACGCGCGCACCCGGGCCGAATGGCGCAGATCGGGATGCGTCAAGAGCCACAGCGCCCCGGCAAGATCGCGTACCGGCTCGCCCACCCGTTTCAGCCCCGCCGTGCGATCACCGATGAAGCAGGGCAGGAAGCCAAAGCCCATGCCTGCCGCCACCGCCTCGGCAAGGCCCAGTACGGTATTGACGCGATAGATGAGCCGATCGGCGGGCACGCGCTCGGCAAGCCAGCGGGCTGCCGGCAGGCTCGACACGTGGTCGCCGAAACCGACCCATGGCGAGCTCGCATCCTCGACGGTCGTCTCGAACACCAGGGCGCTCGAAGCATAGCGTGCCCACGCGATCGTCGCGATCCGGCGGCCGACCAGCGTCTCCGGCGGGCGTTCGGTGGCACGCACCGCAACATCGGCATCGCGCTTGGATAGGTTGAGGGCCTGGTTGGCGACGATGATGTCGAGGCGGATGTCCGGATAGGCCTTGCAGAAGCTCGAGAAAATGGGTGTGAGAAGATGCACCAGCATGGTGTCGTTGGTCGTCACCCGCAACTCGCCTGAGGGCTTCACGTCCCGCCCTGCGACCTTGCGCTGGAAATCGACGATGTCGTCGGCCATGCGGTTGGCCAGCGCGATCATTTCTTCGCCCGCCGCGGTCGGCGAATAGCCGATGCGGGCGCGCTCGAACAGGCGCGTTCCGAGCGCGTTCTCGAGCGCTCCGAGCCGGCGGAAAATCGTCGAATGATTGAGCCCGAGAGTGGTCGCCGCCCCGCCGAGCGAGCGCGCGTCGGCAACTGCCTTCACCAGCCGAAAATCGTCCCACGTCGTGCCGTCAGGCATGGAGTCCTGCTTTGGGTGTGCCGCATCCCTTGCGAGGGTGCAAACTCAATCATGCCAACATACGGATGAGCTTGCGGCGGTCACAAATCACAAGGTTGGGAAAGTGTGGCGTGGTCCGGGCCGAGCGGCTTCAAGGGATCAAGTCGGGGTCGCGGTTCGCGGCGCGCGCGAGCCGATCATTGATCGCCTCGCCCAGGCCGTTTGACGGGATGGGGGCAACGGCGATGACGGATATCCCCTCGGCGTCAAGCGCATGCAAATGCGCGAAGAGATTGGCCGCGGCCTCGGTGAGGTCGCCGTTCGGCGACAGGTCGCGATAGGCGCCGGCTGGAGCGGCGCTGCCGGAGAGCGTTCCGGCAAAGTCGAGAACGGCTTCGCCCTCCCACACGCGGCCGGCATTGAGCCGCAGCTTCGCCCGGGGTGCGTAGTGCGAGGTGAGCGTCCCCGGACCGACGATCTGGTCTGGTCGCTGCCGTCGCGCGGAGCGGCGATCCGCCGGGCGTCCCAGGGCGTAGCCGAGGACGCGCTCGATCACCTCGCGCGCCAGCCCGCCAGGCCGCAGCATCTGGGCTCTCTCGCCGACGCACGAAACGATCGTCGATTCCACGCCGACCTCCGTGGGGCCGCCATCGAGAATCATGTCAATTCGGCCGTCGAGATCGTGCGCGACGTGGCCGGCGGTCGTCGGGCTGACGCGACCGGAACGATTGGCGGAGGGCGCCGCGACGGGCCGTGCGGCTGCCGCAAGGAGGGCGTGCGCGACGGGATGAGCCGGCACGCGCAGTGCCACGCTGTCAAGCCCGGCACGGGCCAATTGCGAAATCGTTCCGGCTGCGGCCCACGGCACGATCAGCGTCAACGGTCCCGGCCAGAAGACCTCGCCCAACTTGCGGGCATCGGGCGAAAAGTCGCCTTCGCGGAGGCCGGCATCGAGGCCGTCGAGATGGGCGATGAGTGGATTGAACGACGGCCGCCGCTTGGCAGCGTAGATGCGTGCTACCGCCGCATCCGATGTCGCATCGGCCCCGAGGCCGTAGACCGTCTCGGTCGGAAACGCGACAAGGCCGCCGGCGCGAAGGATCTCGCCTGCCGTGGCGATAGCTTCGGAGGTCGCTCTTTCCACTAGGGTCAAAGGCACATTCTGTCGGCTTGCGGTCGGCCTGTCGGGCGGCGCCAAGCGGCAATCGGACAGCCGGCTCCGGGACGGAGCAACGCTTGGCATCCGTGCGCTCTACCTGCGCCCCCTAGGTGCTCTTGCCTGCCTGGTCAAGACTTGAAAGGGTGGCTTGGCGTTTCGACCTCGGAGCCGGCCATGACGTATCGGGCGCCCGTATCGGACATCCTGTTCACGATGCGGCATGTGGCCGGCCTCGACCGCGCGGTTGCCGAGGGCATATTCGGCGATCTCGATGCGGATTTCGTCGCCTCGATCCTGCAGGAGGGCGGCAAGCTGGCCGCCGAGGTCTTGGCGCCGGCCAACCGTCCCGGTGATCTGGAGGGCGCCAGATTCAACGAGGGCGTCGTCACGACCCCGTCCGGATGGCCGCAGATGTATCGGCGCTGGACGGACGGCGGCTGGGCACGGGTCTCCGGTCCGGCAGAGTTCGGCGGCATGGGATTGCCGGTGCTGATCAATGCGGCGTGCCTTGAGATGTGGAACGCCGCCAATATGAGTTTTGCCCTCTGTCCGCTGCTGACGATCGGGGCTGTCGAGGCGCTTGCGGCGCACGCCACCGAAGACCTCAAGCGGCTCTATCTCAGCAGGCTCGTGTCCGGCGAGTGGACGGGGACGATGAACCTCACGGAGCCGCAGGCCGGCTCCGATCTCGGCGCCTTGCGAACCAAGGCGGAGGCCGCCGGCGACGGCTCTTATCGGCTCAGCGGGCAGAAGATCTTCATCACCTACGGCGAGCATGATCTGACGGACAACATCGTCCACCTCGTCCTCGCGCGATTGCCGGGGGCACCGCCCGGCACGCGCGGCATCTCACTGTTCGTCGTGCCGAAATATCTCGTCGGTGCCGACGGCTCATTGCAGGGGCGAAACGACGTGCACTGCGTGAGCATCGAGCACAAGCTGGGCATCCACGCCTCGCCGACCTGCACGATGGCCTATGGCGATGGGGGCGGCGCCGTCGGCTGGCTGGTCGGCGAGGAGAACCGCGGGCTTAATTGCATGTTCACGATGATGAACAATGCAAGGCTCGGTGTCGGGCTGCAGGGCGTCGGAATTGCCGAGCGGGCCTACCAGCACGCCCTTGCCTATGCCCACGAGCGGCGACAGGGCCGCGCGCCGGGGTCCGCCAACGCTGAAATGATCCCGATTGTACGCCATCCCGACGTGCGCCGCATGCTGCTCACGATGAAGGCCCTGACGCAGGCGGCCCGCGGCATCTGTTACCTCACGGCAGAGGCGATCGACCGTTCGCAGCGGGCAGGCGACGAAGAAGCCCGCTCGGCCGCCGGCGAGCGTGCCGGGCTGCTGACGCCGGTCGCCAAGGCATTTGCGACCGATGTCGCCAATGAAGTCGCCTCGCTCGGCGTCCAGGTGCATGGCGGCATGGGCTTCATCGAGGAGACGGGCGCTGCCCAGCATATGCGCGATGCACGCATTGCCGCGATCTATGAAGGCACCAACGGCATCCAGGCAATCGATCTCGTGCAGCGCAAGCTCAGTCTGTCGGACGGCGCGGCGATCGAGCGTGAGATCGCGGACATGCGCGCCATTGCCGAGGACGTGCGCATGACCAATGTCGACACGTTCGGCGCGACGGCGTCGCGCCTCACGGCGGCGGTGGATGCCCTGGAACAGGCGACCATCCATATGCGACGTGTGCTCGGCGCCGCACCGGATGACGCGCTGGCCGGCGCAACGCCCTATTCGCGACTGTTCGGCGTCGCCCGCGGCGGCGCCACCTTGGCGCAAACCGCTTTGGCGAGCCATCGCCTTGCGGTTTCGGGCGATCCGGATCCGGCTCATCCCGGACGCATCGCGACGGCGCGCTTCTTTGCCGAGAACATCGCGGTGACCGCAGGCGGGCTCGCCGCGATGGTGACGGAGGGAGCCGCCTCCGTGAGAGAGGCGGAAGTGGCGCTTATCGGCCACAATTGAGCAAAGGCTTCGACTCCGGCGACCATACTCTTAGATCGAAGGCAACCAATGACCAGCCATATCGAGCCGCGCCTCGACGGCGCGGTGCTTTGCCTGACGATGAGGCGCCCGGAGAAGAAGAACGCGTTGACGGGCGCCATGTACGAGGCGCTGATCGATGCGCTCGCCGAGGCCGATCGAAGCGAGGCGATCCGCGCGGTCGTCATCTGCGGCTCGGGCGGCTCCTTCACGGCCGGCAACGACATCGGTGATTTCCTGGTCGAGCCGGGCGAATTCGCGATGTCGGCCTCGTTCCGTTTCGTGAAGGCGGTCGCGAGCTGTGACACGCCGCTCATCGCCGCCGTCGAAGGCGCGGCGGTCGGCGTCGGCACGACCATGCTGTTCCATTGCGATCTCGCCTATGCCGCACCTGTTGCCAGCTTTCGCATGCCGTTCGTCGATCTCGGCGTTGTGCCCGAGGCCGCATCGAGCCTCCTTGCGGTCCGGCGCTTTGGAATGGCGAAAGCCGCCGAGCTTCTGATGCTCGGCGAGGCCTTTGATGCCCGGGAAGCGCTGCGGCTCGGGCTCATCAATGCGGTCCTTCCGGCCGACCAGGTGCTCGATCACGCCATGGCTCAGGCGCACCGCCTTGCATCGAAGCCCGCCGCCGCCATCGCGGCCACACGCCGACTGATGCGCGGCGACCGCGCCGAGATCCTCGCACACATCGACGAGGAGGCCAGCGCCTTCGCCCAAGCGCTGACATCGCCCGAGGCGCAGGCGATATTCCAGGCCTTCCTGGCGAAATCGAAATCGCCGAAATCCGCGTAGGGGAGGTTGCCGTGGTGGATACGCTGCAGGGAAAGACGCTCTTCATCACGGGCGCCTCGCGCGGGATTGGGCTCGCGATCGGGCTCGCCGCCGCGCGCGATGGCGCGAACATCGCCATCGCCGCCAAGACGGTCGAGCCCCATCCAAAGCTTCCCGGCACGATCTACACGGCCGCGGAAGAAATCGAGAGGGCGGGCGGCAAGGCCCTCCCTCTTCTCGTCGACGTACGCGACGAGGCGGCCGTCAGGACGGCGCTCGACCGCACGGTCGCGATCTTCGGCGGCCTCGACATTCTGGTCAACAACGCCAGCGCAGTACAGATCAGCGACAGCCAAGCGACCGAGATGAAGCGCTTCGACCTGATGCATCAGGTCAATGCGCGCGGAAGCTTCATGGCGTCGAAATTTGCCGTGCCCTATCTCGAAAAGGCGAGGAACCCGCACATCCTGATGCTTTCGCCTCCGCTCGACATGCAGGAAAAATGGTTTGCGCCCTGCACCGCCTATGCGATGGCGAAGTTCGGCATGAGCCTCGTCGTCCTCGGCCTTGCAGGCGAACTGCGCAACCGCGGCATCGCCGTCAATGCCCTATGGCCACGGACCACCATTGCTACCTCGGCCATCAGGAACCTCCTTGGAGGAGATGCCGTCATGCGAGCCTCGCGAACGCCGGAAATCCTTGCCAATGCGGCGCGGCTGATCTTCCTCAAGGACGCGCGCGCCTTCACCGGACAATTCCTGATCGACGACAGCTTCCTGTCGCAGAACGGAGTTAGCGACTTCGACCGATATCGCGTCGACCCCTCGGTCGCGCTGTCGCTCGACTTTTTCGTCCCTGAGACGTCGCAGGCTCCGGTGAGCCTGGCGCCGGTCAAGCCCTGAACCTTCTCCGCCAGACCGCGAGCGAAGGGCCCGCGCCTATTCGGCAGCCTGCGCCTGCGCCGGCTTCGCGACGGCTGCCTCGGCCCGTCCGCTCACCCGCTCCCGCATCCATTGGAAGACGACATAGAGCATCGGAATCACGAATATGCCGAACGCCGAGGCCGCAATCATTCCGCCGAACACCGGCGTCCCCACGGCGCGTCGGCTCGTCGCCCCCGCGCCTTCGGCGATGACGAGTGGCAGGAGGCCGAGAATGAAGGCAAAGCTCGTCATCATGACCGGGCGGAACCGCAGGCGCGCGCCCATGACCGCCGCATCGAGAATGCTCTTGCCCTCCCGCCGCTGCTGCACGGCAAATTCCACGATCAGGATGCCGTTCTTGGCCGCGAGCGCGACGAGGACGACGAGGCCGATCTGCGAGTAAACATCGAAACTGCGCCCCGCGAACACGACCGCGGCAATCGCCCCCAATATGCCGACCGTGACCGACAAGAGAACGGGGATGGGGATGTTCCAGCTCTCGTAGAGCGCGACCAGGAACAGATAGGCGAACAGGATGGCAAGACCGAGCACGATTGGGGTCTGGCCGCCGGCGGCGCGTTCCTGCAGCGCGGTGCCGGTCCATTCATACCCGTAGCCCGCCGGCAACGTCGTTGCGGAGATCCGCTGCATTGCGGTAAGCGCCTGGCCGGAGCTGTAGGCGGGCTTCGGCGCGCCGTTGATGATGGCGGCGCGAAAGCCATTATAGCGGACCAAGGCCTGGGGACCCTGGACCAGGCGGGCTTGCGCGAGGGCGCGTATCGGCACCATGCCTCCCTGGGCGTTGCGGACATAGATGCGGTAGACGTCGTCGACCGATTTGCGAAATGGCGTCTCGGCCTGGAGGTTAACCTGCCAGGTTCGACCGAGTACATTGAAATCGTTCACATAAAATCCGCCGAGTGTCGACTGCAGGGCGTTGAAGATGTCGGTGACCTTGATGCCGAGGACCTGCGCCTTGTCGCGGTCGATATCGAGATAGACCTGTGGCGTATCGGCGGCGTAGGTTGAAAAGACGGCAGCGAGTTCGGGCTGCTGATTGGCCGCAACCAGCATGCCCCGCATGATCGCTGCAAGGTCGGCAGGCGGCTGGCCCTGCAGGGCTTCCAGGACATATTGGAAGCCGCCCGTCGAGCCGAGCCCGATGATCGGCGGCAGGTTGAAGGGAAATACCACCGCCTGCTGGACGGCGCCGAGCTGGGGCCGCAGCTTGTTGATGATGGCGCCGGCGCTCTGTGAGGGATCTGTCCGTTGCTCGTAAGGCTTGAGCCGGATGACGAAAAATGCCTGATTGGATGCGGCGAGCCCGTCGATGAAGTCATAGCCGACAACCGACAGCACGCCTTCCACGCCCGGAATCGGCTTGATGATGTCCTCCACCTGCCGGACGACGCCTTCGGTGCGATTGATGGAGGCACCTTCGGGCAGGCGCATGGCCGCAAAGAAGGCGCCCTGGTCCTCCTCCGGCAAGAAACTCTGCGGCGT
>JAFAME010000443.1 GCA_019233695.1 Methylobacteriaceae bacterium
TCAGGCCGGCATCATCAGGGGTGGAGGATACGATGAGGAGAATCGCTTTAACATTTGCCATCGTTGCAGGGGCAATGCTTGCTGTCCTGGCGCATCCGGGGGGCGCCTATGCGCAGGCCACCAGAACCTGGGTGTCGGGAGTGGGCGATGACGCCAATCCGTGCAGCCGCACGGCGCCGTGCAAGACTTTTGCCGGCGCCATTTCGAAGACGGCAACATTTGGGGAAATCGACTGTCTCGATCCGGGCGGCTTCGGCGCCATAACCATCACGAAGTCGATCACCCTTGACTGCACCGGCACGTTCGGATCAGTCCTTGTATCGGGGACGAACGGCATTGTCGTCAGCTTGGCGAACGCTACCGATGTCGTGACGATTCGTGGCCTGTCGATCAACGGCCTCACCACCGGGCTCAGCGGGATCAGGTTCATCGGGAACGGCACCCTGAATGTCGATCACGTGGACATCTTCGCGTTCACCCAGGCCGGTGTCGACTTCGAGCCGACCGCCAATGCGGAGCTCTATGTGTCGGACACATTCATCCATGACAATATCACCTCGGCGTCGACACCCACCGCCGTCCTCGTCAAAGCCACTGCAGGGACCGTCAGCAAGGCGACGCTGATCCGCGTCAACGCGCAGAACAATTTCTTTGGCCTCAAGGCCGACGGAAGCGGCGCTTCAGGCGGCGTCATCAACATGACCATCACCGACAGCAAGTCGACCGAAAATGCCTCGAACGGCATTGTCGGCACGACGCCTGCAGGCGGCGCGGCCATTGTCATGCTGTGCGATCACGACACGCCGTCCCACAACCTGGGCTTCGGGGTCATTGCCGACGGCCCGCTGACCACCATCCGCATCGGCAACATGACGATCGGCGGCAATGCCACGGGCGTCGGCACCAGCAATGGCGGGACGCTGCAGTCCTACAAGACCAACGAGATCAACGGCAACTCCAACGACGGAACCGCCGGCGGCCTTCCCGCCGTCCAGTTGAACTGATCGCTGCTTGCTGGCTCCGGATGCGCGCCATCCGGAGCTTGCTCATGCCTCCCGATCTTGGGACCGAGCCGCTCGCCAAGTGGCGCCACGCGGCTCAACCAACTAGAGACTCGACCAGAACGCGTAGCTCAGGCCGAACCCGAAGGCCACCTGGTCGGGGGACCCGAATTTCGTTACGATCGGGCTTTTGGCGGCGTCAAGCACAAGTCGGTCATAGCGTGCGAAGGCGGTGGCTTTTACCGCCTCGGTGATCTGGTAGCTGGCAACCAGAGTCACGCCCACGGAGCGCAGGCCGCCTGTGGGAGAAAAGGGGGCCAGGACGCCGTTTGCGGCCGCCTCGGCGGGGGTCACGCCAAAGTATTTGCGCATATATTCCGTGTCGGCGAGTTCGATCCGCGGACCGGCAGAGAGCGTGAATCGGCCGACCTTTTCGACCCAGTCTCCGCCCACGTCGGCGATGAATCCCCCGTAATTGTAGCCGTAGCGGACCTCGACGCGCGTGCGCAGCTTGTCGATGATCGGCCACAACTCTCCGAATACGCCCGCCTCTACGCCCCAAGAGACGCTGTGCAAGCCGATCAGTCGGTGGTCGTCCGACAGATATCGGCCAGGGTCGAAGCTCGCCACCGGCCCGATTCGAAACCGCTCGTTGCCGAATACCGTATACTCGAGACTATCATCCGGCGTGGTGAAGCCGTCGGGTTCCCCGGGCCGGCGGACCGTCAGGGTCGGAATGGCGGTGAACTCGTATTTGTCGCTGCCCGCGAATTTTGGCCCGCCCTGGACCTGGCTGCCGAGGGTGATGACCCATCCGGGGGGCGGTGCGAGAAAGCCAAAAGGAAGATCGGCAGCGTAAGCGGTGGGGCCGCGCGTTGCGATCATCAGCACCGCTGCGAGCACGGCCGAGGCCCAATTCAGCACCGGCCCGGCCCCCGGTCGCGGCGGCAGCGGCTCCTCCTGCAACCGCCACGACGGGTCGTGTTGCATCGCTCTCCAACCGTCGAGACGCGCGCAATGCCGCAACGTTCCGCAGAATCGCACGGCATTTTCAATCCTGTGTCGTCTGATTGAGGGTTTAACATCCGATGAGGATCCTGTCGAGAAACCCTGGCGAACTCGCGGCAATCTCCCGGGCGCCAAACTTTTGACCTCGACGGGCTGGAAAGGTATTTCCGACTGACTAAGTCAGGAAATTATCGGAGTTCCGGCCGCAGTGATTTCCCAACGTGCACGCTACGCCTTCAAGGCGCTCGTCGCCCTGTCCAGGGTGCCCGTGGGCGAAAGCCTTCAAACGAAGGACATCGCCGAGCGCGAAGGCATTCCGCGAGCATTTCTCGAGCACATCATGCTCGACCTGAAGCGCGACCGTCTGGTCGGCAGCCGGCGTGGCAAGAACGGCGGGTATTTCCTGCTTAAACCGCCTTCTGAGATCATTTTTGGCGAGATCCTGCGGCTGATCGATGGGCCGCTTGCCCCGTTGCCGTGCTTGTCCCGCCATGCCTACAAGCGCTGCGAGGATTGTGCCGATGAAACGACCTGCGCCGTGCGCTGCGCCTTCGCCGATGTGTTCCAGGCGATGCTGGGGGTGCTCGACGGCTTGAGCCTCGCCGATGCGATCGAGCGCTCGGACCGCGCGCGCGCCGGATTGCCGGGTTATGGCGCCAACCCCTACTCAGGGGCGTTTATCTGAGTCGGCGCTTTTGTTTGCATCCGCAAAACGCGGCAAAGGCCCTCAAAATTCCGCGATTGCAGCTGTGCTATGCGCTTTCGCACTTGCTTTATCGACTAAAGTGATCAAGATAATCGGGATTAGGGGCGTCTGCCATGTTTTCGACCCAGACCAAGCCGATACCCTCCAGCCCGTCGCCGGGCGTCAAAGGCGTGATCTGACGGAAGCGCCCATGCCGACCGTCATCACCGCCAACCGGCTTGCCGACGGCGCCGTCGTCTTCCTCGGCCGCGGCATGCGCTGGGTCGTTTCGCTGCAGGAGGCCGCCGTCCTTGAGCCCGAGGAAGGCGATCGTGCCCTTTCGCAGGCGCGAGAAGATGAAGCGCGCCAGATCGTCGTCGAGCCCTACGCGATCGACGTCGCGGAGTCCGACGGCCAGATCATCGCCAAGGCGCTGCGGGAGGCAATCCGCGCCCATGGTCCGACGGTGCGGCGCGACCTCAACAGGTCCTGAGAGATTGGAGCGGAATGTCCCATGTACCGCTACGACGAGTTCGACGACGCCTTCGTGCGCGACCGCGTTGCACAGTTCCGCGATCAGGTGGGGCGGCG
>JAFAME010000053.1 GCA_019233695.1 Methylobacteriaceae bacterium
GAGGTCGAGCCCGAGAATTTTGCATCCTTCATCAATGCGCTGGCCGACAACGGTTTTGTCGGGGCCAACGTCACAGTGCCGCACAAGGAGGCGGCCTTCCTCCTCTGCGATCGGCACGCTCCCATGGCCGAGGCGCTGGGCGCAGCCAACACCCTGTGGTTCGAGGGCGGCAGGCTCTGCGGCGACAACACCGATGTCGGCGGCTTCCTGGGCAACCTCGACGAGGCGGCGCCGGGATGGGACAGCCGTGTCGAATGCGCCGTCGTGCTCGGCGCGGGCGGGGCGGCGCGGGCGGTGGTCCATGCCCTGCTTCTGCGGGGCGCCAGGCAATGCGTCATCATCAACCGCACGCCGACGCGGGCGCACGAGCTCAGGTCGCGCCTCGGCTTGGGGGAAACCGGCGCCGTCGTGGTGGGCGGTTGGGGCGATTTGCCGCAGCACTTGGCGAAGGCGGACGTCATCGTCAACACGACCTCGCTCGGGATGCCGGGCGAGCCGGCGCTTGCCGTCGATCTTTCCGCGGCGCCCGCCTCGGCGCTCATCACCGACATTGTCTATGTGCCGCTGGAGACGCCTCTTCTCGCGGCAGCGCGGGCGCGCGGCCTGCGGACGGTCGATGGCCTCGGCATGCTGCTGCACCAGGCGGTGCCGGGGTTCGAGCGCTGGTTCGGCGCGCGGCCGCGGGTGACGCCCGACCTGCGCGCGCTGTTGATTGCCGATCTCGACGGTCGTGCCGCGGCCTCCGGCGAGCGGAGGCACGGGTGACGCTCGTCCTCGGCCTGACCGGCTCGATCGGCATGGGCAAATCGGCCACGGCAAACCTCTTTCGCGAGGCAGGGATTGCCGTGCACGACGCAGACGCCACGGTCCACGACCTCTATCGCGGCGAGGCGGTCGCCGCGATCGGGGCCGCCTTTCCCGGCACGACGTCCGCCGGCGAGGTCGACCGCGAGACGCTGGCGCGCGCCGTGCTCGAAGACGACGCCGCGCTGGCGCGGCTCGAAAGCATCGTCCACCCCCTCGTCCGCGCCGCCTCGGAGGCCTTCCTGCAGGCAGCCGCCAGGCGTGGCGAGCGGATCGTCGTCCTCGACATCCCGCTCCTCTTCGAGACCGGCCGGGAGCGCGCAGTCGATGTCGTCGTGGTGGTGAGCGCACCGGAAGACGTGCAAAAGCAGCGCGTCATGTTGCGTCCCGGGATGACACCGGAGCGATACGAGGCCATTCTCGGCAAGCAGACCCCCGATCGGGAGAAGCGCCGCAGGGCGCACTTCGTCGTCGACACGAGCCGGGATCGCGAAGCGGCGCGTGCCCAGGTCCGCGGCGTGCTTCGCGCGGTTGCGGCAATGCCGGGGGGAGCGGCGGTGCGTCGCCTGGGCAGCGGTGAGCGGAATGCGTGAGATCGTGCTCGATACCGAGACCACCGGGCTCGACCCCGCAGACGGGCATCGCGTGGTCGAGATCGGCTGCGTCGAGGTTCTCAACTGCATCCCGACCGGTCAGATCTTTCACCGCTATCTCAATCCCGAGCGCGACATGCCGGCCGATGCGCTGAAGGTGCATGGCCTGTCGCGGGATTTCCTGGCCGACAAGCCGCGATTTGCCGAGATCATCGACGAGTTTCTGGACTTCCTGGGCGATGCACGGCTCGTCGTCCACAATGCCGAGTTCGATCTGCGCTTCCTCAACGCTGAACTGGCGCGCCCGCAGCGCCCGCCCCTGGGCATGGACCGCGTGCTCGATACGCTGGCGCTTGCTCGGCGCCGGCATCCCGGTCAGCCCAACAGCCTCGATGCGCTATGCGCCCGCTACGGCATCGATGCGTCGCGGCGCACGACGCACGGTGCGCTGCTCGATGCCGAAATCCTTGCCGAAGTCTATGCCGAGCTCTCAGGCGGAAGGCAGACGAGCCTTCGCCTCGGCACCATCGCCGGCATCGCTCAGAAGGTGCTGGTGCATGGCCTTCGGCAGCGGCCTGCACCGCTGACCTCGCGCCTGACGCAGCTTGAAGCGGCCGCGCACGCAGCGTTCGTCGCCACGTTCGAGTCAGCGCCGCTCTGGAACCTCTACCTCGAACCGGCCGTGCCGGTCTAGCCGCGCATTTGTACTGCCCGTCAGGTGGCAGCGACCGCCGGGCTTGGGGCCGCCTGGCCTTGCGCTGCCCGCTGCTGATAGAGCGCGGCAAAATCGATCGGATCGATGTAAAGGGGCGGGAAACCGCCGCCGCGCACCGCATCGGCGATGATCTGACGCGAGAAGGGAAACATGAGCCGCGGACATTCGATCATCACGACGAGCGCCAGGCTCTGTTGCGGAACGTTGCGGATGCGGAACACACCGGCGTAGTTGAGTTCGAACTTGAACAGGACATTCTGACCCTCGCCGGCCTGGCCCTCGAGCACGAGGCTCACCTCATAGTCGGTATCGGCGAGCTGGCGCGCGTTGACATTGACCTGAATGGAAATATTGGGCGCCTTTTCCTGCGGTTGCAGCGAGCGGGGAGCGTTGGGATTCTCGAACGAAAAATCCTTGATGTATTGTGCGAGCGCATTCAGCTGTGGCTGCGCCTCTGTTCGATTTGCGCCATTGCCGGTCGGTTCGGCCATTCCACTCTCCTAGAAAAGACAATCTGTGCGCGAAGGCGCCGGCAGCAGGGCCAAGTTCCGGCCGCCGCGTAGCATGGATGGTGTGAGCGAACAAGCGCGGCCGGTGCGCATGGACGCCCTCCCCGATCCTCCCTGGAAGGGAAAGAAATCCCGTCAAGCACTCACAATTCCAGCGCCCGGTCCGGCCTTCACCCGCCGGGCATGCGGCGCTCGCCCGGGGCCCGGTTGCGGTCGGACCACGCCTCGACCTCTTCGACACGCCGCCAGTCGCCGGGTGCGAGATCGACCGTTCCCGGACGCACGCGGATCGTCGGGCGGCCGGGGGCGGCGACCGCCCCGAAGCGGCGCGCCAGCCATTGCCGGACGGAGGGGGCCGCAAGCGCGAGCCCGACAAGATCGGACAGGAAGCCCGGCAGAATGAGAAGGACGGCGCCGAGCGCGGCGAGCGACCCGTCGAGCAGGCTGCCGGCGGTCGGCTCGGCTCCGTCGAGGGCGCATTTCAGGCTGCGGATCGCGTTGACGCCGATGCGCCGCAACATTGCCAAGCCCATGAGGGTCGTCAGGATGCCGATCCCGATGGCGCCGGCGATGCCGACGTGGTCGGCCACGGCCAGAAAAGCGATCACCTCGCAGATCAGCCACACGCAGATGCCGAGCGTCAGGGCGCGGGGCCGCGGGCGGGGGCGAACTGCCGATTGTATCGTGCGCACGATCCGATCGCCTTGGCTCTGCTTGCTCCCTGCAGGGGTGAATGTTACGGACGCTCACCCCACATGAGGCAGATGCTTGGTAACATATGGGCGAGAGCAAAGTTCGACGCAATGCGTGTCTGACCGGAAGCCTGTGCGTTACCGTCGATAGCGCCCGTCACGATCAGTAGGGCCAGCCGATGCGCGATTCGTTAGACATAACCACGATCATTTTCGCCGTCCTGGCGATCATCGTGATCTGGAAACTGCGGTCGGTGCTGGGCACCCGCACCGGGGCCGAGCGACCGCGCGATCCGTTCCAGGCCCGCACCAAGACGATCGACGGGTCGGCCGAGAAGCCCTATCCGAAATCCGATGAGGGCAATGTCATACGGCTGCCGGGCGCCGCCAACGATCCCGGCCCGCCGGTCGCGGCGGCCGGTGCCGATCAGGCGGCCGACCCGGATCGTTGGAAGGGCTTTGCCGAACCCGATTCGAAGGTATGGGCCGGCCTCGACGCCATCCGGGCGGCCGATCCGGGCTTTCAGGCCCAGAGCTTCCTCGCCGGCGCCAAGGCGGCCTATGAAATGATCGTGACCGCCTTTGCCGCCGGCGACCGCAAGGCCTTGCGGTCGCTGCTTGCGCGCGACGTGTTTGACAGCTTCGCCGGCGCCATCACCGAGCGGGAAGGGCGAGGAGAAAAGGTCGAGACAACCTTCGTCTCGATGGAAAAGGCGACGCTCGAAGAGGCGCAGCTGCGCGCCTCGTCAGCGCAGATTTCCGTGCGCTTCCTGTCAAAGCTCATCACCGCGACGCGCGACAAGGCCGGGACCATCGTCGACGGGAGCCCCGACAAGGTCGTCGACATGGTCGATATCTGGACGTTCGCGCGCGATGTCGCGTCCCGCGACCCGAACTGGAAGTTGGTCGCCACCGAATCGGGCCACTGACGCTCGGCGTGCAGCCGCCCAGTGAACCCGCCCATGCCGAATTCGCAAGTCATGCCGGGCCTGTGCGCGCCACGCCCCGTAGGTCCGCCGCCTGCGCTCGCCGCAGGTCCCGGCGGCGCCCGCCTCGAACGGATCGCCTGGGAGCGACTGGCGGGCTTCGGCGAGGATAACCATCGCGACGCCTTCCGTTGCTTTCGCGCCTTCTGCATGGCGCGCAGGCAGGGGCGCGGGCCCCTCCGGCTGGGCGTTGCGGCAACGGCGGCCTTCGAGAACCGCCGGCCATACACGTCGATCGGGAGCATCCTCATCGAGTCCGGACGCATCAACCCGCGCGAGATGTCGCTTACCCGTCTGAAAGCATGGCTGCGCGACAATCGGGCCGAAGCGCGTGAGGTCATGCATCGCAATCAGTCATATGTCTTCTTCAGGATCGAACCGGGCCTTCGCCCCGAGGAGGGTCCCCTCGGCAACGCCGGCGTGCCGCTGACACCGCTGCGCCCGATTGCGGCAGACCGCAGCCCGTGGCCCCATGGCACCCCTGTCTTCATGGATGCCGAGTTGCCGTGGCGATCGGACCGGCCTGAGCCGTTCCGGCGGTTGATGATCAGCGAGGATAGGGGCTTGGCCATCCTTGGCCCCGCGCGGGCCGATATGTTCTTCGGCAGCGGGGACGTGGCGGGCGAGCGCGTCGGGCACCGGGGGCACGCAGCTGACCTGGTGGTGCTGCTGCCGGTCGAAGCGACGGCGGCGGCGCCATGACCGAGCACCATCCGCCCGGGCGCCGGCGGTTCCTCACCGAGGAGGAGATCGAGCTCTGGCTCAACGTGACGCATGGCGTTGCGCCAATGCCGGGCCGCGCCCCCCCGGCACGGCCCGAGCCCAAGCCACCGGTTGCGGCGCCGCACGGGCGAGCCCGATCGTCGGAGCCGGCGCAGCCGAAGGCTCCGGGCCGGAGCGCAAAGGCCGCAGTCGCGCCGCTCGCGCCGCTCGATCGACGGCTGCGTCAGCGTCTCTCCCGCGGCCGCATCGCCGTCGAGGCCGCGATCGATCTGCATGGGATGCGCCAGGGGGAGGCCCACCAGGCGCTGATCGGCTTTCTGGCCCGCGCCCAGCGCGACCGCGAACGGCTCGTCCTGGTGGTGACCGGCAAAGGCAAGAGCGGGCCTGCCGACGGGCTGGAGCGCGAAACGGGCGTTTTGCGCCGCGCGGTTCCTCATTGGCTGCGCTCGCCCGAGCTGCGGCGCCTCGTGGTCGGCTTCGAGGAAGCCGCCTCCCTACACGGCGGCGCCGGCGCCCTCTACGTCCAGCTGCGACGGGCGGAGCGGGGGGCCGGCCGCCCGCGATGACGCCGCTCGGCGCCAAGCTCCGCGATCTGCGCCGCCAGCGCGGCGTGACCATGAAGCACATGGCCGACGCGATCGGCGTATCACCGGCCTATCTGTCCGCTCTCGAACATGGTCGGCGGGGCACGCCGACGTTCGACCTCATTCAGCGTTTCATAAGCTATTTCAATATTATCTGGGATGACGCCGACGAGCTCAACCGGCTCGTGCAGATTTCCAATCCGCGTGTTGTCGTCGATACCGCCGGCCTGTCGCCGCAGGCAACCGAGGTCGCCAACCTTCTGGCAAGGACGATCAGCAGTCTCAACAGCGAGGAGATCACCCACATCGCCGCCATTCTGAAGGCGCCGGCGCGTAAGCCGCGCTTCGGTCGATAGGGGACGACTGACCGTCGCCCGCGATGGTCTCAGCGTCTGCCACCCCTCTCCCCGCCTGCGGGCTACGGCATTCACACGTCGTTCACTTGGCGCCAACGCCGGCGCCGGCCCATATGATGTGTGAATCGCGTAGTCTTGCGGGGGGTTAGGGAAGGGTCGGGCTCGCCCATCGACGACCGGTACCGCAATGCCACTGGGGCGCTATCTTAAGGATTGCCGAGTTCGCTTGCCATCTCGCGCCGCCCGTCGTCGAAGTCGACATAGAGACGTGTGCACTCCCCTTCCTGACCCTCCCCCCCCGCAAGGGGACGGAGCCCAGAGGATGCAACCATGGCGTCGCAAAATCTCCTCGGGGCTGCGGTCAGCCCCTATTTGTTGCAGCACAAGGAAAACCCGGTGCACTGGCGGCCATGGGGGCCTGAGGCGCTCGCCGAAGCCGCGCGGACGCAAAAGCCTATCCTGCTCTCGGTCGGCTATGCGGCGTGCCACTGGTGCCATGTCATGGCGCACGAAAGCTTCGAGGACGAAGCGACGGCTGCGCTGATGAACGAGTTCTTCGTCAACATCAAGGTCGATCGTGAGGAACGGCCCGACGTCGACCATCTCTACATGTCGGCACTGCAGGCGCTCGGCCAGCACGGCGGCTGGCCGCTCACCATGTTTCTCACGCCCGCCGGCGAGCCGTTCTGGGGCGGCACCTATTTTCCCAAGGAAGCGCTCTACGGGCGGGCCTCGTTCACCCACGTCCTGCGCAGCGTTGCCGAAGCCTATCGTCGCGAGCCCGAACGCGTGCGCCAGAACGCGCAGGCGCTGCGCGAGGCGCTCGACCGCGGCGAGGGCGCAGGCCCAGGCACGCTCACCCCGGCCCTCCTCGACCGCCTCTCCGAAGACCTCGCGCGCTCCATCGATCGCATCAATGGGGGCATCGGCGGGGCGCCGAAATTCCCCAACGCCCCCCTGCTCATGCTGCTGTGGCGTGGGGCCGAACGCATGAAGAACGGCGAGCTGCGCGACCTCGTCGCCCTCACCGTCGAGCACATCTGTCAGGGCGGCATCTACGACCATCTGGGCGGCGGCTTTGCCCGCTACTCGGTCGATGAGCGCTGGCTCGTCCCGCACTTCGAGAAGATGCTCTACGACAACGCCCAGCTCTTGGAGCTCCTGGCGCTGGCGCAGCGCGCCACCGGCCGGCAGCTCTTTGCCGAGCGGGCGCGCGAGACCGTCGCCTGGCTCGGCCGCGAGATGACGACGGCCGAAGGCGCCTTTTCGGCGAGCCTCGATGCCGACAGCGAGGGCGTCGAGGGCAAGTTCTACGTCTGGCAGGCGGCCGATATCGAGCGGGTGCTGGGCCCGCAGGATGCGGCCTTCTTTGCCCGCTTCTGCGACGT
>JAFAME010000054.1 GCA_019233695.1 Methylobacteriaceae bacterium
CCCGGCAGGAGGTAGGTGCATGACGCAAAAGACCCAGACATCGACATCGAACCGCGGCTTTGCCTCGATGGATGCAGCAAAGCAGCGTGAAATTGCTCGCAAGGGTGGCGAGAGCGTGCCCGACGAGAAGCGCTCGTTTTCACGCGACCATACGCTCGCGGCAGAGGCCGGACGCAAGGGCGGCCACAGCGTCAGTCCGAACGACCGCAGCTTCTCCAAGAACCGTGAACTGGCCGCGCAGGCCGGCCGCAAGGGGGGCCAGCATTCGCACGGCAGCCCATCGGGGAAAAGGTAGATCGAGGACACGGGCGCCGCCGCACAAGCCAAGCCATGAGGCGCCCGTCCTCGATAGCTGGCACACAACAACTCGAAGCCCTCCCGCCCGTCAAGTCATCCGCTCGCGATTGCCTCAATCGAGGGATGGGCCACTGGCGCGCCGCCGCTGAGGGCATCGCCCTCCCACCTCTCCATTGGTGACCGCCCGTTAACCAGGCGTTTCCCTCACGGGCGACAGATGCCCTTTTCTTTCACCTTGGGCGGGGTTAGGAAGGACTCCAGCGCGCCGCGGCGCCGGGGCATTCTTCAGGGGACAGTCCATGAGTGTTTTGCAACGACGCTGGCGCCTCTCGACGGTAGCGGCGCTGCTGCTTCTTGGCGGAACGACGGCCGGTTCGGCGACACCCTCGCTGGTCGTGGATGTCGATACGGGAAACGTCCTGCACCAGGAGGATGCGACGGCCTCGTGGTTTCCGGCATCCCTGACGAAGCTGATGACCGCCTACGTCGCGTTGCGCGCCGTCAAGGACGGGCGCATCACACTCGACACTCCCCTGGTCGTCTCCGCCCGCGCCATTCGCGTTGCTCCGTCAAGGATGGGGTTTCGGCCGGGCACGCAGGTCACGCTCGACAATGCCTTGAAGATGCTGATGGTGAAATCGGCAAACGACATCGCCATCACCGTCGCCGAGGGCGTTTCCGGCTCGGTCGAGGCGTTTGCGGCGGAAATGAACGCCGACGCGAATCGCCTCGGCATGCGCGAATCCTATTTCGACAATCCCAACGGCCTGCCCGATCCGCGCCAGGTGACTTCGGCGCGCGACATGGCAACGGTCGCCCGAGCCCTCTACAAGGAGTTTCCCGAGGAGCACGACCTCTTCGGCATCGGCGCGCTTCAGCTCGGCAAGCAGATCATCCTCACCCACAATGGCCTGCTTGGCCGATATCCGGGCGCCGACGGCATGAAAACCGGGTTCACCTGCGCGGCGGGCTTCAACGTCGTTGCCAGCGCGACGCGCGGCAGCCGCCGGCTGATTGCGGTCGTGCTTGGCGCTTCGACGGTGCGTGAGCGCAACTACAAGGCGGCGCAATTGTTCGAGGCAGCCTTTGCCGGGTCGGACACCAGCTCCGGCCAGCTCGACAGCCTCCCCTCACGCGGCGTCACTGCGGCGCCTGACATCCGCGGCGACGTCTGCACTCGGCACCCCAAGAACGAGTCGATGGGTGAGGAGGCCGACGAGGTCGCGCCGACCATGTTGGATCCCGCCCAGCTGCAGCTTCTCAACCGGCGTCCCGAGCGGGCCATGGCAATGGACGCCTCCCGGCCGGCGACGACCGTCATGGCCTTGCTTTCGACCCAGCCGCACTTCGATCCGGTCCCGGTTTTCATCGGGCCGGCGCCAGGATCAACCGCGGCCGTTGCCAGCGCGCGCCCCGCGGGAGCGACACCGGTCTCGGCAAAGCTGCCGCCGACGCCCGATCCGACGGTCGCCTACGCTCCCGAAAAGCCGAAGGTGCTCGATGGCAACGACGCGGCTGCGGCCGCCGCTTCCGCCGCAGGCCCTGTGGCTCTCTCCGGCGCGACGACGCTAGCCAAGAGCGCGGCAAAGCTCAGGCCGAGGCCTAAGAGGGCGCAAGCCAAGCCGGCCAAGGTTGCGCAGCTCAAATGGACGAAACCGCGCCCGCACGCGAAGCGACCGGCTGCCGCAACGCAGTGAGCGTCGGTACCAGCGGATCGAACGTCGGGGAGGCGCCCTTCCGGTCGGCTGTTCCGACCGCTTTCCTGGTTGCAGCCGCCAGCGCCTATGGCGCCAATATTCCGTTCGCGCGCTTGGCTTCCTTTGCCGGTGTCTCGGGCGCCGATCTCGTGGCGCTACGGGTCGCTCTGTTGCTGGTCGTTCTTGCCGCGGCGGCAGTGCTGTCGCAGACTTCGGTTCGCGTGCCGCGGGGTGAGCGCAGCACGCTTTTCGGGCTCGGCCTTACCACCGCACTCGTCGGTCTTGCCTACGTCTCGTCGGTCAGCTTCATCCCGGTCGGGATCGCGGTCCTCGTCTTCTACACCTACCCGTTGCTGATCCTGCTCGCGAGCCCATTCGTCGACGGCGGTGGATTGACTCTCAACCGCCTCATCGCCTTCGCGCTCGCGTTCGCCGGCATCGCGCTGGCGATCGGCCCGTCGTTTCAGGCACTCGACTGGCGCGGCATCGCGCTTGCCGCCGCCGCCAGCATCGCCGCGGCGACCCAGTTCTTCTTTGCCTCGCGCGCGCCCGGCGGAGGTGGGATCGTGACGGTGTTCTGGGTCCACGTCGTCATTTTGCCGGTGGCGCTCCTCGCCTCGCTCGTCTCGGGCGGCCCGGCGAGCGCCTCGACCTTCATCGGCGCATTCTGGCCGGTGGCGATCATGAGCACGCTGTACTTCGGGGGTTTCGTGGCCCAGCTGCGCGGCATGCGGCAGACGAGCGCGGCGGCGGCCGGCCTCATTTTCTGTCTGGAGCCGATTGTGGCAACGATTGCCGCGGCGCTGATGCTCGGCGAGCGCCTGTCGCTGGCGCAGTACGGCGGCGGCGCTCTCGTGCTCGCGGGCATTGTGACGAGCCTGGCGAGCCGCCCCGTCCGCCGCATCCGTGAGCCTACCCCGGTTTTGATGGACGCCGTCTGCGTTGAGCGCCGGCCGCTCTCGTAGTCCTGTCTCGGCCGCTTCGTCGAGGGGCCGGAGCGTGCGGTGACTGGTCGAGCTGTCGCTGACCCCTTGGCGCGCCCGCGAAGTGGCCGATATTGGAATGAGCTGCCACGGAGATGCGGATGCCGGACGGGTCGCGGTCAGGGGCGGAATACTCCTTGCGGATCAGGGTCAACGGGACCGATCATGCGGTCTCGCTCGATCCGCGCGTCACGCTGCTCGACTTCTTGCGCGAACGGCTGCACCTGACGGGCACCAAGAAGGGCTGCAATTTCGGCGAATGCGGCGCCTGCACGCTCCATCTTGACGGTCGGCGGGTCAACGCCTGCATGGTCCTTGCAGTCCAGGCAGACGGACGGGAGGTCACCACGATCGAGGGCCTTGCCGAGGCGGACCGATTGCACCCCGTTCAGCAGGCCTTCATCGATGCGGACGGCTTCCAGTGCGGCTTCTGCACGCCCGGGCAGGTGATGTCGGCGGTCGCTTGCATTGCCGAAGGGCACGCCGGGAGCGATGCCGAGATCCGCGAGTGGATGAGTGGCAATCTGTGCCGTTGCTCGGCTTATCCGCAGATCGTCGATGCGGTACGGGCAGCCGCAGCGGCAATGGCCGGGAAGGGCTGATGCATCCGTTCGCCTATACGCGCGCGGCGACTATCGCCGAGGCGCTGGCTGTCGGCGCGCAAGCTGCCGCCGCCTACCTCGCCGGCGGGACCGAACTCCTGAATTGGATGCGGCTTGGCATCGCGGTCCCGCAGCACGTCGTCGACATTTCGCGTCTTGCCGACCTCGACCGAGTAGAGCCCCTCCCGGATGGCGGTCTGCGCATCGGCGCCCTGACGAGGCTCAATGATGCGGCGCAGTGCACGGAGGTCGTGCGCGACTATCCGGTCCTCTCCCAAGCCATCCTGAAAGCCGCCTCGGCCCAACTGCGCAATCTCGCCACCGTCGGCGGCAATCTCTTGCAGCGCACCCGCTGCCCGTACTTTCGCGCCGAGGAGCTGTTGCCCTGCAACAAGCGCGTGGCGGGATCCGGCTGCGCCGCGCGCGAGGGGCTCAACGACCGGCACGCGATTTTCGGCTGGACGGATGCGTGCGTTGCGGTGCAGCCATCCGATCCGGCAGTAGCGCTTGCGGTGCTCGACGCGGTCATCGTCACCGAGGCGGCCGGCGGCGGGAGACGAATTCCCGCGCGCGAGTTCCACACCCTGCCGGCCGACGATCCGGCCTCGGACAATGTCCTTGTGCCGGGCGAGCTCATTGTGGCAATCGAGCTGCCTGCGCCGGCGCCGCGCTCGGCCTACCTCAAATTGCGCGAGCGTGAATCCTACGAATACGCCATCGTCTCGGTCGCGGTCGCGCTCGATCTCGACGCCGATCTGATCCGCCGCGCCCGGATCGCGCTCGGATCGGTCGCGCATCGGCCCTGGCGGCTTGACGAGGCGGAGCGACGGCTTGTCGGCTGCAGGCCGGGCTCGCCGGAGGCCATCGAAGCCGCAGCTGCCGCGTTCACCGATGCTCGGCCACTTGCCCACAACGCCCACAAGGTCGCGATGGCGAAGAACGCCGTCCTGCGTACGCTCCGGACCGCGGCAGGAATGCCATGAGCATTGGCGAACCTCTTCCTCGTCCCGACGGGCGCGACAAGGTCACCGGTCGCGCCAGATACGCTGCCGACCAGGAGGTCGCGGGCTTGCTGCATGCCGCGCTCGTTGGCGCTCCCACGCCGAGCGGCACGGTCACGGCGATAGACGGGCGCGAGGCGCTGGCGACAGCAGGCGTCGCGCGCGTGCTCACCGCGGCGGACATGCCGCGGTTTGGGCCGGTGGCGCCGCCGTCGGCGGTCTCCAAGCTGCCGATGCAGGATGGCACGATCCGCCATGAAGGGCAGCCGGTCGCGATCGTCCTTGCCGAGACGCTGGAGGCAGCCGAATGCGGCGCCGGGCTCGTGCGCCTGACGATCGAGCCGGCGCCGTTCCGGCCACAAGGCGGCGGCGAGGTCGCTGTCCCGCCTGGGATCTATGGCCCGGTCACCTTTACCAAGGGCGATCCCGACGCGGCGTTTTTGGCGGCGGAGCACCAGCACATTGCCGAGTACCGCCAGCCGTCGCGGCATCACAATCCGATGGAGCCCTCCGCCACCATTGCGGTCTGGGAAGGCGAGAACCTCACCCTCTATGACTCCGTGCAGCACGGCTACAGCGTGCAGGCGATCGTCGCTGCCGCCTTGAACATCAGGCCGGAGCGTGTACGTGTGATCTCGCCTCACACCGGCGGCGGGTTCGGCGCCAAAGGCTTCGTATGGCCGCACGAGATCCTGACCGCCGCCGCAGCGCGTGTGGCCAGACGGCCGGTCAAGCTCGCGCTCAGCCGTGCCCAGATGTATGCCAACGTCGGGTTCCAGCCGAACATGGTCCACCGCATGGCGCTCGGCGCGGGTCGCAACGGGCGTCTGACCGCGATCAAGCACGAGGTCGAACACGTGACGGCGCTGTCCGACGATTTCGTCGAGATGGCGACGGCGGCTTCGAGGGGAACCTATGCCTCGCCGGCGATCTTCACTGCGCAGAAGGTGGAGCGCGCCAACGTCAATATGCCGACTGCCATGCGTGCCCCCTGGGAAGGACCGGGGCTGTGGGGGCTCGAGAGCGCCATCGACGAGCTCGCCCATGCCGTCGGCCAGGACCCTCTCGACTTCCGCCTCGCCAACTATGCCGAGACGGATCCGGCGACCGGCAAGCCGTGGTCCTCCAAGAAGCTGCGCGAAGCCTATGAGGAGGGCGCGAGACTTTTCGGCTGGCGTGAGCGCGCCGGGCGCCCGAAACGCGACGGGCCGTGGACGCTGGGGTTTGGGATGGCGACCTGCTCGATGGGCGCCTTCCGCTTTCCCTCCCAGGCGCAAGTGCGAATCAAGGCCGACGGCTCGGTCACGGTCGAAACCGGCTGCCACGACATCGGGACAGGGACGCTTACCATCTTCCCGCAGATCGCGGCGGATGTGCTCGGCCTGCCGCCTGACAAAGTCGAACTGATCATGGGCGACACGCGGCTGCCGCAGGGCGGTCCGACCTATGGCTCATCCTCGACGATGGGGGTCGGGGCGTCCGTGCTGCGGGCGGCGGAGAACGCCCGCGAGCTCTTGGGCCGGCTCGCCAATCTGCCGGCCGGGGAGGTCGTCATGAAGGACGGCCGCATCGGGCGTCGCGGCGGCCTCGGCGCGGGCGTTCCGATCGGCGATGCCCTGCGCACCGCCGGCGTCGGCGAGGTGGTGGGCAAGGGCCGCTTCACGCTGCCGGGCGATGCCCCCTTCAACGCCGATGGCGAGGGCACGCCGCACACGATTCGCACGTTCGGCGCGGTGTTCATCGAAGTCGGAGTCGACTGCGAACTCGGCCTCTTGCGGCTGCGCCGGGCGGTGGGCAGCTACAGTGCCGGACGCGTCATCAATCCGCGCACGGCGCGCGCACAGATGACGGGCGGCATCATCTGGGGCTGGGGCATGGCGGCGATGGAAGCAAGTCCTTACGAGAAGAAACTCGGTCGCTGGCTGTCGAAGAACCTGGCCGGCGTCGCCATTCCGGTGAACGCCGACATCGCGGGTGACATCCAGATCCACTTCGTCGATGAATTCGACCCGCATGCGAGCCCGCTCGGCGCCAAGGGGATCGGCGAACTCGGCGCGACCGGCGTGGCGGCCGCCGTCGCCAGTGCGGTCTTCGACGCGACCGGCAAACGCATCCGCGAACTGCCGATCACGCCGGGCAAGTTGGTGTAAGGCTCGCACCCCGGTATCAACGCGCATGCAACGACGGGCACTTGTTCCCACTCAGCTAATGCCGCCCGCGCGCCTTGAACGCGCCGCCTAGCGGGTGTTTATTGGCCGCGTTGGATCTCGGGAAATGACCGTTCGCCGCCTCGCCGCAGTCCTGCTTGCCGATGTGGTCGGCTACAGCCGCCTCATGCAGAGCGACGACGTGGGTACGCTGCGCAGCCTGAAGGAGCTGCACAAGACCTTCATCGATCCGACAATCGCCTCCCATGACGGACGCGTGGTGAACGCGCCGGGCGACAGCATGCTTGTAGAATTCGCCAGCGTTCTCAACGCCGTGCAGTGCGCCGTCGAGCTCCAGAAGGGCATGGAGGCTCACAACGCCCCGATCGCCGAGGATCGGCGGATGCAGCTGAGGATCGGCATCAACCTGGGCGACGTGATCATCGAGGGCGATGAGATCTTCGGCGACGGCGTCAACCTCGCCGCGCGCCTGGAGGGTTTGGCCGAGGCCGGCGGCATCTGCATCTCCGATGCCGTGCATCAGCATGTGCGCCAGAAGCTGCCGCTCGGATATCAGGACATCGGCCAACAGCACGTCAAGAACTTCGCCGAGCCGGTGCGGGCGTATCGGGTGTCGTGGCACGAGGAGGGCAGCCGCCTCACCGCCTGCAAGCCTGCTCCTGTCGAGGGCCCCTCGATCCTTGTGCTGCCCTTTACCAACATGAGCGGGGAAGCCGACCAGGAGTTCTTCGCCGACGGGCTCACCGAGGACATCATCACCGAGCTGTCGCGGTTTCGCCACCTCCTCATCATCTCGCGCAACTCGGCGTTCAAATTCAAAGGCAAGGCGGTCGACGTGCGCCAAGTGGCGCGCGAGTTCCGCGTCCAGTATGTGGTCGAAGGCAGCGTCCGCAAAGCCGGCAACCGCGTGCGCGTGACCGTGCAGCTGATCGACGGGGAGGCCGACCGGCACGTGTGGGCTGAGCGCTATGATCGCCAGCTCGAAGACATCTTCGCCATCCAGGACGAGGTGACCACGGCCATCGTGGCGACCCTTCCGGGGCGGGTCGAGGCGGCCACGCGGGAGCGGGCGGCGCGCAAGACGACCGACAATATGGTCGCCTACGAATGCGTGCTCGCCGGCAAGGTCCATCACCACCACTCGACGCTTGCCGACAATGCCGCGGCGCTACGCCTGCTCGACCGCGCCATCGCGCTCGACCCGAACTACGGCCATGCCCATGCCTGGAAAGCCTGCACGCTCGGCCAGGCCTGGGTCCAGGGGTATTGCGAGGATCGCCAAGCGACCATGGCGGCGATCGCCGAGGAGCTGCAGACCGCGCTGCGCCTCGATGACAACGACAGCGACGTTCACCGCATCCTTGCCGCCGTCAAGCTGACGGTCGGAGAGCACGACAAGGCCGCATATCACCAGCAGCGGGCGATGGCGCTCAATCCCAACGACGACCTGATCGTCGTCCAGCAAGGCGAGCTTCTGACCTGGCTCGGACAGGCCGAAGAGGGGATCAGGTGCATCGAGCGGGCCATGCGTCTGAACCCGTATCATCCGGAGCGGTTCTGGAATCATCTCGGCCGCGCGCACTTCGTTGCCCGCCAATATCCGCAAGCAATCTCGGCGTTCGGCCGCATCACCGCGCTCGATCCGCTGCATCATGCCTTTCTGGCCGGTTGTCACGCTCAGCTCGGCGATGTCGCGGCGGCGCGACTGCATTGCGCGGAGGTGCTCAAACGCGATCCCTCGTTTGCCGTGGACGCGTATCTGAGCACCCTGCACTACAAGCGGGCCGAGGACCGTGAGCACCATCGCGAGGCGCTGCTCAAGGCAGGCCTGCCGCCCTCGGCAGTCGGCCCGCACGCGGCGGAGATGGTCCAGCCTGCAAGCCTTGAAAGCCCGGCGGCCTAGGCAGTGCGCATCCGACCGGATCGGTCGCGCAGCTCTGCGTCAGCTTTCTACCGGCTTGACCGCTTGGCCGGTCGCGGCGGAACCGTAGGCCGCCTCGGCCAGCGCATAGGTCTTGAGGTTGTCGGCGCCGCTCGTCTCCGGCTCGCGGCCCTCCGACAGGCGGGCGAGCCAGTGCGCCTGCGTGTGATAGACGCTGTCTTGCGCCACATGCCAGGGCTCGGATGTCCAGCTGCGCAGCGGACTTGCAGCGTTCTCGACCGTGAGCTTGCCGTTTGCCGTCACTCCAAGCTGAAACCCCGGTCCGAGGTCGATGGCACCTTTCGTGCCTTCGATGGTTACAAGCGTTTGCGGGAACAGGTCCGGCCGCTTGCGGCTCTCGTAGGTGAAATCGACGATGCTCGTTGCGCCGTTCTTGTGGCCGAGCATGATGGTCGCCATGTCCTCGCCCTTCACGCGCGGGTCGACGCGCTGATGGCGCGCGAACACGCTATCGGCCTCGCCGAGATAGAAGCGCGCGATATCGAGTACATGAATGCCGAGGTCGAGGACGATGAAGCGTTCCTCGTTGAAGAGGTACGGCTGCCCGGTCTTGATGTCATAGCCCGTGCGAAACGAGATGCGGCACCACAGGGGCGTCCCAATCACGCCCCTGTCGAGCACCTCGCGAACGCGGCGCAGCGGCGCCTGGAAGCGGAAGTTCTCGTGCACCATCAGCGCGACGCCTGCGGCTTTGCACGTATCGACCATCGCGACGCAGTCGGCATAGGTCGGCGCAAACGGCTTCTGCACGATGACCGGCAGGCGCTCGCGCGCGCAAAGCGCAACGAGCGGCCGGTGCGACGGCATGGTGGTGATGATGTCGACGAAGTCCGGGCGCGCCTCGTGCAGCATCGTTGCGGCATCGGTGAACCAGCGCGCCGCCTTGAACCGCTCGGCCGCCGCTTTGGCCTTGGCCTCGTCGAGGTCGCAGACCGCGGCGATTTCGACCCCGAGCTCGTTCCAGGAATTCAAGTGGTTCGGCGCAAAGAAGCCGCATCCGATCACGCCGACGCGATAAGTCCCTGGCATGCCCATCCCTCCCGCGTGCGCCACGCTCGGCAATCAAGCCGATTGGCGGCGATTTCGTTGCGAGGCCTATTACGCGGAGCCCATGGCAGGCAAGCTCCGCAAGGATCCGCACCTGATCTCGGCCGGCACTTCGGAAGCGAGAGGCCGCCCGGCGGTATGACTTCCAAAACCCGATGGCGCTATCTGGATCACGATCGCGCCGCGTCGATACTCCACTCTCCTGGTCCGGCAACGACGAAATACAGGAACACGAAGCAATAAAGGATCGCGGCATCGCCCATGTTGAGAGCCGGAAAGAAGTTCCGTGGGGCATGCGCCATGAAATAGGCTACAGCCATGTCTCCGCAGAGGATGAAGGCAACCGGCCGGGTGAAGAGTCCCAATGCCAGCAAAATCCCGCCGACTGTTTCAATGATGCCCTGCGCGATCATGAGGGTGGATAGCGATCGGCCGGGGTCCATCGGCGGCGGAAATCCGATCAGTTTTTGAGTGCCGTGTTCGAGAAAGAGAACGGCGACCACGATGCGCAGCACGGCAAGAAGGCGTGGCGCCCAAACGCTCTGCAGCTCGGATGGATTCATGATGCTCTCCTTTTTCCTCGCGGGCTCGCCAGCGTGAAAAGGGTGAGTGCCGCGGCGATCGTTTCCGGGGCCGCTGGCGCAAGCCTCCTGGACAAAATGAAAGCGAAGGCCCAGGCCGGCCGGATGAGCCTAGCCGGCCTCCCGGAACCCTTCCGCGCTCTGCAGGTCGACCGACACGAGTTGGCTCACGCCGCGCTCGGCCATCGTCACGCCGAAGAGCCGATCCATGCGCGCCATGGTGATCGGGTTGTGGGTGATCGTCACGAACCGGGTGTCGGTGCGCTTGCGCATGGCATCGAGCAGATCGCAAAAACGTTCGACGTTGGCGTCATCGAGCGGGGCGTCGGCCTCGTCGAGCACGCAGATCGGCGACGGATTCGTCAGGAACACGGCAAAGATCAGGGCGAGCGCGGTCAGGGCCTGCTCGCCGCCCGACAGAAGCGTCATCGTCGCCGGCTTCTTGCCGGGGGGGCGGGCGCTTATTTCGAGGCCCGCTTCAAGTGGATCGTCGGACTCGACGAGCTGCAGTTCGGCAGAACCACCCCCGAAGAGGGTGGCGAACAATTCCTTGAAGTGGCCGTTCACCGCCTCGAAGGCCGTCAGCAATCTCTCCCGCCCCTCGCGATTGAGGTTCTGGATGGCCTGACGCAGGCGTTTGACGGCTTCCGTGAGATCGTCGCGCTCGCCCACGAGCTTGTCACGGGTGATCTCGACTTCGGTAAGCTCCTCCTCGGCCCGCAGGTTGACGGCGCCGAGCCGCTCGCGTTCCTGACGCAGGCGCTCGAGCGTCCGTTCGGCTTCGGCAGGCTCCGGCAGAACGGCGCCGGCCTTGACGCCGGCCAGGGCCGCAAGATCGTCGGGCTGGCAGTCGAGATCGGCGGCGATCGTGCGCGCGAGATCGGCGCGCCGCTGCCCTGCCGCATCGAGGCGGGCCTCGCTGCCGGCCCGCTCCTCGCGCGCCTTTGCCATCGCGTCGAGGGCCTCCCGCGCGGCGCGGTCCGCCGCCGCGAGCGTCGTCTCCGCTGCGGCGCGCCGGTCGGCAGCGGACCGATGGCTCGCTTGCACATCATCGATCTCACCCATCAGCGTACGCCGCTGACGCAGGAACTTGTCCGGTGCCTCGTCGAGGACGGCACGCGCCGCGACGGCCTCAGCGAGGCGCGCCTCGATGGTTGCGACCTGGTCGCCGGCGCGGGCGCGCCGATCGATCCAGGATTGACGTTCGCCGGCGACCGTCCGGCGCCGCCGCTGGCGCACGTCGGCGTCCCGCGCAAGTCCCTGGGCCGCGGCACGCGCTTCTGCGACCGCCGCCCGGTCCTGCATCACGACAAGGCGCGCCGCCTCGAAGCGGGCGGCGAGCTCGGCTGCTGCGGCGAGCTCCGCCTGGCCATCCCGCGCGGCGGCAAGCTTGCCGCTTGCCTCGCTGCGAGCGTCGGAGAGCCGCAGCTGCGCCTCTTCGAGCGCCGACAAGCGGGCGGCGGTCTGAGCGCGCCGGCGCTCCTCGGCGTCGGTGCGCTCGCGAACCTCCTCGACCGCGCGCGCCGCAGATCGAGCCTCCTGCCTGGCATCGGCTTCGGCGGCGGCGGCAGCCTGCAGTTTCGTTGCTGCGTCATGTGCTGTCTGCTGCCGTTCCGCGAGTGCGCGCTGCGCATCCTGAGCGGCCGCGGCGAGATCGCCGAGCCGATTCCTTTGAGCGAGCCGCCGGGCCGCCGGCCGCGGCGCCTCGGCCGCCGCGGTCAGGCCGTCCCAGCGCCAGAGGTCGCCTTCGATCGAGACGAGCCGCTGCCCTGGCCGCAGCAATTTACGCAGATCGCTACCCTCATCGCGCGCCACGAGCCCGATCTGGGAGAGACGGCGCCGCAGTGGGGCAGGAGCCTCGACGAAGGCCGCAAGCGCGGTCACACCGGGCGGCAGGGCGGGATCCTCCGGATCGGTCGCAACCAGTGCCCAGTGCGCCGGGGCGGCGGGATTGACCGCCGCATCGAGGTCATCGCCGAGCGCGGCGCCGAGGGCGAGCTCATAGCCTTTGGCGACGGCAATTTCGTCGACCGCCTTCGGCCAGGTGCCGCTCGTTCCTTCGCCAAGCAGCTGGCGCAGCGTCCGAGCTTCGGTCTCGACGCGTTGCGCCGCGCGCTCGGCCTCGGCCAGAGGTTCGCGCGTCTCGGCCTCCGCCGTACGAGCGGCGACGTGCCGGCGTTCCGCGTCAAGCGCGCGCGCCTCGGCCTCCTTTGTCGCCGCGAGAGCCCGTTCGAGCCCCGCCGTCAGCGCCGCCGCCTCGATGTCCAGTCCACCGCCCTCGGCGATGGCGGCGCGCTCGCGCCCAACTCGATCGTACTCCGCATCGAGACGCGCGATCCGCTGCGTTTCCTCGGCGATCGTGCGATCGAGCGCCTCACGGCGCGCCCGCACGTCGGCGAGGGAGGCCTGCGCATCCTGCAGCGCCTTCTCTGACCCGGCGAGCGCGGTCTCCGCCTCTTGGAGGCGCAGCCTTGCGGCCTCCTCGACCGTCGCTGCAAATGCGGACTCGCCGGCGAGCGCCTCGTCCTCGCCGGCGAGCCGCGCCAGCATGGTGTCGGCGTCCTCGATCAACGCCGCCTCGCGCGCCAGCGTCTCGCGCAATTGCGTGACGCGGTGATCGAGCTCCACAGCCTGTTCCTTGGCGCGCTTTTCCTCGGCATCGAGGGCATCGCGGGCGAGGACCAATCGCTGCAGCGCTGCCCCGGCGCGCGCTTCGCTTTCCCGCAGCGGCGGCAGCGCCTCAGCGGCGATGGCCGCCGCCCGCGCGTTTGCTGCCTGCTTCAGCGTGCGCTCCGCGACCTCGCGGGTATCGAGATCGAGCTTGCGTTGCGCCACGGCAAGTTGCGCGTCGCTGTCGCGATAGCCGATGAGCAGGAGGAGGGCCTCGGCCCGCCGGATGTCGGTCGAGAGCGTCCGGTAACGGGCCGCCTGCCGGCCCTGGCGCTTCAGGCTGTCGAGCTGGGCTCCGATCTGCTTGAGGACATCCTCGACGCGCAGGAGGTTGTCATCGGCGGCCTTGAGGCGCAGGTCGGCCTCGTGGCGGCGCGAATGAAGCCCGGCGATGCCGGCGGCTTCTTCGAGAATGCGACGGCGTGACTGCGGGCGCGCCGCGATGATCTCGCTGATCTGCCCTTGACGCACCATCGCGGCGGAGCGCGCCCCGGTCGCGACATCGGCGAACAGGACCTGCACGTCTCGGGCGCGGACCTCGCGGCCGTTGATGCGATAGGTGGAGCCCGCCTCGCGCTCGATCCGGCGCGTGACTTCGATGCTGTCAGCCTCGTTGAAGCCGGGGGGTGCGTCGCGCTCGGCATTGTCGAGAACGAGCACCACCTCGGCGGTGTTGCGCGCCGGCCGGTTGGCGCTTCCCGCGAAGATGACGTCGTCCATCCCGGAGGCGCGCATGTTCTTGTGGGATGTCTCGCCCATCACCCAGCGCAAGGCTTCGACGAGATTCGATTTGCCGCAGCCGTTGGGTCCGACGACGCCAGTCAGTCCCGGCTCGACGATGAAATCGGTCGGCTCAACGAACGACTTGAAGCCGACGATGCGCAGCTTGTGCAGCTTCATTGCGCGGCCTCATCGCCGCGAGGCACCACGACATTCGGAGAACAGCCATCACGGCGCTGGCGCCGAGGCAGGAAGTGGTCAGATGGCCTGCGTGGGATCCTCACCGATATTGGCTCGCCCGCGCCGAGGGAAGCTGGCGGCATAGCCGCCGAATCAGTGCCTATCCTGACTTAATCGCAGCACTGCACAAGGTCATTCGCATTTTCAACCAAAAGCCTTTATGCCGAGCCAATCCGCCTGAGCTCCTCTGCGCCTCGCTGCCGTGCGTTTGCCTCAGCTTGCAAGCAGGGCGAGCTAGCTCTTCACCAGTGGATCGAGCATTTTTTCGAGCTCGTCGACGGTGATCTCGCCCGCCTGCTTCTTTCCGTTGATGAAGAACGTCGGCGTCGCATCGACGCCGAATTTTTCGGCGGCACGGTCGCGCACCTGGTTGATCTTGTCGTAGAGGTCCTTGTTCTGCATGCAGGCGTCGAAGCTGTCCTGGGTGAAGCCCGCCTGCTTGACGAGGTCGGAAAGCGCCTGGATCGGTTTGTCGACGAAGGCCCAGTTCTTCTGCTGATCGAACATGAGATCGACGAGCGCGGTGCGCTTGTCATCCGTGCCGGAGCACCGCGCCAGCATGAAGCCGAGTGCCGCAAGCGGATCGAGCGGAAATTCCCGCAGTATGAAACGCACCTTGCCGGTGTCGATGTATTTCGACTTCAGCGTCGGATAGGTCTCGGCGTGAAACCTGGCACAATGACTGCAGGTCATCGAGGCATATTCGACCATCGTGACCGGCGCGTCCTTGGAACCAAGGACGACATCGGGCAGGGCCTCCGGAGCCATCAATTCATCGACGGAAGTTGTGCTTTGCGCCAGCGCCGACTCGACGCTGCCGCCGAGCCCGGTCGCGACCACGCCTAAAGCGCCTGCGGCGACGAGAAGACGGCGTCGGGTCGTGAAAGGATGATCGCGCATGAAGAGGCTCGCTCGGTGGTAAGAGTGGCCGGTTCCGGGTACATATAAGCCTATAGCCGGTCATGGGCCAGAACGCCATTTCGGCGGCCGCCTCATACCTCGCTGCGAATGCGGCAGGAGGCGTTGATCCGGGCGAAATCGCCGGCTGCTTGTGGCCATGGTGGGCGAGCGCCTATTCGCGCGTCCCGCCGAACACGTGAGCGCCGAGCCGTGTCAGCGCATCGCGGAGCCCCCGGGGTTCGATCGCAGCCGTCACTTCGGCGGCTCTCGAAATGGCCTTCGGGTCGGGATCAGCCCGAGGGCGCCGTCGGCCGTGACGACGCGCAAGGGGGCCCTGCCGCAGCGCGATCTTGTCGATGCACCGCCAGCCAAGGTGGGCATTGGCGCGCTCGATCACGATGGCTGAGAGATGCTGCAGGTCGAGCGCGAATGCGCCTTCGACCCGCACCACGAGCGTGGCAGATGGGCTGGAGTCGTCGGGCCCGCGCAGGTGCGCGCGCGGCGGCCATTGCAGCCTGATTGGTTCGCACACCGAGGCGAGGCGGGAGCCGACGATCTCGGGCCAATGCATCAGGATGTCGGCAGCGCCAAAGCCCTGCTTGGCAAGGCTCGGGGCGATGCAGGTCTCGACCAGGTCGGCGAGCGGAACCGCCCATCGACGCCGTGTGTCCGATCGGCCGGCACAGGCGTCGCGCAGGCTCTTTGCATCCATGCGGCGGTCTACCCCCAGTCAGCTGGGCAGTGCAAGTGGACAGCAGCAAGATCATCAGCCATCCACACACATATGCGCGCTCGTCCCCGTGCTGAGTCTCTGAGGAGGTTCGACGTCCTTCCATGTTCGGCTCCGACGCTTCGCCCGCCTCGCTCGAGAATGTAGCCCACATCATCCAGGTGGCGCTGACCCCGATCTTCCTGCTGTCTGGAATAGCGGCACTTCTCAGCGTCTTTGCGACGCGGCTGGCGCGCGTCGCCGACCAGGTCGACAGGCTGACCGAGGCCATCGAGGACGCAACACCCGAGCGTGCCTTGCACATGTCGGCGCGGCTCGCCTTTCTGCGGCGTCGGTCGCATGCCCTCGATGCGGCTGTGGTGCTCGGCGCAATCGGCGGAGGCTTGACGTGCGGCGCTGCCCTCGCCCTTTTCGTTGGCGCGCTGCGCGATGCCGCGGTGGCCTCCGTCCTGTTCGGCCTTTTCGGTCTTGCGGTCATCTCGACGATCGGCGCGCTGGCGGCCTTTGTCATCGAGATGCTGATGGCAAGCCGCGGCCTGCGAGCGGAGGCGGCCAAAGGCCGGCAAACGGCGAGGACCTCATGAGCGCGCGGCTCGTGATGGGTGCGGGCATCCATGACGCTCGCAGTCATGTGCACGTCTCGCTATCGGTTGCCGTGGCCGTGAGGCTGACTTCGTGAGGCCGTCGCAGGCTCTCGCCCCGCCGCAGTCGGCCGCGCCCGATCCGCAACTGCTTCTGGCATGGTATGACCGTCACAAGCGCGATCTGCCGTGGCGGGCGCCGCGGGGTGTCCGTCCCGATCCCTATGCCGTCTGGCTGTCGGAGGTCATGCTTCAGCAGACCACCGTCGAGGCTGTGAAACCCTATTTCGGGCGCTTTCTGGCCCGCTGGCCTGATGTCGCCGCCCTGGCGGCGGCCCCGCTGCACGAAGTCATGCAAGCCTGGGCGGGGCTGGGCTATTACTCGCGCGCCCGCAATCTCCACGCCTGCGCCGGGCGGATCGTCGAGCACCATGCCGGGCGCTTTCCCGATTCGGAAGCGATGCTGCGGACCCTGCCCGGGATCGGTCCCTATACGGCGGCCGCGGTTGTTGCCATTGCCTTCGATCGCCCAACTGCCGTTGTTGACGGCAATGTCGAACGTGTCGTCACGCGGCTTCATGCCATTGCCCAGCCCGTGCCGCAGGCAAGGGAGCTGATCCGGGAAGCAGTCGAAAGGCTCATGTCGCGCGAGCGGCCCGGCGACTTTGCGCAAGGCATGATGGACCTCGGCAGCATGGTCTGCACGCCGCAGCGCCCGGCCTGCATCCTGTGCCCCTTTGCGACGGCCTGCCGAGCGCATGCGGCGGGCACGCCGGAGGTTTTTCCGCGGAAGGCGTCGAAGGGGCCGCGGTCGCGACGCGCAGGCGCCGTGTTCGTGGTGCATCGCGCCGACCGGTGCGTTCTCGTTCGCACGCGCCCTGCAAAGGGCCTGCTTGGCGGCATGACGGAGTTTCCCGGAACACCCTGGGCTGCCGACTTCGATTTGCGCACGGCCTCGGCCTTCGCGCCGATCATCGCCGACTATCGAAGGCTGCCGGGCGAGGTCGAACACGTCTTCACGCATTTTGCGCTGACACTGGCGGTGTTTTCGGCCTCGGTACGCGGCGATCTTGCCGCCCCCTCGGGTCATCGCTGGGTGACGGAGGCCGACCTCGACAGAGAGGCTCTGCCGAGCCTGATGCGCAAGGTGCTGGCCCACGCCAGGACCGGGGCCCGAGCGGCACCCGATCAGGCCTGTCTCTGAGGCGACCCCGCGTCGGGCGTCCGCCGGAGCTTGCCCTACTCTGCGGCGTGGCGCAGCCCGGCCCGAATGGTCGCGCGCAGCGCATCGATCGGCAGCAGCTCGCCGCGCGTCTCGAAGTGCCAGAAAGTCCAGCCATTGCAGGCGGGAAGGCCCTGCACCAGGGCTCCCATCCGGTGGATCGACCCGACGATGCCGCCTGGACCGATCCCCTGGATGGCGAGGGTGCCGTCGGCGCGCACGATGGCGCGATGCCGGCGCCGTTCGTCCGTCAACTGCGTTCCGGGAGCGATCAGCCCGGCCTCGACCACCGAGGCGAAAGCGACCCTCGGTTCGCTGCGCCTCGAGGGCGCCGCAGCCACGGCTTCGGTGGGCAGAGAGGAGACCGCCGCGATGCGCTGCCGTGCGGCCTCTGCGTAAACGGCATCCCGCTCGATGCCGATGAACGAGCGCTTGAGACGCTTGGCGACGGCCCCCGTGGTGCCCGTGCCGAAGAAGGGGTCGAGGACAACATCGCCGGGCTGCGAGGCGCTCAGCATCACGCGGCCGAGAAGCGATTCGGGTTTTTGGGTCGGGTGGGCCTTGCGACCGTCGAGCGTCTTGAGGCGTTCGGCGCCGGTGCAGATCGGCAGGTGCCAGTCGGAGCGGACTTGGCAATCCTCGTTGCCGCCCTTCAGCGCTTCGTAGTTGAAGGTGTAGCGCTTGGCGGCGGGGCTCTTTGCCGCCCAGATCAGCGTTTCATGGGCATTGGTGAAGCGCCGGCCCTTGAAGTTCGGCATCGGATTGGCCTTGCGCCAGACGATGTCGTTGAGAATCCAAAACCCCATGTCCTGCAGCTGCGTGCCGACCCGAAAAATGTTGTGATAGGAGCCGATGACGAAGAGCGTGGCGTCCGTCTTCATCACGCGTCGGACGGCCGTCAGCCACTCGCGCGTGAAGCCGTCGTAGGCGGCAAAGTCTGAAAACTTGTCCCATTCCTCGTCGACGGCATCGACAAGGCTCTGATCGGGACGGGACAGGCTGCCGGCGAGCTGCAGATTGTAGGGCGGGTCGGCGAAGACGAGATCTATCGATTGGGCCGGCAGGCGGGCAAGTTCGGCCCGACAGTCGCCCACGAGAATTTCATTGAGGGGAAGTGCTGCGGTCCGGCCCGATGGCGGCCCGGCCGAAACCCCAGTACGCTTTACCATGATCTGGGGTTTCGAGCCGGCTGCCCCGGCTGCCTGGGAACGCATGCACAAGACCGGGTACGCAACTGACGTGCGTGACTATGGGCGGATCAGGTAAAAGCGGGGTTTAGACGGCAGGAAAAGCACAGTCCCCTTTTCGGACGAGTTCATTAAATCTTCTTTAGAAAGCGAGAGGCTGGGTTAATACAATGGTAGCCTTCGTTAAGACGTAAGACGAAAGGGAAGAGTGACTCGTGCGCAATGCTTCTTGCCCGGCAACGGACCGCAGCGCGAGGACGATGTGCCGTCGGCAGCGAGACGGTCGTCGCGCCATCAAGGTTCAGGGCCGCTGCCTTCGGCCCAGGCCGGAAGGGGGCTTCCTAGGCGGTCGCGGTTTCTGCGCAGACGGCAGCGCCGTGAGACGGCGCGAGGGGTGCAAAGGTCATGCGATGGTAGGGGCAGGGACCGTGGCGGGAGATGCGCTGGGCGTGGGCCGGCGTGCCGTAGCCCTTGTGGGCCTCGAAGCCGTAGGCGGGATAGGCGAGGGCGAGCCGCGTCATCAGACGGTCGCGCGTCACCTTGGCGACGATCGAAGCGGCAGCGATCGACTGCGAGGACGCATCGCCCTTGACAATGGCCTGCGCCTCGCAGCGCAGGCCATGCGGGATGTCGCGGCCGTCGATGAGGACGACGGCCGGTGGCAGCGCGAGGGCCGCGACGGCACGACACATCGCCGCGAGCGTTGCCTTGCGTATGTCGGTGGCATCGATATCGGCAGCCGAGGCGAAGGCGATCGAGACCGAAAGGGCCTTAGCAAGAATGACGTCGAACAGGGCTTCCCGCTCCGCGGCGGTCAGGGCCTTCGAATCGTCGAGCCCGGGCGGAATGTCGATCGGGTCGAGGACGACGGCGGCGGCTGCGACCGGCCCGGCAAGCGGGCCGCGCCCTGCCTCGTCGATGCCGGCGACCGGCCACATGCCCCGCGCCAGAAAGCGGTGCTCCAATTCGAAGCTCGGTTTCACCGAATCATCGCCCGCCACATCTCGTTCACGATGCCACGTCATGCGATCGGTAGGCGCTTTCGTCAAATGTTCGACGGGTATAATTCACAGGTGTGACGCATGTGAACAGCCGGAGGGCGGCATGTCATGATCGATCCCTCGGAAGACCCCGCCCGCGGCAGGCGTGCCGACGGATCGAAGGCGGAACGCCCGAGCGCGCTGCCCGACGCCAGCATATTCTCGTTCGCGCCGCCGAACTACAAGGCCGCGGCGCAAGCGCGGCCCGCCTCAGCTTCGGCGACGGCGACTGGCTACAGCACCGTCTTCGACGCCTTGGTCAGCGGCGAGGCCGACATAGCCGGCTTTGTCGCCTATTGTCTCTACAAGCAAAACAAGCGCGATTGGCTCGTCGCCTTCGAACGCGAGCATCACCGGCGACCGACGGACGGCGAGGTCCGCTCCTATATTGTCGGGGAAGGCACGGAGCGTCGGCTGATGATCTATCGGCACCTTGCCGAGGAGATTCTGGCCGAGCGCGAGAGCGAGGCGCGCCGCACTGCCGTTGTCCTTCCCGCCCCGTCCGCACCGCTGCCGCTGGAGCCGCCGCCTCCGCCAGCGCCGGTCAGCACGCCAGCCGCCGAGCCTGTGGCTCCGAGTCCGCCGCCACGCCGCCCCCGCGGCCGCCCTCGGCCGTCCGTGCGGCGAGGCGCCTCGGTATGGTCCATTCTCTTCTATCTCGCCTTCGTCGGGCTGATCGTCATTGCCGTCGTCTGGTTCCTGCGCGGCGGGGCCTTCGGCCACATCTAGCACGACGCACGGCGACGGGCGGTCGCCTCAGGCGGGAAGTGCGATTGATCCGTCGGTCGCCAGCGGGAAATGCGGATTGAAAGCGACTTCCCACGGATGGCCGTCAGGATCGGCAAAGTAGCCCGAATAGCCGCCCCAAAAGGTCTTGCCTGCCGGCTTGAGGACGCGCGCGCCCGCCTTCTCGACCTCGGCAAGCGCCTCGTCGACCTCGGCCTCCCCGCCGAGATTTTGAGCAAGCGTGATGCCGCCGAACGACTTCACTTCCGAGCCGAGCGGCAGCCCGGCATCTTCGGCCAGGAGGTCGCGCGGATAAAGCGCCAGGACGATGTTGTCGAGGGCGAGGAAGGCGATCTGGGCGCTGCTTGCCACGCGCGAGCGCCGCCACCCGATGCGCTCGTAGAATGCCGCCGAGCGCGCCACGTCCTGAACTCCCAAGGTCACGATCGAGATGCGTCGTTTCAGTGCCATTCCTGCTACTCCGCCATTGCAACGGACCGGGCTGCCTCAGTCAGAACAGGTCGAGCTGACCGGGATCATCGCCCGCCTTGGCCGGCTGTGCGAAAAGATCGGTCCTGAGCCTCGTACGCTCCTTGTTGAAGCCGAGCTTGTCGAGCGCGACCTCGAACCGACGGCCGATCATCCAGGCATACGGGCCGGTCCCCGTCATCCGCTTGCCCCAGGTCGAGTCGTAGTCCTTGCCGCCGCGGGTCGAGCGCACCAGGGAAAGCACGTGTCGCAGTTTCTCCGGACGATGGGTGAGAAGCCATTCGCGGAACAGGTCGCGCACTTCGAGCGGCAGGCGCAAAAGGACGTAGCCTGCCTCCCGCGCCCCCATTGCATGGGCGCGGGTCAGGATCGTCTCGATTTCGGCATCGTTGATCGAGGGGATGATCGGGGCGACAAGGACTGCCGTCGGAATGCCGGCCTCGGCGAGGAGGCGCACGGCTTCCAGCCGTTTTGGTGGGGTAGGCGCCCGCGGCTCGAGGCTGCGCGCCAGCTTGGCATCGAGCGTGGTGACCGAGACGGCAACCTTGGCGAGCCCCTTGGCGGCCATCGGCGCGAGAATGTCGATGTCGCGCGTAACGAGCGCCGACTTCGTCACGATGCCGACGGGGTGATTGGCGGCCGACAGCACTTCAAGCACCGAGCGCATGACCCGGTGCTGGCGCTCGATCGGCTGATAGGGGTCGGTGTTGGTGCCGATGGCAAGCGGCTTTGCCTGGTAACCCGGACGCAACAATTCACGGGCCAGGAGCGTTGCTGCACCTTGCTTGACGAAGAGCCGCGACTCGAAGTCGAGCCCGGGCGACAATCCCATATAGGCGTGGGTCGGGCGGGCGAAGCAATAGACGCAGCCATGCTCGCAGCCGCGATAGGGATTGATCGAACGGTCGAATGAAAGGTCGGGAGAATCATTCCGTGTGATGATCGAACGAGGTCGTTCGATGGTGATCTCCGTCTTGAACGGTTCGAGGCTCTCAAGCGAGCCCCATCCGTCGTCGACGGGCTCGCGCCGCTCGGCCTCGAAGCGTCCCGTCTGGTTCGACACGGCGCCGCGCCCACGGCGCCGTTCCGGGGCAACGAGCCGTTCGCCGTCAGGCGCGGCCGCGACCGGATCGAGGGCAAACCCGACGCGCTCCTGGCCGTGAGGCCGGCCGGCGCGCGTGCGGCGATTGGCATTCTCAAGCATGATCTGGTTCCATCGACCCGCTGCAAACCCCGACGTGCGAGGAACAGAATGTGAACAGAACAAATAGAGAACATTGGCGCTTGCGTCAAGGCCTGTAGAAAAACCTGTGGAAAAGGGGCCTGCGGCTTTTTTCGATCGCAGGTGTCCTGTGGACAACTCACGCCCGAATCACGGGCGCATGGACGGCGAATGATCTCGGCAATCGTGCTCGTGCGCGCGAAGCTGCGCGCCGATCAGCTGGCCCGCACGCTGTCGGCCCTTGTTCCTGCCGCGGTCGAGGGCATCGTGAGCCAGGTCCTGCTCGCCGGCGAGACGATCGGTGCGGCAGAGCGGGTCGTCGCCGATCATGCCGGATGCGATGTCGTGCTCGGCACCGGGGAGGCCGATGCCGTCCAACGCGCCCTCGTAAAAGCCGCCCGCCCCTTGGTACTGGTCCTGCTCGCAGGATCGCTGCCGCTGAGCGACCTCCTCGGCGAGGTCGGCCTCCTGGCGCGCGAAGAGGCAATCGATCATGTTTTGTTCCTGCGCGATGATCCTCCCACGCTTGCCGCCCGGCTCCTCGGTCGGCGTGCCGAAATCCTTGGCATCCTGGCGAGCCGGGCACGGCTCCTTGCCGTGCCGCATCCCGACTTCGGGACGCTCTCCCGCATCCGGCCATCGAGGAACCTTGCCGCCCGGGCGCGCCGCGTGCCGTGACCCGGTCAGGCCCGCGCCTTGGCGCGCTTCAGATGCTCGTCGAGCCGCGGCATGATCTCGACGAAGTTGCAGGGCCGATAGCGATAGTCGAGCTGGTGCTCGAGGATGCCATCCCAGGCGTCGCGGCAGGCGCCGGGCGAGCCTGGCAGCACGAAGATGAAGGTCGTGCCGGCGACTCCGGCAGTGGCCCGCGACTGGATCGTCGAGGTGCCGATCTTGTCGTAGGAGATGCGGTGGAAGACGGCCGAAAAGCCGTCCATCCGCTTGGCAAACAGCGGCTCGATCGCCTCCGGCGTGACGTCGCGGCCGGTGAAGCCCGTGCCGCCCGTGGTGATGATCGCATCGATCGAAGCATCGGCGATCCAGCCCTGCACGACGGCGCGGATCGCCTCGATGTCGTCGTGCACGACGGCGCGGGCCGCAAGCCGGTGGCCGGCCTCTGTCAGGCGCTGGGCCAGCGCCTCGCCCGAACGGTCGTCGGCAAGCGAACGCGTGTCGGAGACCGCAAGCACGGCGATGCCGAGCGGCACGAAACTGCGGTTTTCATCGATGCCGGGCATGAGATCGCTCCCGGTTGACTGGTGTCCATGGCATTGCGACAGGCGAACGAGCGGCGGTCACCGCGCCGATCCAGAGCCGGCACATGGTCAACGCGCAAAGGTATTGCAAGAATCGATCTGGCCGGAATTGAGACCGGTGGTCAGCCACTTCTGTCGCTGTACCGAGGAGCCGTGCGTGAAACTGTCGGGGACCACGGTGCCGCGGGCGGCCTGCTGCAGCCGGTCATCGCCGATCGCCGAGGCGGTCGCCATCGCCTTCTCGATGTCGCCCGGCTCGAGTATCTTCCAGTTCTGGTTGGCATTCGCCGCCCATACCCCCGCCAGGCAATCGGCCATCAATTCGAGGCGCACGGATAGGCCATTGGCCTCGGCCTGGCTCGCCGCTGCCTGCTGCAGTTCATGCACCTTCGGCAGGATGCCCATCAGGTTCTGCACGTGGTGGCCGACTTCGTGGGCGATGACATAGGCATAGGCAAAGTCGCCACCGCCGCCGTAGCGCGTCTTCATGTCCTGGAAGAAGGACATGTCGAGATAGACCTTGCGGTCGCTCGGGCAATAGAACGGCCCCATCGCGGATTGGGCCGTGCCGCAGCCGGACGCGGTGGTACCGGAATAGAGGACGAGCTTCGGGTTCTGATATTGAATGCCCTTTTGCGCCGGCAGGACCTTCGACCAGGTGTCTTCGGTCTCGGCGAGGACCTTCGAGACGAAGCGCCCCATCTGGTCGTCCGGCGCGCCGACCCGGCCCTGCGGTGCGCTCGGGACATAGGAGGACGTATTGCCGCCCGTGATCATCTGCGCGCCGCCGAGCAGGGTGCGAAAGTCGATGCCCGTCACCTGGCTCACCAGGAACAGAATGACGATCACGCCAAGGCCGAGCTTGCCGGTGCCGCCGAGCATCGAGCCTGCGGCGGTGCCGGCATCCGCCTGGCCGCGGCGGTCCTCGATGTTCTCGGATGTGCGGAAGTCCTCCCACCTCATCGTATTCCCCTGATTGTCGAGCGGTCCAGCCTCGGCATGGCCTCCTTAGCAGGACTGCGGCCGGTTTAGTAGGTTGGCGGACATCATCCGGCGGCATTTGCGCCCTAGGTTCGGGCCATCCCGCAAGGCAGCACCTCAACGCATGTCCATCGTTGCCCCCTTCGTTTCCGATCGCTTCCAATCGACGGTGCCCTTCTATGTGGCGCATCGGCCTCGCTATCCCGCAGCCCTCATTGCCGAAGTCGCGGGCAGGTCAGGCCTCACCTCGGTGCATCGCGTTCTCGATCTGGGTTGCGGGCCCGGATTCCTGGCCGTTGCCTTCGCGGCGGTCTGCGGCTGCGAAGTGGTGGGCGTCGATCCCGATCCGGCCATGCTCGCCGCCGCCCGCCATGAGGCAGCCTCAGCCGGCGTCAACGTTCGCTTCACCGAGGGGAGCTCCTATGATCTCTCGTCGGCCATGGGCGTCTTCAGGTTCGTTACCATGGGCCGCTCGTTCCATTGGATGGACCGCGCTGCCACGCTGAAGACGCTCGACGCGATGGTCGAAAGCGGCGGCGCCGTCTGCCTGTTTTCCGAGAACCATGAACGATCGCGCGAAAACCGCTGGCAGGACGTGCTGCGGAAGGTCCAGCACGACTTCGTCGGCGCGAGCTCGTCCGAGCAGCTGCGCAGCGACCCCAACTGGGATTCGCATGCCGCCGTCCTTCTCGATTCGGCTTTCCCGCTCTTGGAGCGCATCGCGCTCATCGAGCGCCGCGCAGGGACGGTCGAAGGCCTTGTCGGGCGCTCGCTCTCCATGTCGATGACCTCGCCCCAGGCGCTCGGCGACCGCCTCGCAGACTTCACCGCGACCTTGCGAGCACGGCTCCTCGAGCTCTATCCGTCCGGCAGGCTTGCGGAAATCATCGAATTCAGCGCCCTGATGGCACGTCGCTCGGGCTGATCCTCAGGCCGATCCGCCAGGGTCCTCGGATAGCGGATCGGCAATCCTCGACTTGCCTGGGAGACCGGCCCGCTCGCGCTTTGCCGAGGGACGGCGGATGGCGCGCAGTTCGCGCCCGCCCGCGTCTGCGTTGGTCAGCAGCTTGCGGAATTCATCCCGCTTCTCGTGGATCGAGGCAATGACGTAGCCCATGGGGACGTCGAGATCGACCAGCACCGCTTCCGAGAGCTGCAGGCTCGCCTCGATCGTCTCGGGCACC
>JAFAME010000180.1 GCA_019233695.1 Methylobacteriaceae bacterium
GAAGATCACCGACAAGAAGAACGGAATCTACGGCATCTGCCTGCGCGGGAAGCCCGGCTGGGGCGAGAACATGGCCTTCCTGGGGACGGCCGTGAACGCCTTCGGCGGCGAATGGTTCGACATGAAATGGCAGCCGCAGCTCACCAGCCAGCCGTGGAAGGATGCCATCAACTGGTATCTCGACGTGATGAAGAAGGACGGCCCGCCCGGCGCCACCGCCAACGGCCACAACGAGAACCGCGCCCTCTTCGCCACCGGCAAATGCGCCATGTGGATCGACGCCACCTCGGCGGCAGGCTTCATCTACAATCCGAAAAACTCGCAGGTCGCCGACAAGACAGGCTTTACCGCCTCGCCCGTGACCGACAAGAACCAGAATGCCTCCGGCTGGGCGTGGGCCTGGGCGCTCGGCATTCCGTCGTCGACCAAGCAGGCGGACGCTGCCAAGAAGTTCGTCAAATGGGCGACCTCGAAGGAGTACATCAAGCTCGTCGGCGAGAGCGAGGGCTGGGTGTCGGCGCCTCCCGGCACGCGCAAGTCGACCTATGACAATCCCGAGTACCAGAAGGCCGCGCCCTTCGCCGCGACGGTGCTGACCGCGATCCAGGTGGCCGATCCGTCGCACGCGACGGTCGACAAGGTGCCCTATACCGGGGTGCAGTTCGTCGCCATTCCGGAATTCCAGGGCATTGGCACGACGGTCGGGCAGGACATTGCCGCAGCGCTTGCCGGCCAGACCACGGCCGATCAGGCGCTCGCCAAGGCGCAGGCCACCGCCGAGCGCACGATGAAGCAGGCGGGTTACCCGAAGTGAGCTGAGCCCGCTCTCATTGCATGATCCCCTCGCCGGGCGGCAAGACGCCCGGCGACACCTGAAACAAAAAGATCGATTGCCGTCCCAAGGATTGCGTCGCGCGCTTGGCGGGGCGTGGAGCAGCACAAATGGTCGCGACCACCACCACTTCGTCGCAGGCGTCGCACGGCGGCGTCCGCTCCGGGCGCGGCGTCGACACAAGGCCGCTGATCTGGCCGAGCGTCGGCGTCCTCCTCATCTGGATGATCATTCCGCTTGCCCTGACGCTGTGGTTCTCGATCCGCAACTACAAGCTCGACGATCCGAGCATCACGGGCTTTGCGGGCCTCGGCAACTACTCCTATCTCCTCACCGATCCCTCGCTCACCACCGCCCTCCTCAACACGCTTCTCCTCGTCGGCGGGGTATTGATCGCAACCGTCGTCTTCGGGACGCTTTTCGCGGTCCTGTTCGACCAGGATTTTTGGGGCAAGGGCGTCGCCCGGCTTCTCGTCATCGCGCCGTTTTTCGTGATGCCGACCGTCGCCGCGCTCGTCTGGAAGAATCTGTTGATGGACCCCGTCAACGGGCTCTTCGCCTTCATCACGCGCTCGCTCGGCCTTGGCGCCATCACCTGGTTTTCGGACATGCCGCTGTTCTCGATCGGCATCATCGTCGCCTGGCAGTGGATTCCCTTCGCCACCCTGATCCTCCTCACCGCCATGCAGTCGCTCGATCGCGAGCAGATCGAGGCCGCGCGCATGGACGGCGCCAAGGCGGTCTCGCGCTTCATTCACATCATCGTGCCGCATCTCGGACGGCCGATCACGGTCGTCGTGATGATCGAGACGATCTTCCTTCTGTCGGTCTTCGCCGAGATTCTGGTCACGACCTCCGGCGGGCCGGGCGATGCCAGCACCAACCTGACCTACCTCATCTACAAGAATGCGCTGCTTGATTTCGACGTCGGCCTCGGATCGGCGGGCGGCGTGATCGCCATCGTGCTCGCCAACATCGTGGCGTTCTTCCTCGTGCGCACCGTCGCGCGCAATCTCGACGCGTGAGGCCTGCCATGGCGTCGAAAGCCCAGAAGAAGATCGGCTTGGCCGTCCTTGGTTGGGTCGTCGCCCTCCTTGTCTTCTTTCCCCTCATCTGGATGGCGCTTGCCGCCTTCAAGACCGAGATCGATGCCGTCTCGAGCCCGCCCAAGGTGATCTTCGACCCCACGCTTGAGAATTTCAACGCGGTGTTCGAGCGGGTGAACTACGGCAACGCAGTCTTCAACAGCATCGTCGAATCGGTCGGCGCGACCCTCATCTGCCTCATCTTTGCCGCGCCGGCGGCTTACGCAATGGCGTTCTTCCCGGGCCGCAAGACCAAAGATCTCCTCATGTGGATGCTGTCGACGAAGATGATGCCGGCGGTCGGCGTTCTCGTGCCGATGTATCTCATCTTCCGCTCGACCGGCATGCTCGACACGCGGACCGGGCTCGTCATCGTCTATACACTGATGAACCTGCCGATTGTGGTGTGGATGCTGTATTCGTTCTTCCGCGAAGTGCCGAAGGAAATTCTCGAAGCGGCGCGGATGGACGGGGCACGACCGCGGCAGCAGCTTCTCCTCCTACTGCTGCCGCTGTCGCTGCCCGGCGTCATGTCGACGGCGCTCTTGTCGATCATCATCTGTTGGAACGAGGCGTTCTGGAGCATCAACCTGACCGCCTCGAATGCCGCGCCGCTGACCCAGCTCATCGCCTCCTTCTCGAGCCCCGAAGGGCTCTTCTGGGCCAAGCTCTCGGCGGCCTCGCTCCTCGCCATCGCGCCCATTCTGGTCTTCGGCTGGGTGACGCAACGCCAACTGGTGCGCGGCCTGACGTTCGGCGCCGTGAAATAGGGGTTCTTCGCTATGGCCACAGTCGCGCTGAAGAGCGTCAAGAAGAGCTACGGCGACATCAACATCATCCAGGGCGTCGATCTCGACATCCAGGATCGCGAGTTCGTCGTCTTCGTCGGCCCGTCGGGATGCGGCAAGTCGACCCTCCTGCGCATGATCGCCGGCCTCGAGGAAATCACCGCCGGCGAGCTCAAGATCGACGGCAAGGTCGTCAACGATGTGCCGCCGGACGCGCGCGGACTTGCCATGGTGTTCCAATCGTACGCGCTCTATCCGCACATGACGGTGGCCAACAACATGGGCTTTGCCCTGCGGCTTGCCGGCGTGCCCAAGGCCGAGCGCGACGCCAAGGTGAAGGACGCGGCCCGCATCCTGCAGCTCGAGCCGTTGCTGCAGCGTAAGCCCGGCCAGCTCTCCGGCGGCCAGCGCCAGCGCGTCGCCATCGGGCGTGCCATCGTGCGCCAGCCGAAGGTGTTCCTCTTCGACGAACCGCTGTCGAATCTCGACGCCGCCTTGCGCGTTCAGATGCGCATCGAGATCGCCCGCCTGCATTCCTCGCTGGCAGCCACGATGATCTACGTCACCCACGACCAGATCGAGGCGATGACGATGGCCGATCGCATCGTCGTCCTGCGATCGGGCAAGATCGAGCAGGTCGGCACGCCGCTGGAGCTCTATCACTATCCCGCCAATGTCTTCGTCGCCGGGTTCATCGGTTCGCCGAAGATGAATCTCGTGCCCGTCAAGGTCCAATCGGCGGGCGCTGACGGCATCACCATCGTGCTGCCCGGCGGCGGCACGGCGATGATCCCCGTGCAGTCGTCGAACGCGGCCGCCGGCAGCGCGGCGACGCTCGGCGTCCGGCCGGAGAACGTGGCGATCAGCGCCGATGGGCCGATCGCCGGCGAGATCACCGTCGTCGAGCATCTCGGCGGCGAGACGCTCGTCTATGTCAATGTCGGCGAGGGCCCGTTCATCACTGTCAAGGCGGGAGGCGATTCTGCGGCAAACGTTGGGGCGCGCGTGCGCCTGTCCCTGAAGACCGATGAGGCCAATGTGTTCGACACGAACGGCGCCGCGATGGTGCCGAAGGTGCGCAAACCGCTGGCCGACCTCGAGAAAAGGGGACATTGACGATGTATCTCGAACTCTTCCGCCTCGACGGTCGCACCGCGGTCGTGACCGGCGGCGGCCGCTCGATCGGGCTTGCCTCGGCGCAGGCGCTCGCCGAGGCGGGGGCCAAGGTGATTCTCGCCGACATGGACCTCGAAGTGGCGCGTTCCGGCCAGGCCGAGCTCAAGGCCGCAGGGCACGAGGCGGACATTCTCCACCTCGACGTCACCAAGCCCGCCGACGTGCGGCGCGCCGCCGACGAACTGAATGCCAAACATGGCGCCGTCGACATCCTCATCGCCAATGCCGGGATCGCTCGTTCCGGCACGCCGGGCGAAGACGTCGAGGACGAGCACTGGCTCAACGTCATCGACGTCAACCTCAACGGGGTCTTCTGGTGCTGCCGCGATTTCGGCCGCCACATGCTGAAGCGCGGGCGCGGCGCGGTCGTGACCGTCGGCTCGATGTCGGGCTTCATCGTCAACAAGCCGCAGCCGCAGTCCTACTACAACGCCTCGAAGGCCGGCGTGCACCACCTGACGAAGTCGCTTGCGGCCGAGTGGGGCGCGCGCGGCGTGCGCATCAATTGTGTCGCGCCGACCTATATCGAGACGCCGCTGACGAAGTTCGCCGCCGACGATCCCAAGATGTTCAACACCTGGCTCGAAATGACGCCGATGCACCGCATGGGCCAGCCAAAGGAGATCGCCTCGGTGATCCTGTTCCTGGCCTCCGACGCGGCGAGCCTGATGACGGGCTCGATCGTGCTGGCGGACGGCGGGTACACCTGCTGGTAGGGCCCTCTTAGAGGCCCTTCGACTTAAAATATCTAATTAAGACCCAAGCGGCGTCTTGTTGTTTCGTCATTCATTTCGTTAAGATTGAAATGATCGAACAATACGTCCGAAGGTTTTATCGGTCCCTGACTAGCGGCCGACGATGGAGCCATCCTCCTCGCCGCATTGGGCGGATTGTTTGGCGGGAGTGATGTTGATTGCCAATCCTCATCAACGTCTTCCTCCTCGGGCCCTAGCCCATAATTTTCATACGGCTCCAATTTTGCTAGTTCCCCCTTGGCTACCTTACCCACGCTTTTTAGCCTATAATTCCACCGGAACCGGCTGGGCTTCTCCGCCGTCCCACTATGAAAGAGCCGCGACCTGCCTTGGGCACCGTTGTCTGCCCCTTGGAGGTGATCGTGCTGGTTTCGTGATCACAACTCTCCCACTAAAGATGTAAGGAATAATTCCTTACGCCATCAAGTACCGCTATATGTGTTGGCAGGTATGCGAACGCGTCTTCGTCCCTTCGTCGTGCGAACCAAATCACGACGGGGCGAAGCCGCTCACGCCATCGCACCGAGCGCGTGCTTGGCCAAAAGCTCGATGAAGGCGGAACGGGTCAGCTTGCGCCTGGCGGCCTCTTCATCGATTGCCGCCAGGATCCCCGCATCGATCGAGAGATTGGCCTTTGCCGGGCGTCCCGTCGCGCGCACGAGAGGCACGCTCGCCAGCGTCGCGCCTTCGGCCAACGCCGCGGCTACGTCCGGATCGCGGCGCAGGGCTTCCGGGGGGCGCGCCGAGGGGAGCCCCTCCCCATCCTCCGCCATCCATTGAGCCATGTCGCGTAGCGCCACGGCGGCATGATCGAGCGCGTCCTCGATCGTCCTACCCATTGCCGTGCAGCCGGGAAGGTCGGGGAACACGATGCCATATGCACCCTCTTTGCCGTCGATCAGTGCGGTATACCGAGCCATCGGTCGTCTCATCATGAAAGCCACTGAGCCTTCTTCGCGATATCGCGCGCCACTCCGGGGGACAGCCTGCGATGCCGCGGAACCCACAGCTTGCCGAGTACCGGATGGCTATAGCCGTCGTGATCGGACCCGTGCCGCTGAAGCGACCACCCGTCACGTTCGAGGCGCCGGATGACCTCCGCGCGGTTGGTCTCGATTCTTGCCAATCCAGCCCCGATTTGCGCCTATATTGGCGCAATTTGGCGGTTGTTCAAGTCCCCCGCAAACGGAACCGCCGGCGCGTCGGAGAATTGCCCCTCCATGGGCGATATCAACATCAAGCGCGCCTACGAGCCGGCGTCGCCCGACGACGTCGATCGTCTGTGGCCGCGTCGCCTGTCGCGGGATCATGCGAACATCGATCAGTGGCTGAAGGAGGTCGCGCCGAGCGATGTCCTGTGCAAGTGGTTCTCGCACGATCCCGCCAAATGGAGCGAGTTTCGCCGGCGCTATGCGCAGGAGCTGCAGGGCAGCCCGGCGCTGCAGGAATTGCGCGAGCTCCTTCGCAAAGTCTGCCACCATCCCTGCTGTCTGCGGCGACAGGGAGCACAACAACGCCGTCGCGCTGAAAGGGCTCCTTGCGCGGGATTGAGGTCCTGTTGCCACGTGCGCCACGCCCCGCCTCCTGCCGTCAGCCACTGACTGCCTTCCGTCCGCCGCCTATATACCCCCTGGCGACAACGGCGCAGTCTGAAGCACAATGGGCCTTCTCGTCGACGGCAAGTGGCATGACCGGTGGTACGACACGGCGGCGACGGGCGGCCGCTTTGTGCGCCGAGACGCCTCGTTCCGCAATTGGGTGACGCCCGACGGATCGCCCGGTCCCACGGGCCGCGCCGGCTTTCGCGCCGAGCCGGAGCGCTATCACCTCTACGTATCCTATGCCTGCCCGTGGGCGCACCGGACATTGGTGTTCCGCAAGCTGAAGGGGCTCGAAGCGCTTATCGACGTCTCGGTCGTCCATTGGCTGATGGCCGAGGAGGGGTGGACGTTTGCTCCCGATCCAGAGGGCATCGTCGGCGACCGCGCCAATGGCGCAAGCCGCCTCTATGAAATCTACCTGAAGGCCGACCCGCTCTACAGCGGCCGCGTCACCGTGCCGGTGCTGTGGGACAGGCTCGAAAAAACGATCGTCAACAATGAATCGGCCGAGATCATCCGGATGTTCAATTCCGCCTTCGATGCGGTCGGCGCCGCGCCCGGGGACTATTGTCCAAGCGACCTGCTCTCAGAGATCGACGCGCTCAATGCGCGCATCTACGACACCGTCAACAACGGCGTCTACAAGGCGGGCTTCGCGGGCACCCAGTCGGCCTACGAAGATGCGGTGGTCCCCCTGTTCGAGACGCTCGACTGGCTCGATGAGCGCCTCTCGCGCCGGCGCTATCTCCTCAGCGACGCCGCGACCGAGGCGGACTGGCGGCTGTTTCCGACGCTGATGCGGTTCGATTCCATCTATTACGGGCACTTCAAGTGCAATCGGCGCCGGCTCGTCGACTATCCCGCACTCTGGCCCTATACGCGCGATCTCTACCAGCATCCGGGCATCGGCGAGACCGTGAACCTGGCGCATGCCAAGGCGCACTATTATCAGAGCCATCGCACGCTGAACCCGAGCGGCATCGTTCCGATCGGTCCGGACATCGATTTCGAAGCCCCGAGCGGGAGGATGCCATGAGTGCCGACACGCAACCTGTTGCCCTGATCGTCGGGGCAGGGGACGGGCTTTCGGCTTCCCTTGCGCGCCTTCTCGTCGGGGAGAACTTCCGCCTCGACCTCGCCGCGCGCAACATCGACAAGCTCGCCGCGCTGAAGGAGGAGACAGGTGCACGTCTGCACCGCTGCGATGCGGCGGACCCCGCGGCCGTCGCTTCCCTGTTCGAAGCGGTGGGGGAGAGGATCGACGTCGTCGTCTACAATCCCTCCTATCGGGTGCAGGGACCGATCGTCGACATCGCGCCCGCCGAGGTGAGGAAGACGCTCGACATCACGGCATTCGGCGGGTTTCTTGTCGGCCAGCAGGCGGCGCGTCGCATGCTTGCTGCGGGCCGCGGCACGATCCTGTTCACGGGTGCGTCGGCCAGCGTCAAGGGCTATGCGAACTCGGCCCCCTTCGCGATGGGCAAGTTCGCGCTGCGCGGCCTGGCGCAATCGATGGCGCGCGAGCTTCATCCGCAGGGCATCCACATCGCGCATATTGTGATCGACGGCGGCATTCGTTCGTCCCGCCGCCCCGATGCGGGCGGGCGCGACGCCATGCTCGACCCCGACGCGATCGCTGCGACCTGCCTCGACCTCATCCGCCAGCCGCGCAGCAACTGGAGCTGGGAGATCGAGGTGCGCCCCTGGCTGGAGACGTTCTGACCGAGCTGCCCGTCGTTGGGTACGAAAAGGCAAGACCATGCCGGCGGGAAGAGAAACGACGCTGCGGCTGAACATGCCGCAATGGCAGGGCGGAAACGTACACGGCTACTATTTCGGTGCGCAGCTGCTTGCCTGGCTGGCCCCGCCCGCCGGCGGCCCCGTCGAGACGATCCCCGTGCCGGAGCCGCGGCCGGGCGAGACCCTGAAAGTAGAGAACGGCATCTTCGGTCGCGCGGCATTGCTTGCCCAGGCGCGCGCGGCGCGCCACGCAATCGAGTCGGGCAGGCTCTGACGCCCTCTTCGCTTGAAGACAGGTCGATGAAGTTGTTCGTCGCAAGGGATCGAGGGAGCATGCGCCCGACCCCCCTCCCTCGCCCTCCCCCGCAAGGGGGGAGGGAACGGCGCCGGGCTCCTCAACCCTAGTCGCTCGCAGCCGCGGCTTCGAGCCAATGGCGCGCTTCCGGCCCTTCCAGTCGCCTGCCCACAACCTCGATCCAATCCATCTGGGCAGCATCGAGGTTGCGCAGGCCCTTGAGCCTGGCGCCGGTGAAGCAGGCACCATGCAGCGCCGCCCTGCCGATATCGGCTCCCGCGAGATCGGCGCCTTCGAGCCGCGCGCCGTCGAGACCCGCCTTGAAGAGGGCGGCTTCGCGCAGATCGGCGCTCGACAGATCCGCGGCAAAGAGGACTGCCCGCCGCAGATCGGCCTGACGGAGGCATGCGCCGATGAGACGGGCATGGCCGAGGTCGGCCTTCACGAGGCACGCTTGCGTCAGATCGGCGCCGCGCATCGAGACGCTGTCCGCCTCAACCGCGTAGAGATCGCACCTGCGCAGGCAAGCGCCGTCGAGAACGGCGCCATAGAGCCGGGCGCCGGCGAGGTTCGCGCCATCGAGCGCGGCGCGGGAGAGATCGCGCTCCGACAGATCAAGCTCGGACAAATCGTGGCCCTGGCGGTCGAGCTGCGACCCGCCGCGTCCCTCGAGCCACCGACGATGCTCATCGATGAGATGCAGAATGGAGGGCGGGATGTCGCGCGGCATGTCTGTTCGACGTCTGGTTCGAGCCTGTGATTTTCATCCCCAAGGCGGGCCGCCGCAACTGCCGGTTTTCCGGTGTCGCCCGTACCGGCTTGTCCGCCGCCGGTCGGCCGAATACCGTGCGTCGCTCCTTCCTCCGGTGCCAATGCCTGTGAGACGGCCGTCCGCGAGACCTCGCTTTGCCGCGCTCCCTCACATCGCCTCGCCCGGGCCCGATCGTCGCGGTCGGGGGCGCCAATGTCGACCTGACCTGCCGTGCCGATGAGGCGATCCAGCTGGCCACTTCAAACCCCGGCACGATCCATCGTTCCTTTGGCGGCGTCGCGCGCAATGTGGCGATGAACCTCGCGCGCCTCGGCGTTCCGACCACGCTCTTCTCAGCGGTCGGCACGGACGAGGCCGGGGCAGCTCTCGTCGCCGACTGCGAGCGGGCCGGTATCGACTGCAGCTTGGTGCTGCGGCTCGAAGCCGCAACCGGCGCCTACGTCGCGGTCCTCGATGCGGATGGAGAGCTCGTGGTCGGCATCGCCGCGATGGAGGTGATCGGCGCGCTGACGCCGGAGCGCATTGCCGCGCAGCAGGAGCGGCTTGCTGCCGCTGCCCTCATTTTCGCGGACGCCAATCTCGCCGGACCGACGCTTGCCGCGCTCGCCGGCATCGCCGCGCGCCATGCGGTGCCGCTGGTGCTCGATCCGGTCTCGACCCGGAAGGCGCCGCGCCTTGCCGCAGTGCTCGACGCCGGCGTGCCGATCTTCGCCCTGACGCCCAACCGGGACGAGCTCGCAGTTCTCTCCGGCGAAGATACGACGACGACCGCCGGGCTCGAACGCGCCTGCGCAGGCTTTCGCGCACGCGGCGTTCGCAACCTCATCGTCGGGCTTGGCTCTGCCGGAGCCTTTCTCGCCTCGGCCGCCGGCCACGAGTTCCTTGCCGGCCAGGCGGGAAAAGTCCATGACGTGACCGGCGCAGGCGATGCCGCGGTCGCCGCCGCCCTCTGGGCGCTGCGCGCGGGCAGGGACCTGCAGGCGGCCGCGCGCGCCGGCCAGGTCGCGGCGGCGCTGACGATCGCCTGCGCCGATGCCGTGAGCGGCGAGCTCAGCGCCGAGGCGCTGATGGGCGCGCTCGCCGATGATGGGGAGAGAGGCGAGCAATGAGCCGTCCCGGCCCGCATCCGGACATCGATGTCGCCGACGAGGTCGCTGCGGCGCTCGCCGCAAGGCGGCCCGTGGTGGCGCTCGAATCGACGATCATTGCCCACGGCATGCCCAGTCCGACCAATCTCGCCACGGCCCATGACCTCGAAGCGATCATTGCCGAAGAAGGCGCGGTTCCCGCCACCATCGCGGTCCTCGCCGGCCGCATCAGGATCGGGCTCACGCAAGCCGATCTTGCCCGGCTGGCGCAGGCAAAAAGCGTCCTCAAGGCGAGCACGCACGATCTGCCGTTTGCGGTGTCGCAGAAGCGCGATGCCGCGACGACGGTTGCGGCGACCATGCGCATTGCCGCGATCGCCGGCATCCGCATCTTTGCGACGGGGGGGATCGGCGGGGTGCATCGCGGCGCCCGCGACACGCTGGATGTTTCGGCCGACATCACCGAGCTCGGCCGCACCGGCGTTGCGGTCGTCTGTGCCGGGGCGAAGGCGATCCT
>JAFAME010000178.1 GCA_019233695.1 Methylobacteriaceae bacterium
GCTGAATCCGAAAGATCGGCCGAGGCGAACGGGGCGACGCGGCGGGCGATATAGAGGAAGACGTCTTCGAAGGCCGGCAGCACCCGCAGCGCCACAAAGGTCCGGCCCTGCTCGAGCTCGAGGCAAACCGGCTCGCGTCGCTGGGCATCGTCGAAATCCGTCGGCTCCGGCTGCACGACGCGCAGTGGGGTGGCGGCATCGACGCGCTCGACGATCTCCCCGTCGCGCTTGATCATCGCGGTGGTGGTGAAGCCCAGAAACCGCGCGCGTGAGGCCAAGTAATCGTGAAACATCGTGCGATCGGACGCAAAGATCGGCTTGCTGCGATCGAGATCTGAAGCGGTGAGATTGGCTTCCCGCAGCAGCGTTTCACACTGCGTCTCGCGATACGACTTCACGGCGTCGGCGGTCCGCAGGATGTAGCCGCGCACGTCCTGGAGGAACGCCGGGGTGAGGCCGCGTTCGAGCGTGATCGAGGCGACGATGGCGATGATCAACGCCGGGACTGCCGCCACGACGGAAAACAGGGCCACGATTCGGATATGCAGCCGCGCGCCCGCGGCCCCTGCCCGCCGGGCTGCGATCAGGTTGAACCCCTCGAAGGCAATCAGCGCCAGAAGGACGAGGATGATGATTGCGTTCGCGAGGAAGAGGTCCAGCACGACCGCACTCTTCGGTACGATCGGCGAGAATCCGGCCAAGACCAGAAAGGTCGCGAACGCCGACACAAGCGCCAGCGTGACGGTGATCGGAGCGAGCCGGGAGATGACTCGTCGCCCACGCGGCTCGGCAGTCGCTGCAGTCGCGGCGGCGCGCTCCTCACCTGGCTGGGTGTCGTTCATGCGATTCCGGTCAGAGTTCTCGCACACCAATTTCCGAGCGGAGAACAGCCGCGTCCACCGGCATTGGCTGACAACAGCGGCGTTGTAATTCTACAACGCTGTTGCCGAATTGCGACAAATTGGCGGCAGGGTCTAAAAATTCATCCGACCCAAGGATTGTCAACTCTTAGCCGAAGCTGGCCGGGCCGCCCGCCTATTTGGGCGTGCGCAGAAGCCTCACGTCGAGGTCCCGGATCTTCTTGCGCAAGGTGTTGCGGTTGAGACCAAGGAGCTCGGCGGCCTTGATCTGATTGCCCCTGGTTGCCGCCAATGCCGCCGAGATCAGCGGCTGTTCGACCTCCCGCAGGATCCGATGGTAGAGCCCGGGAGGCGGCAAGCCGTCGCCATGGCTCTTGAACAGATGATTCATGTGCCGTTCCACGGCATAGAGGAGCGCTTCGTCGTCGCTGTGCGCTCCTGCCTTCGCCGCCCCTGATTCAGCCCCGAACTGGTCGGATACGGGCGGGGACGGCGTGTCGAGGTCGAGTTCGGCCACCACCAGCGCTTCGGTGATCAGTTCTTGCGGGTAGAGCGCCGTCAATCGCCGAACGAGGTTCTCGAGCTCGCGGATATTGCCTGGCCAGCGATAGCGCTTCAGTCGTTCGATCGCGGCCGCATCGAGCCGCTTCATCGGCAGCCCCTCTGCCGCCGCTCGCGCAAAGAAGTGCCGTGTCAAATCCGGAATGTCCTCTGCCCGTTCCCGCAGCGGCGGCAGCCGCAGGGGCACGACATTCAGACGGAAAAACAGGTCTTCGCGAAACAGCCCTTGCTGGATGGAGATGCGCAGGTCCTTGTTGGTGGCCGCGATGATACGAACGTTCGCCTTGATCGGCGTGCGACCCCCAACCGTCGTATATTCGCCCTGCTGCAGCACGCGCAGGAGGCGCGTCTGCGCCTCCATCGGCATATCGCCGATTTCATCGAGAAAGAGCGTTCCGCCCTCGGCTTGCTCGAACCGGCCGGCCGAGCGGGCATTCGCCCCGGTAAACGCTCCCTTTTCGTGGCCGAACAATTCGCTCTCGATGAGGTCGCGCGGAATGGCCGCCATGTTGATGGCGACGAACGGCCCGTTCTTGCGCTTGCCGTAGTCATGCAGCGCGCGCGCAACCAGCTCCTTGCCGGTGCCGGACTCCCCGGTGATCATGACGGTGAGGTCCGTCTGCATGAGACGGGCCAGTGCGCGGTAGATCTCCTGCATTGCCGGCGAGCGGCCGACGAGAGGCATGCTTTCGAGTTCGTCCGGCTTGTCCCGCGGCACCTGATGCTTCGGCTCGCTCATGGCGCGGCCGACGATGGCGACGAGCTCCTTCAGATCGAACGGCTTGGGGAGGTAGTCGTAGGCGCCGCGCTCGGATGCCTTGATTGCCGTCATGAACGTGTTCTGGGCGCTCATGACGATGATCGGCAGATCGGGTCGCAACTTCTTGATGCGGGGCAGGAGCTCGAAGGCGTTCTCGTCTGGCATCACAACGTCGGTGATGATGAGGTCGCCGTCGCCCGCCTGCACCCAGCGCCAAAGGGCGGCTGCGGTGCCTGTTGCCCGCACTTCGTATCCGGCCCGCGACAGCGCCTGATTGAGAACGGTCCTGATCGCGGCATCGTCGTCCGCGACGAGAATTTGTCCACCCGGCATTCTCTACCCTCGACGCCTCATCCGTTTGCGGTGATCCCGCGGCCGTCGCGCGGCGCAAACATCGGCATCAGCACCCGGAACAACGTGCGGCGGGGATGCGATTCGCACTCGACGATGCCGCCGTGGCCGCCGATGATCTTGGCGACCATTGCAAGACCGAGGCCACTCCCCGATGATTTGGTGGTGACGAATGGATCGAAGAGGTGCGCCACGAGATCGGAGGGAACGCCAGGTCCATTGTCGCGCACGCAGAATTCAAGCGGAAGACTGACGGGTTCCCCGCCGCCCTGCGTCTTCAAGCGCACGCCCGGCCGGAACGCGGTCGACAATTCGATTGTGCCGTCTATGGCATCCTCGCCGATGGCTTCGGCGGCATTCTTCACGAGATTGAGGAAGACCTGGATGAGCTGATCGCGATTGGCGAAGACCGGCGGCAATGAGGGATCGTAGGATTCCTCAAAGCGGATGTGCCGGGCAAAACCCGCCTGGGCAACGCGTTTGACGTGATCGAGGACGATGTGAATGTTGACGCTCTCACGCTCGATCGGCCGCTCGTCGGAAAACGCTTCCATCCGCCCCACGAGCTTCACGATCCGATCGGTTTCCTCGCAGATCAGGCGGGTCAGCGCCCGATCCTCGTCGCTGACAGCGCTTTCGAGCAATTGCGCAGCGCCACGAATGCCTGAGAGGGGATTCTTGATTTCGTGCGCGAGCATGGCCGCGAGCCCAGAAACCGAGCGTGCTGCCCCCCGATGCGTCATCTGCCTGTCCATTTTGTCGGCAATTGTGCGTTCCTGCAGCATGACGAACGTGCCGTCTGCAGGATCGGGCATGGGCGCTGCGAAGATGTCGACGATCCGCTCCGCCCCAAGCTTGGGAATTCCCAGGTCGACCCGGTATTCGTTGAGCGCTTCGCCGCGTTCGACGACCTGATCGACGAGAGCAAGGAGGGGCGAGCCGAACGGCAGCAGGTCTGCCAGGCCGTGACGGCGCAGGACGGCCACGCTGATGTCGAAAAAGACCTCGGCGGCGGAATTGGCATCGGTGATCGAGCCGTCCGGGGCGATCGTCAGAAAGGCATGCGGCAAGGCCTCGAGGACCGACCGCGAATGCACCGACAACTGCGCCGGTCGTGGCGCATAGGGCCGCGGGCTTCTCGCGTGGCGTCCGTTGCCCTGCCCCCGGGCCGGCCGATCCATCTGATCCCCGGCGGCTCTCACGCAGCCTCCGCTTCGACTTGTTCCCCGAACGTCGCGGCGAGCAATCGCTCGACCTCGCGATGGTCCTCGCTGACCACGAGACGGGAACGCATGGCCGTTGCGGCGGAAAAACCGTCGAGCGCGGCGCGCTCGGCATAGGCTGCCAGGTGCTTTCGGGCATGGCGCAGCCCCTGCCGGGCGCCGAACAGCGCCAGCAGCGTA
>JAFAME010000191.1 GCA_019233695.1 Methylobacteriaceae bacterium
AGGCTCAGGTTCCACCCATTTGTTGCGACAGCGTTGCGACAGAAAGCCACTAGGCCGCAACGATATGTCCTAAGTCTCTGAAAATACTCGCTTCCACGGAATATGCGCAAAGGCGCATCCAGCCCTTTAGCCAGCGTCGGCGCTGGCCGAGCCAATTGCCGAGCCGGGCCGGGGCTTCTTCGAAGGTCGTCGAATCGAGAGTTTCGACGTCATACCCGCACCGGGCGAGTCGAATGCCGAGGTCGGCGTCCTCGGTCACGTTCCAGGCGTCCCACCCGCCCGCTTTGCGCAGCGCCTCGGCGCGGAAATGGTTCGACGTGCCGCCGAGCGGAATAGGCATTCCGAGCGCCGCAAGCCCGGGATTGAGGACGTCGAAGAGCGCCGCGTATTCGATGGTGAAGAGGCGCGTCAGCCAGCTGTCCTCGGTGTTATCGATTGCCAGTTTCGCCTGCAGGCAGGCGACGGTCGCGGGCGCAAGGGCAAAGCGATCGGCTGCGTCGCGCAACTGCCCTGGCTCGGGCTCGTCCTCTGCGTCATAGACGACGACAAGATCGCCGCGCACGAATGGAAGAGCGATGTTCAGGGCCCTCGGCTTGGTGCGCGGCATCCCGAGGGGCGCAATGACGATCTCGTAGCGTGCCGGAAGATGCAGCGAGGCCAGCGCCGCGACCGTCTCACGATCGTCGGCTTCCACGACGAACTTGATCTCGACCTTGGCGCGTGGATAGTCGAGGGCTTCCAGCGCCGACACGATCCGCCTGGCAACCCGTGCCTCTCGATGGAGCGGCACGATGATCGTGTAGGTGGGAAGAGCGTGATCGGGGATCCGCCGGCGGGGGCGGTGTAAGCGCGGCGGGTCGCTCGCCGCTATGGCAAGCAGGCGGGCCAGGATTGCCACAAGAAACACCATCCCGCAGAGAATCGAAACGACCGTCAACCCGACGGGCAGGTTCCAACCCAGGGCGAAGCAAAGGAGCGCAGCCCCGACCGCGGCAACCGCGGCCTGAAGGTTCGACATCCCGCCGAGGGCCGACATCGATCGACCCTGCCGAAACAAGGCGTAGCTGGCGTGATCGGCGATTTGTCCGCCAGCGGCACGGCGTACGATTGCGGCGAATTGACGCGGCGTCGCGATGACCACGTGAGGAGCCGCGCCCTGCCGGCGCCGCGGCAAGCTCGCCAGCGTCCGCAACGCCTCTCCCCGCGGGGCGATGACATGCGTCAAGCCGAAGCGATTGGGCGCAAGCGCGGCGACCCCTGCGGCAATCGTCATTGCCGGATTTGTGCCCCCTTCAACGTCCATCGGGCGCTCGAGGAAGGAAGCGCCCAAATGATCGGCGAGGCAGCGATAGAAACGCTCCTCGGTGACCCAGCCCTCGGCGAGGAGAGCCGCGTCGGCCGTCACTCCGGCGCGGCGCGCTTGCGCCTCGGCCTCGAAAAGCAGGTCTACAGAAATGCCCTGGGCGCCGAGGAAGGCGATTTCCGGGGGAAGCGATGCCAAGCCGCCGCCACGGGCGGCGCGCCCCAGCGCCGTGCCCCAAGGCTCCGGCGTCGGCTTCGCGTCGTCACGCAGGAGCGGGGCAATTGACATCGTGGGCAAAAAACCGCTGGAAAAAAGGCACAGGTGCGAACACTCAAGCTTGATCGTAGCAGGAATCCGAGCGCTGTTAAGATGTTGTTAACCGGAATCTCGGCGCCCTGGTCGCAGCCGCCCCGTCGGGCCCCGCGGGGCGCGCCCCGACGGTGGATCAGCCTCTGCGGAGCGTTGGTTGCCTATGCGCTCGCCGGCTTTGGTTCGCCGCGGGCCGCAGGCCCTGGGCCTGCGTCCGTCTTCGTGCCCAGCTTCTGGGATCCTGCCGCACGGCTCGAAAAGCCTGACCTAGGCACGTTGCGGGTCGTTCGGTTCCTTACCGATGACGACTACCCGCCGTTCGATTTCGTCGCGCCGGACGGCTCCTTGACCGGGTTCAACGTCGATCTAGCGCGCGCCATTTGCGAGGAGCTGAAGCTTGCGTGCACGGTGCAGCCGCGCCGCTGGGACACCATCATCGACGCGCTCAATGAGGGGCGTGGCGATGCTGCGATCGCATCGATCGCCATCACCGAAGCGGCCAGACGCAAGGTCGACTTCACTGCCCCCTACTACAAGACGCCGGCACGCTTCGTCGCCCGCCGCAACACTCCCTTGAGCAGCGCCACACCCGAAGAGCTCGCCGGCAAGAGCATTGGCGTCGAGATGAAGACGGCCCATGAAGCGTACCTGCGGACCTTTTTTCCGGGCGCCATCGTGAAGCCGTTCGACAACACCATCGCGTTGCGCTCGGCGCTGCGCAGCGGCGCCATCGATGTGCTCTTCGGCGATGGGGTGACGCTCGCGCGATGGCTCGACGGAACCGACGCCGACGACTGTTGCGCCTTTCTCGGCGGTCCGTTCACCGAGAGCCGCTATTTCGGCGACGGAGTCGGCATCGCCGTCAAGAAGAACAATCTCGTGCTGCGGCGGGCGCTCGACTATGCCCTGCAACAGCTGGCGCTGCGCGGCGTCTATGCCGACCTCTACCTGAAGTACTTCCCAGTCGGTTTCTACTGAGCGCAGCTCATAGATAGGTCGAAAGATCGCGAGCGGCGGCTTCCGGCGCCTGATCGAGATTGAAGGCGCTGACGAACCGCCCTTGCTTGTCCATGAGATAGATGATGGCGGTGTGATCCATGGAGTAGTCGCCGTCTTGCGTCGGCACCTTCCGGGCGATGACGCGATAGGCCTTCATCGCGGCCTCGATGGCCGAGCGGTCGCCGGAGAGACCGATGATCCGCCGATCGAAATTCGACAGATAGTCTTTGAGCACCGCCGGGGTGTCGCGCTCGGGGTCGACCGTGATGAACAACGCCCCGACCTTCTTGTCCGCGCCGAGCTTGCCGAAAACGTCCGAGATTTGTGCGAGCGTTGTCGGGCAGGTGTCAGGGCAATGCGTGTAGCCAAAGAAGACGAGAAAGGGCTCGCCCTTCATGTCGGCATCGCTGACTGTGCGGCCATCGTCGGCGATAAGGGAAAAGCGCCCGCCGATCGCCGAGGGCCCGCGCGTCTCCGAGCGCAGCGAATCGAGGCTTAGGTAGGCCGCTCCCACCAGCGCCGAGGCGCCGAGAATGAAGACCGACAGGGGCAATGCGAGGCGTCGAAGCGTCATGTTCGGTTCCTGGCGCCCGCACATCCGTCACATGCACATCCAGGCCGCGTTCAGGGCGTTAACGAAGACCTGTGGCCCGAACCGCAGCCACAGCACACCCGCTGCGACCGCGATCAGGCAGGCGCCCGAGACTGCCAGGACCAGCGCCAACGAGGGTCCGGAGGCACGCGAATTCGCGGCCATGGCGTTCCTGATGGGCTCGGTGGATAGCGACATTGAACCGCTCCCCGAGCGGCAATCCGGTTGCTGCGCTTTCGGGCATATTATAGGCGCGACTTTTGCCGTTTGCCACCGCGGCTCATAGCCTCGCGTCTCAGGGCCTCAAAGACGCGACGCGAGATTTCGGTTCGCGCCATTCCCGTGTGGTCAACCGGCATTCGAGCGCCATCTTTGCCGTTGCCGGTCGCAGGCCCGGCATCGCGCGCATGAATGAAGGTCCGAGGCCCCCCAATCGGCCGGTAGAGGAAAGTCTCAAAATGAACATCGATCTCTCGGCCAGGACTGCTCTCGTCACCGGGTCGACTGCCGGCATCGGGCTTGCGATCGCCAAGGGACTTGCCGGCGCCGGCGCCACCGTTGTCGTGAACGGCCGCAAGCAGGCGAGCGTCGAAGCGGCAATCCTGGATGTCCGCAAGTCGGCGCCTGAAGCGCCGGTCCGTGGATGCGCCGCCGACCTAGCGACGCCTGCAGGTTGTGTGGCCCTGACCCGTGCGGAACCCTCGCTCGATATTCTCGTCAACAATGTCGGGATCTTCGGGCCGCGGGATTTTTTCGACATTCCGGATGGCGAGTGGACGCGCTTTTTCGAGGTCAACGTCATGTCGGGCGTGCGCCTGTCGCGCTTCTACATGCAGGCGATGCTGCAGCGCGGCTGGGGGCGCATCGTCTTCATCTCCTCCGAATCGGGCCTGAACATTCCAGCCGACATGATCCACTACGGCGTGACCAAGACAGCCATGCTGGCGCTCTCACGCGGCCTTGCCAAGCGCGCCGCAGCAACGGGCGTCACCGTGAATGCGGTCTTGCCGGGACCGACGCTGTCTGACGGGGTGGCGGCGATGCTGAAGGACGGGGCGGCCAGGGCGCACGTCTCGATCGCTCAGGCCGCGACGGATTTTGTCAAGGCCCACCGACCAAGTTCGCTTATCCGTCGGGCAGCGACCCCTGAGGAAGTGGCCAATATGGTGGTGTATGTCTGCTCGGCCCAAGCGTCCGCGACCACCGGCGCGGCGCTGCGGGTCGACGGCGGTGTGGTGGACACCATCGCCTGATGGCCATCCGGCTAGCCAAGCTGGCCCGCGGCGGCTATGAATGGCGCCGGGTCCCCGTAGCTCAGCAGGATAGAGCACAGGTTTCCTAGATTGGGCACGAAGGCTGGAAACGGCCAGCGTGAATCCGCTCAAAGTCGGGGAAAGCTTCGGCGCGCTCGTGCCATGCCAACCCCGAGCCAAGCCCGGACACGGGAAGGTGTAGAGACTAGACGGGCGGCGCCTACGTCCCCTTCTCGATGCGGGATATGGCGAAGGGATAGTCCAGACCACGAACGCCGGCGCGGCGGCGGCGAAAGCCGAAGTGGGATGAAACCTGGTGTCGCGTGTTCGAGTCACGCCGGGGACGCCATCATCTCGCCATCGGTTCCGGGCCGCAGGTCGCCCGAGCTGGCACAGAAATCTGCGGAGCAAACGACATGGGTAAGGAGCTCGAAGGCGGCTGCGCCTGCGCAGCGGTCCGCTATCGTCTCGCTTCGGCGCCGATGTTCGTGCATTGCTGCCATTGCCGCGATTGTCAGAGGCAGACGGGAAGCGCGTTCGTCATCAACGCCTTGATCGAGGCGGATCGGGTCCAGGTTCTGTCCGGGGAAGTCAAGCCGAGCAACATGCCGACCGACAGCGGTCGGCCTCACACGATTTTTCGCTGCCCCGTCTGCGGGACGGCGCTGTGGAGTGAATATGGCGGCCGCTCGGCCCTGCGCTTCGTCAGGGTCGGCACCCTCGACGATCCGACCTCGCTCCAGCCCGATGTGCACATCTACGTCAGGTCGAAATTGCCGTGGGTCGCCCTGCCTCCGGCCGTCGCGGCATTTGGTGCCTACTACGACTCCACGACGCTATGGCCGCTGGCAAGCCTCGATCGCCGGCGCGCACTCTTCGGGTGAACCGTCTTATCCTGCCGTGATCGCCTCGCTCTGAGGGAGCACGTCGCACGGCGCCCGCCCGCGGGACCGGTCGGCCTCTCTCGATAACATCGTCGAGCGCGCGGAGGGGCCGCCCGCAACAAGAACGGCCCGCGGGCAACCCGCAGGCCGTTCAAAGCAGAGACTACTGCGGCTGCGGCCTTGAGATCAGAATCCTTCCCACCTGCCACCGCGCCAGAAGCCGCGGCCTTCATGCTCGCGCCAGCTGAAGCGCTCGCCTTCCTTCCATTTCCAGTCGTCCGGATGAACCATCAGGCGAACGGATGGCGGATAGACGTACTCAGTCTTGCTGTGCCAGCAGTCGCCTTCCTCGTTGCAGATGATGCGTGCCGATGCACTCGTGGCGGCGGTCAAGGTCAAGCCGGCCCCGATGATCCCCGCCAGTGCCATAGCGTTGAGTAGTTTCATTTTCTGAACCTCCGTGATGGCTTAGTCCACGCCATTCAACGTGCTGCGTCGAGTCTAGTTCCCAGGTGTTCTCAGCAACACTGTTTCACCATGATTTAGCAGCGCATCGCGCCAAACCATCGATCTAGTCAGACCTTGGTTGCATGTAGCTTAGGCGAATCTATTATTACCGCAAGCGTGGCCACAAAAGCGCAACCGGCGCCGTAAGCCTGTTCGACAAATCATGCCGACCTGAGATATCCCTCAGGGTCCTCCATCTCGACCTTTTCGAGACGTTGGCGAAGCAAGCGCACCGATTCAATCATCGCCCTCAACAGCGCCTCTGCCCCTTCGGTCGAATCGCCATTTCTTTGCAGGTCCGCGATCAGCAGAGTCTGATTTGCAACCCGGCTTTCGGCGTCCGCCAAGCGTCGACGGAGATAGTCCACACCGGGAGGCTTCCTGACAGGCAAGTCCATGACGGACTAACGCGCGGCACGAGCCAAAGGTCTCAGATGACCGGATGATTTTCTACGTTCGGTGCTCGGCAGTCGGGCAGATATCCGGGGGAATGCAACCGATGATCCGTCGCGGGGGGCTTACATCCCCAGCACGCTCTCAGGCGTCACATATAGCAGCTTATGCGCCTCGGCGACCGGCTTGCAGGTGATCTTGCCGTCGTGGACGTTGAGGCCGTTGCGCAGATGCAGGTCGTCCGTCAAAGCCCTCTTCCAGCCCTTGTCGGCAAGCGCGAGCGCGAACGGCAGCGTGGCGTTATTGAGCGCGAACGTCGAGGTCCGCGCCACGGCGCCGGGCATGTTGGCGACGCAATAATGGACGATGCCGTCGATGACGAAGGTCGGATCGGAATGGGTGGTCGGGTGCGAAGTCTCGAAGCAGCCGCCCTGATCGATGGAAACATCGACCATCACGGCGCCGGGCTTCATCGTCTTCAGCATGGCGCGCGTGACGAGTTTCGGCGCCGCGGCGCCGGGGATCAGCACCGTGCCGATCAGAAGGTCGGCGCGCTTGACGAGCTCCTCGATTGCCGAGCGCGTCGAAAAGATCGTGCGCACGCCGGTGCCGAACTGGGCCGAGAGCCGGCGCAATACCTCGGCGGAACGATCGACGACCGTGACGTTGGCCCCCATGCCGAGCGCAATGGTCGCCGCGTGGGTGCCTGAGACCCCGCCCCCCAGGATGACGACCTCGGCCGCGGGTACCCCCGGCACGCCGCCAAGCAGGATGCCGCGCCCGCCGGCCGCCTTTTCGAGCGCATGGGCGCCGACCTGCGGTGCGAGGCGACCCGCAACCTCCGACATCGGCGTCAAGAGCGGCAGGCCGCCCGTCGGCGATGTCACCGTCTCGTAGGCAATGCAGGTCGCGCCCGATGCCACGAGGTCATGCGTTTGCGGCGGATCCGGCGCCAGATGCAGGTACGTGAAGAGCACCTTGCCCTGTTTCAGAAGCTTGCGCTCGGCGGCGAGCGGCTCCTTCACCTTCACGATCATGTCCGCATCGGCGAAGATCTTTTTGGCGCCCTCGGCAACCGTCGCGCCGGCCGCGGCATATTCGGCATCCGTCAGTCCCGAGCCCTCGCCCGCCCCTTTTTCGACGAGAACCTGGTGGCCGTGGTGCACCAATTCGGCCACGGAGGAGGGCGTCAGCCCGACCCGGAATTCATTGTTCTTGATTTCCTTGGGCACGCCGACGCGCATGCGCTCCCCCCTCGGACTGCCAGCGAGGCGAGACGTTTACGCCGAAGCGTCGGCTGCGTCGAGCGGGGTGCGGGAGAAGCTTGGCGAAGCAACAAGTCCGTCCCATCTATCTTCGCCAATGCTATGATGTCCGATCCGACCACGGCAGTGAGACCTGTTTTGGCTGAAAGCGCACCCGACCCCGCAGCTCCCAACGCCGACATCGTCACCCTGCCCTTCGAGCGCGCCCTTGCTGAACTCGAAGAGATCGTCCGCAGGCTCGAACAAGGGAGCGTTTCGTTGGAAGACTCGATCATCATCTATGAGCGCGGAGAGGCGCTGAAGCGCCATTGCGACGCGCTGCTGAAGAGCGCCGAGATGCGCATCGAGAAGATCACGCTCGGCCATGACGGCAAGCCGACGGGGACCGCACCGCTCGACGTCGAGTGAGGTTCAGGGCGGATCGTGATGATATACATAATATTTATCAAATTCGAAGATAAGTTCGCAGTCGCATCGCCTCGGGGGATAGGGTCGCGATCGCCGCAACCGATCGGAGCCTTCGATGCCGGTCTCCATTGTCCTGGTCCTGATCGTCATCGTGCTCCTGGCGAGCATCCGCATCGCCAACCAGTACGAGCGCGGCGTCGTTTTCAACCTAGGCCGATACAGCCGCACCGCCGGCCCGGGCCTCTACCTGCTGTGGCCGATCATCGAATGGCAGCGAAAGGTCGACCTGCGCACCATCACGGCAAGCGTCGAGCAGCAGGAGGCGATCACCAAGGACAATGTGCCGATCAAGGTCAATACCGTGATCTGGTACCGCATTCTCGACCCCGTGCATGCAGTCATCGAGGTCAAGGACATCGCCAACGCCGTGATCCAGGTCTCGCTCACGACCTTGCGCACCCTCCTCGGCCAGCACACGCTCGACGAGATCCTCAAGGCGCAAGACACGATTGCCGATTTGATGCAGCGCTCGATCGACCGGGTGACGGAGCCGTGGGGGGTAAAGGTCGAACGCGTCCAGATGAAGAATGTCGAGATCCCCGAGACCATGCAGCGCGCCATGGCCCAGGAGGCCGAAGCGCTGCGGGAAAAGCGCGCCCGCATCATCAAGGCGGAGGCCGAGCTCGAGGCAGCCGAACAATTGCGGCAGGCGGCCGAGCGGATCATGCAGAACCCGGCGGCGCTCGAACTGCGCCGCATGCAGATGATCACCGAAGTCGGCGCCGAGCAAAACACCATGACCATCGTCATGATGCCAAGCGAATTCGTCGAGATGGCGAGGGGCATTGGCGCGATGGCGAAAAAGCCACACCCGGATGGATAAGGCCGCCGATGCGGTCGATCTGATTGACGCCGCTGGACTTTGCTGCGACCCCTGCCCTATTTGGGAATGCAGCCTTGGTACTGTAAAAGGGGCTTCTGGCGCCCCCAAGAGCAGGGAACCGAGTGCCGATCAAGGAAGTTGCCGATCGAGAAGCGATGAACAAGAGCAGCAAGACCCCCCTTCTCGACCGCGTCACCTCGCCCGATGAGCTGCGATGTCTGCCGGCGAGCGATCTTCGCTGCCTGGCAGACGAATTGCGCACGGAGACGATCGACGCCGTCTCGGTCACTGGCGGCCACCTCGGGGCGGGCCTCGGCGTAGTCGAGCTGACGGTGGCTCTCCACTACGTCTTCGATACCCCGCGCGACAGGCTCATCTGGGACGTTGGCCATCAGGCCTATCCGCACAAGATCCTGACCGGGCGGCGCAGCCGCATACGCACCCTGCGTCAGGGCGGCGGCCTTTCGGGCTTCACCAAGCGGGCCGAGAGCGAATATGACCCGTTCGGGGCAGCCCATTCATCCACCTCGATCTCGGCCGGCCTCGGCATGGCCGTGGCGCGCGATTTCGCCGGCCGGCGCAATAACGTCATCTGCGTCATCGGAGACGGTGCGCTGTCGGCCGGCATGGCCTACGAGGCGATGAACAACGCGGGCGCGATGCAGTCGCGGCTCATCGTCATTCTCAACGACAACGACATGTCGATTGCCCCGCCCACCGGTGCGATGTCGGCCTATCTGGCACGACTCGTGTCGGGCGGCACCTACCGCTCGATCCGCGAGACCATCAAGCAGCTCGCCCAGCACCTGCCCAAGTTCTTCTACGAAAAGGCAAAGCGGACGGAGGAATTCGCCCGCGGCTTCTGGACCGGCGGTACCCTGTTCGAGGAGCTTGGCTTCTTCTATATCGGGCCGATCGACGGCCACAATCTCGACCACCTCCTGCCGGTTCTAATCAACGTGCGGGACGCCGATGACGGTCCAATTCTCGTCCACGTGGTGACACAGAAGGGCAAGGGTTACGCGCCGGCCGAAGCGAACGCCGACAAATACCATGCGGTCAGCACGTTCGACGTCATCACCGGCGCGCAGGCAAAGCCGAAGGTCAACGCGCCTTCCTATACCCGCGTCTTCGCCGAGAGCCTGATCAAGGAGGCAGAGAAGGACGACAAGATCGTCGCGATCACCGGGGCCATGCCGTCCGGTACGGGCCTTGACCTCTTCGGCAAGGCGTTTCCGACGCGCACGTTCGATGTCGGTATCGCCGAGCAGCATGCGGTCACCTTCGCGGCAGGCTTGGCCGCGGAGGGCTTCAAGCCGTTCTGCGCCATCTATTCGACGTTCCTGCAACGCGCCTACGACCAGGTCGTGCACGACGTCGCGATCCAAAAGCTGCCGGTACGATTTGCCATGGACAGGGCCGGGCTCGTCGGTGCCGACGGCCCGACCCACGCGGGCTCCTTCGATCTTGCCTATCTCACCTGCCTGCCGGGCTTTGTGGTCATGGCCGCGGCCGACGAGGCGGAACTCGTGCACATGGTCGCGACGGCTGCAGCCTACAGCGACGGACCGATCGCCTTCCGCTACCCGCGCGGGGAAGGGATCGGCATGGAGATGCCGCAGGAGGGCGAGCCCTTGGCCATCGGCAAGGGGCGCGTCCTTCGCGAAGGTTCGCGGATCGCGCTGTTCTCCCTCGGCACGCGTCTCCAGGAGGTCCTGAAGGCAGCCCAGGAGCTTGCCTCGCATGGGCTCTCCACCACGGTCGCCGATGCGCGCTTCGCCAAGCCTGTCGACCGGGAGCTGCTGCGGCGGCTCGCGGCGAACCACGAGGTGCTGATCACGATTGAAGAAGGCTCCACAGGCGGCTTCGGCGCCCTCTGTCTGCACGCCTTGTCCGATGATGGCTTCCTCGACAATGGGTTGCGGATACGCACGATGGTCCTGCCGGACGCCTTCCTCGATCACGACAAGCCCGAGCGCATGTATGCCAAGGCCGGGCTCGATGCCAAAGGCATCGTCGCCAAAGTATTCGAGGCGCTGGGGCGGGCCGCGGAGGCCGAGCGCGTCAAGATCGCCTAAGGCTGAGCCTACGGCATCTCCAGGTTGTTTCGCATTGCCCGCGGGCAAGGGTCCGTCGCGAATTTTCTGAGGCGGCGCGCCGACAAGGCTGTTCCATGAACAAGCCGCTCTATCGTTTCTCTTGGGTCTACGTCTCGGGCAGCAATACCAATCGGCCGCTCGGCTGGGTCAAGCTCGACGTCCTGAGCTGTCTCTGAGCCGGCCCGGACCCCATTTTAGCCGGTAAAGAAACACTGGCGCTGTCGCCTGCGCGTCCACGAGGCCGCCGCCGAGCAAAATGCCTCGATCGGCTTGAAATGCATGAGCGGCTCCCGACATGCGCCGATGCTGCGGTTCTCGACGGGCGGGGGCGGCATTTGCTATGGCCTTCCAGTGTCCGAAAAACAACGCGCCGATCTCCTCCTCGTTCGTCGAGGGCTGTTCGACAGCCGGCGCAAGGCGCAGGACGCGATCGCGGCCGGCCGCGTTGCCGCCAACGGCGCCG
>JAFAME010000352.1 GCA_019233695.1 Methylobacteriaceae bacterium
AGCGGATGCCCCTCGACGACCCGTGAGGCCTCGAAGACCGCCGTGACGCCGCCCTCAAGCTCCGCCGCGGCGACAAACCAGTCGTCATTGACATCGAAGATGCGGTTGCTTGCGTCCTTGCTCCAGCTGCGCGCCATGGCGCTCACGTGCCGGACCTCGCCGACCAGGAATCGCGCCTGGTCGATGTGATGCGAGCCGAGATCGCCGGTGGCTCCGCCGCCGGCGCGCCCTGTGCTGTAGCGCCAGGACAGGCTGCGGTCGGGATGCTGCATGTCGAGAAGGAAATTGCTGCGGAAGTGCCGGATGCGCCCGATTGCGCCCTCGGCAATCATCTGTCGGACGAGCTGCAGGGCGGGAATAAAGCGGTGAATGTAGGCGCACATGTGATGGACGCCGGCCGCCTCCGCCGCCTCCCAGATCGCAAAGGCTTCTGCGGCGGTGCGCGCCAACGGCTTTTCCGAGAAAAGATCCTTGTGGAGCTTTGCGGCAGCCATGGTCGGCTCCGCGTGAGCATCGTTCGGCCCGGAATTGATGAAAATGCGGATGTCCGGATTGTCGAACGCGGCGTGCCAGTCGGCGCTGACGCTTTCCCAGCCGTAGCGCTCCTGCACCTCCCTGGCGAGATCGAGGTTCGTATCGGCCAGGACAATCAGCCGGCCGGCAAGCCGCGGCGATTGCTTCGTGACCCCGACCGAGCCGAACGTCAGCGAGTGCATCTGGCCGATGAAGCCCGCACCAAGCATGCCAATTCCAATGGACGTCATTGTCTCTCGGTCTCCAAGAAAATCCGTACATCCAAGCCAATATAACCCGGATCGAACAGGACGACTCGCTTGGCCTCGTCCAGGTCAGGCTGTCCATTCGGATCGTGATCTTCGCGGTCGACATACCGGGCGCGGCTGCGGTGGCATTTCGACGCTGACGCAGGGGTCCGCGAGTGCCGTTTCGCAGAACCAGGAACCCAACGTCCACCAATCCCGTTGAACAGCGGCTTAATCAGGTGGGCAATGCGACTTCACAGACGCGATCTCCTGGCGAGCACTGCTGTCCTCTTCGGCGGGATCACGGCGCATGCCAGCATCGTCTCCGGCGCACTGCCCTGGCAGCCGAGCGCCGGCACCCCGCCCGAGCCCGCGCGACCTGGTCCCTGGCTCTTCTTCACGAACGAGGAGGCGGCCGCAATCGAAGCGATCGCCGATCGCATCATCCCGCCTGACCCGCAGACGCCCGGCGGCAAGGACGCCGGCTGCGCCGTTTTCATCGATCGGCAGCTCGCCGGCCCTTACGGGCGCCAGGAGGGGCTCTATACCGCGGCGCCCTTCCACAAGGGCAAGAAAGAGCAGGGCCCGCAGTCGGACGCCGGGCCGGCAGAGCAGTATCGCAAGGCGCTCGCCGCGCTCGATCGATATTGCCGTGCCAATCGCAACAACAGGGCGTTTGCGGATCTCTCGGATGCCGAGAAGGACGACATCCTCGCCGGGCTCGAGAGCAGCAGGATCGCGCTCGAGGGCACCAATGGCAAGGAATTCTTCGAGGCCATCCTGAAGGATGTGCAGCAGGGCTTCTTCGCCGATCCGCTCTATGGCGGCAATCGGGACATGGTGGCCTGGAAGATGATCGGCTATCCGGGAGCCCGCTACGACTATCGCGACTGGGTGAGCCGGCACAACGAACGCTTCCCCCTGCCCCCGGTCAGCATCATGGGACGGCCCGGCTGGATGCCGGGCAAAGCCTGATGGCCCGCAAACTCCCAGCAAAGGATGCGGTCATTGTCGGCCTCGGCTGGACCGGATCGATCCTGGCGCATGAGCTCACCGAGGCGGGCCTTGAGGTCGTTGCCATCGAGCGCGGCCCCTGGCGCGACACGCCGACCGACTTTCCTCCGACCTCCGCGCAGGACGAGCTGCGCTACCGCATTCGCCATGAATTGTTCCTGCGGCCGAGCCAGACGACCTTCAGCTTCCGCAACAAGATGAGCGAGACGGCACTGCCGATCCGCACCTGGGGCGCCTTCATGCCGCCCAATGGGGTGGGCGGCGGGGGCGTGCACTGGAACGCCGAGACGTGGCGATTTCTCCCCTCCGACTTCGTCTTGAAGACGCACCTCACCGAGCGCTACGGGGCATCGTTCCTGCCGCCCGACATGACGATCCAGGACTGGGGCGTCACCTACGACGAGATCGAGCCCTACTACGACCGCTTCGAGTACCTCTGCGGCACGTCCGGCACCGCAGGCAATCTCAGGGGCCAGATCCACGAGGGCGGCAACCCGTTCGAGGGGCCGCGTTCCCGGCCCTATCCCACGCCGGCGCAGGCGCAGCCCTTCAGCCACACGTTGTTTGGCAAGGCGGCGCGCGAACTCGGCTACAAGCCGTTTCCGCAGCCGTCCGGCAACCTCTCGCAGGCCTATCTGAATCCGCTCGGCATTCGCCTGGGGCCCTGCACCTACTGCGGCTTCTGCGAATGGTTCGGCTGCGGCAATTATTCCAAGGCTAGCCCGCAGACCACCATCCTTCCGGTCCTCGTGCGCAAGCCGAATTTCCTCGCTCGCGACAATTGCGAGGTGACGCGCATCAATCTCGACAGCTCGGGCAAGCGAGCAACGGGCGTGACCTATGTCGATGCCGGCGGCGAGGAGTGGGAGCAGCCGGGCGAACTCGTGATCCTCTCGGCCTATACGATCTTCAACGTGCAGCTGCTCCTGCTCTCGGGCATCGGCAAGCCCTATGATCCGGTCGCCGGCGAGGGCGTCATTGGGCGCAACTTCACCCACCAGACGATTTCCGACGTAACCGGCTTCTTCGATGCGGCGAAGTTCATTTTCAACCCGTTCATCGCATCGGGCTCGATCGGCATGTGCATCGACGAGTTCAACGGCGACAACTTCGACCATGGCCCGCATGGCTTCGTCGGCGGCGGCTATATGGGGCAGGTGCAGACCAACGGCCGCCCGATCGAAACAACGCCGGTGCCGCCCGGCACACCGCGCTGGGGCGCGGCGTGGAAATCCGCCGTGCGGGAGAACTATCTGAGCGCGGTGAAGCCCGGCACCGGCGTGCACGGCAGTTTCTATGCCTATCGCGACGTCTATCTCGATCTCGACCCGACCTACAAAGACCGGTTCGGACGCCCGCTCGTGCGCATGACCATTGATTTCCACGACAACGAGCTCAAGCAGAACGCGTTTCTCACTGACCGCTTTGCCGACATCATTCAGGCGATGGGCGCCAAGCAGGTGATGAAGGAGTATCGCAAGGGGCCCTACGACATCACCAAATACCAGACGACGCACCTCTGCGGCGGAGCGGTGATGGGCACGGATCCGAAGACCAGCGCCATCAACCGCTACCTGCAAAGCTGGGACGTGCCGAACCTCTTCGTGATGGGGGCGAGCGGCTTTCCGCAGAATGCCGGCTACAACCCGACCGGGACACTCGCCGCCCTCGCGTTCTGGTCGGCCGAAGCCATTCGCAGCACATACCTGAAAAATCCTGGGCCGCTCGTCAATGCTTAGGGCGCTCGCCATCACGATCGGCGCCCTCGTCATTCTCGCGCTCGCAGTCGTGGCAATCGGCGTCGGCGTGAGGAGTTTGATGACTCCCGTCGTTGACGGCATCCATCATCGGAAGGGCCAGGATTTTGCGCTGATCGAGCGCGGCCGCTATCTGACGGCGGTGGCCGACTGCGCGAGCTGCCACACCATTCCCGGGGAGGGTCGCCCGTTCGCCGGCGGCAGACGGATCGAGACGCCCTTCGGCTTCGTGGCTGCCGCCAACATCACTCCCGACGCCGAAACAGGGATCGGCACGTGGACCGACAGGCAGTTCGACGCCGCCGTGCGGCAGGGCGAACGCCGCGACGGCAAGCCGCTCTACCCGGCGATGCCTTTTCCCTACTACAGCCGAATGTCGCGCGAGGATGTTCTCGCCATCCGCGCCTATCTCGATACGGTCGCGCCGGTTCGCAATCCGGTGACCTCCGACCTTCTGCCCTTCCCGCTCAGCATCCGCGCCGGGATGCTTGCCTGGGATGCGCTCTATTTCAGGCCGGGAGAGTTCCGGCCGGACGACACCAAGTCGCCTGAGTGGAATCGCGGCGCCTATCTCGTCGAGGGGCCCGGCCATTGCGGGGCCTGCCATACGCCAAAGACTTGGCTTGGCGGGGATGAAAACGCGCAGAAGCTGCGCGGTTCTGTCATTCAGGGTTGGTTCGCGCCGAACATCACCAACGACAGCACGCGCGGTCTCGGCCGGTGGAGCCCCGACGATATCGTCGAATACCTGCGGGACGGCCACAATCGTCTCTCCGCCGCGACGGGGCCGATGGCGGAAGAGATCGCCCTGTCGAGCTCGCACATGACCGATGCCGATCTGTACGCGATCGCCGCCTATTTGAAGGACCAACGCGGTGGCAGTGAGGCGACGCCTCCGGCTCGCAGCGAAGACGCCGCCATGGCCGCAGGGGGCGCCATCTATCGCGACGTCTGCTCGGCCTGTCACACTCCCGACGGCCGCGGCGTGCCTTACCTTTTCCCCGCTCTTGCAGCCTCGCCTTCTGTTCGCTCCAGGGATCCCACGACGTTGATCCGCATCGTCCTGCGCGGCGCGAGAAGCGTTGCAACGGTTCGCGAGCCGACCGGGCCAGGCATGCCGGCCTTCGGCTGGCAGCTCGACGATAGCGAAGTCGCCGCCGTACTGACCTATATCCGCAACAGCTGGGGCGTCGCGGCGGCGCCGGTCACCGCAGAGGAAGTACACACGGCCCGTACCAGGCTTGCTGCGCGAAGCGAGTGAAGAAATTCCCTCTCCCCGCAAGGCGCAGAGACGTGCGCGTCCGCGCAGGCGGAAGCCAGGCCATTGTCAGTCAAGGTGGAAGACTTCCTCCATGCTGGCCCACCACTCGCCCTCGCGGCGCGTTTCGAACGGCAGCTGGCAGGGGTCCGTATGTGCCCACCAATGCACTGTGACCGAGTCGGCCGCGATCCTGCGGGCGTCCGCGGCGAAGTCCTCTCCATGATATTCCCAATAGCCGAACAGGAGGTTCTCCGGCTCCTTCAGGAAAATCGAGAAGTTCCTGATGTTGCAGGCGCTGAGCGTTGCCAG